>NZ_JBIARA010000028.1:19661-63843 GCF_042889525.1 Micromonospora sp. NPDC002575 | reverse complement strand
CGTGGGGGGTCTACTTTCTCACTATCCCCCCCGCGGGGGGCCCCCCCCCCCCCCCCCCAAACAAAAACCCCCCCCCCCCGCCCGCGGGGGGGGGGGGGGGGGGGGGGCCCCCCCCCCCCCACGGCGGGGTGCTCAGTTCGGTGCGTTCACTCCCGGGGGCGGGGGGTGATGGTCGGCAGCAGGCCGCCGCCGGTGCCTTCCTCGTTGCCGCGCCCGGGGTTCGTCGGCCCTTCGGGGCCACCCGGGCCACCCGGACCACCGGGGCCACCCGGGCCACCCGGGTTGTTGGGGTTGTTCGGGTTGTTGGGATTGTTCGGATTGTTCGGGTTGTTGCCGGGGTTCTGGCAGAAGATGTCCAGCGGGTTGCACGCCGGCGGGTCCGGGGTGGGCGGCGGGGGCGGCGGGTCGCCGTTGCCGGACTCCGGGTCGCCGATGTTCGCGGCCGGCGGGAAGCTCTTCTTCGGCTCCCCCTTGAGGGCGTCGTTCATGAACCGCTCCCAGATGGTGCCGGGCAGGTTCGCGCCGCTGACCTTGCGGCCGTCGCTCAGCTTCAGCGGCAGCCGCTTCTGCTCGTTACCCACCCAGACGGCCGTGGCGAGCTGCGGCGTGTAGCCGATCATCCAGGCGTCGCCGTTGTCCGGGCTGTCGGACTTGAGCTCCCAGGTGCCGGTCTTGGCGGTGGCCTCGCGGCCGTCCGCGAGCCGGTGGTTGACCTGGCCCGGGTATTCCTTCAGCACCGACGTCACGTCGGCGACGATGTCCTTGTCGATCCGCCGCTTGGACTCGATCTTCTCGCTGCTGATCTTCTCCCACTTGCCGGTGGTCTCGTTCTGCTTCTCCACCGAGTAGAGGAAGTGGGCCTTGTTGTAGACGCCCTCGTTGGCGAACGTGGCGACGCCGTTGGCGTGGTCGAGGACGGTGATCGGGTACTGCCCGTAGCCGACGACGTGGAAGAACGGCGACGGCGCGATGTCCTTCGGGTCGGTCTTCGTCAGGTCGTACGCCTTGGGGGGGTCGGTGTCCGTACGCCACATCGTGGTGACGCCGGCCTGCTTGGCCATGTCGATGACCTTGTCCGGCCCGATCTCCTGGGTGACGTGGTAGAACGGCACGTTCAGCGACTTGAGGGTGGAGACCCTCAGGGTGCAGGAATTTCCGCAGGACGGGTTGTCGACGCCGGCGTTGCTGACCTTGAACTTGGTGCCTTCGGGGGTGAAGCCCCGGCCCTTCCACCGCGACTCCAGCGCCTTGCCGGCCTTCAGCGCGGCGGCCAGGGTATAGATCTTGAAGCTCGACCCCGGCGAGTGGCCGCCGGTGATGTTGCCGTTGAGGTCGGTGTTCTTGCCGGCGTAGTCGGTGCCGGTGCCGTTGTCGCCGCCGTAGTAGGCGAGGACGCGCCCGGTCGCGGGTTCGATCGCGACGACCGCCGCCATCAGGTTCTTCGGCTGGCCGGCGAGCTCCGAGCCCTTCGTCTTGCGCTGGGCGGCCTCGACCGCCGCCTTCTGGGTCTTCGTGTCGATCGTGGTGCGGATCCGGTAGCCGCCGGCCATCAGCGCCTGCGAGCAGAGCGGCTTCTTGTCGGTGACGTCCGCCTCCTTGTCGACGCAGAGGCCCTTCTCGCGCATCTCGACCTTGACGTAGTTGATGACGTTGCCGTACGGCGTGTTCACGCCGAAGTCGATGCCGGCGCCGCCGTTCTTGGGGCTCTTGATGTTCTTCGGGTATTCGGTCGGGCGCTCCGGCCGGCCGGGGGCGTTGAGCCAGCCCTCCTCGACCATGCCGTTGATGACGTAGTCCCAGCGGGACTTGGCGTCGACCGGGTTGACCGCCGGGTCGTACCCCTTGTGGGTCTCGCTGGCGACCGGCTGCTTGATCAGCGCGGCGAGCACCGCGCCCTCGGCGACGGTCAGGTTCTTCGCCGGCTTGCCGAAGTAGGTCTGGGCGGCCGCCTCGATCCCGTACGCGCCGCGGCCGAAGTAGATCACGTTGAGGTAGTGCTGCATGATCTGCGGCTTGCCGTACTTGTCGTTCAGCTTGGAGGCGAGGATCGCCTCCTTCACCTTCCGGGCGTAGGTGTCGTCCTTCAGGTTGTCGTACGCGTTGCGGGCGTACTGCTGGGTGATGGTCGACGCGCCCTGCTTGTCGCCGCCGGAGACGTTGTTCCACGCGGCCCGGGCGATGCCCTTGTAGTCCACACCGGAGTGTCGGTAGAAGTTGCGGTCCTCGGCGGCGGCCACCGCGTCCTGCACGTGCTGCGGGATCTGGTCGATGGTGACCAGGGTGCGGTTCTGCTCGCCGACCTTGGCGATGATGGTCTTGTTGTCGAACGCGTAGAGGGTCGTCGCCTGCGGCGGCGTGGTGTCCTCGGGCAGCACGACGTTGGTCGAGTAGTAGGTGAAGCCGACCACGCCGATGCCGGCGAGCATGATGAAGACCGCGAAGCTGGCGATGAGGATGTTCGTCCGCCGGCGCTTGCGGGCCCGCGCCGACTTCGCCCGGCCGTCGGGGCCCCGGCCGCCGGGACCGCGATCACCCCCGCCGGACGGCGCGCCGATGCCGGAGGCCGGGGAGACGCTCGCGCGGGCGACGGAGGCGCGGCCGGCGGGACCGCCGTACGAGCCGGCGCCCACGGACGCGGCGCCCACGCTCGCTCGGCCGGCGGAGCCGACACCGACCGAGGCCCGGCCGGCCGGGGAGACGGGCGCCGAAGAGACCGGCACCGAGGCCCGGCCCGCGCCGGCCCGGCCGGCTGTCGGCCCGCCCGGGGCCGGGGAGACGGGCACCGAGGCCCGGCCGGGCACCGCGCGCCCGACGGAGGCGGAGCCCACCGACGCCGAGCCGGCGGCGGCTGTGCCGCGCGGCGGCACCGCTGCGGAGCCGGGGCGCGGCGGCACCGCCGCTGAACCGCCCACCGAGGCGCGGCCTCCCGCGCCCTGGCCGCGGGGCGGCACGGAGGCGCGGCCCGGCTGTGCCGTACCCTCTGACCAGCTGCCGCGGGCGTCGTCGCCGCGACGGTACGCGTCGGCCGGGCCCGCGCCGGGGTCGCCGTGGGCGCCCGGTATCTGGGCCCGCCCGCGCGAGGAGCTGGGATCGCCGTACGAGTTCATTCCTCACACCCTGCCGGTCGCGGTGGGACGCGATCGCGCCGCCACCGGGTTGCCGTGAGCTGAAACACAGGACGCCGCCGCCTGAACGAGTCGGGCCGAGGGCATCGCTTCCGGATCAATCGGACCTATCGGTCCTAAAAGCTGTCGGTCGTCCCGCCTCCTCCACATCGGGCCAACCGAGTCAGCTGGGTTCACCGTTGCGCCTCTCGCCTCCGCCGAACGGCCGGGCCGACGCCCGGGGCCGCGGCGGCCGAAGAACCGGCCGCGCCCTGCTCCGACCCGTCCTCCGCGCCGCCGGCCAGCCCGTCCCGGCCCAGCAGGAACTGCTCGACGAGGTGGTTCCAGCCGCAGCCGAGGCACACCTCCACCACGAAGACCTGGAACTCACTCAGCGTCATCGCCAGGACGGGCAACTCGGCAAGGGTACGCGCCTGCCCGGCGGACTGCTTGAGCTCGTCCCCGTAAATGTAATGAACGTGGGTGAGGTTCTCGCTGCGGCAGATCGGGCAGCGCTCCTCGGTGGGTTCACCGTGGAAACGGGCGGCGTTCTTCAGGTACGGCGACGCGTCGCAGACATCGTACGTGCCCACGCGGCCGGCGAGGAGTTCACGCAGCACCGCTCGCTTCCGGAGCGAGTAGTCGACGACCTGGCGCTGCGTACGCATGCGGAGAAGGGTACGCGGTCCGGCGCGGCGAGGCGACCGCCGTCACAATCGGTGACCCCGAGAATTCGGCGTGGGGGTTTGCCCTGATCCTTGGGAGCGGCTAACGTGCGATGTATCGGTCCGATACATCGCGGTGGTTGAGTCTCCGCGTCGGGGGTAAGAAGGGGTGGCCCGTGCTCGATCTCGCCATCCTCGGCCTCCTCCAGGAGTCCCCGATGCACGGCTACGAGCTCCGCAAGGAGCTCACGGCCAAGCTGGGCGCGATCCGCGCGGCGATCAGCTACGGCTCGCTCTATCCCACCCTGCGCCGACTGCAGGCGGCCGGGTGGATCACCGAAGCCGACGAGACGCCCGCCACCGCCGAGGAGGTCCCCGCACTGACCAGCCGCCGGGGGCGGGTGGTCTACAAGATCACTGCTGAGGGCAAGGAACGCTTCGCCCAGCTCATCGCGCAGGCCGGCCCCGAGACGTACGACGACACGGGCTTCGGCGTGCACTTCGCGTTCTTCGCCCGCACCGACCAGGCGACCCGGCTCCGCATCCTGGAGGGTCGCCGCCGCAAGATCGAGGAACGCCGCGAGGGGCTTCGCGACGTGCTGGGCCGGGCGGCCGAGCGCCTCGACGCGTACACCCTGGAACTTCAGCGCCACGGCCTCGACGCCTGTGAGCGCGAGGTCCGCTGGCTGGAGGAGCTCATCGCCAACGAGCGCTCCGGCCGTGCCCCGACGGTCCCGGGAACCGGGACGGCCGGCGGCCGACGAGATAACGACAGCCCGCCTCCGCCTGGAGAGTCCAGGAAAGAGCGGCCGTGATGAAGAAGAAGGAGGCAGACGCTATGGGCTCCGTCCGCGTCGCCATCGTCGGTGTGGGTAACTGCGCCTCGTCCCTCGTACAGGGCGTGGAGTACTACCGCAACGCCGACCCGAACGACCGCGTCCCGGGTCTCATGCACGTCACCTTCGGCGACTACCACGTCTCGGACGTGGAGTTCGTCGCGGCGTTCGACGTCGACGCCAAGAAGGTGGGCATGGACCTCGCGGAGGCAATCGTCGCCAGCGAGAACAACACGATCAAGCTCTGCGACGTGCCGCCGACCGGCGTCAGCGTGCAGCGCGGCCCGACCTTCGACGGCCTGGGCCAGTACTACCGCGAGATCGTCGAGGAGTCGGACGCCGAGCCGGTCGACGTGGCCAAGGCGCTGCGCGACGCGCAGGTCGACGTCGTCGTCTCCTACCTGCCGGTGGGCTCCGAGCAGGCCGACAAGTTCTACGCCCAGGCCGCGATCGACGCCGGCTGCGCGTTCGTCAACGCGCTGCCGGTCTTCATCGCCTCCGACCCCGAGTGGGCCAAGAAGTTCGAGGATGCGGGCCTGCCGATCGTCGGCGACGACATCAAGAGCCAGGTCGGCGCGACCATCGTGCACCGGGCACTGGCGAAGCTGTTCGAGGACCGCGGGGTCGAGCTGCTGCGCACCTACCAGCTCAACTTCGGCGGCAACATGGACTTCATGAACATGCTGGAGCGCAACCGGCTGGTCTCGAAGAAGATCTCGAAGACCCAGTCGGTCACGTCCCAGATCCCGCACGAGATGGTCAAGAGCGACGTGCACATCGGCCCGTCGGACCACGTGCCGTGGCTCGACGACCGCAAGTGGGCCTACATCCGCCTGGAGGGCCGCTCCTTCGGCGACACCCCGCTCAACGCGGAGCTGAAGCTGGAGGTGTGGGACTCGCCGAACTCGGCGGGCGTCATCATCGACGCCGTCCGGGCCGCGAAGATCGCCCTGGACCGCAAGATCGGCGGCCCGATCCTGTCGGCCTCGTCGTACTTCATGAAGTCCCCGCCGGTGCAGTACGCCGACCACGACGCGCACGCCGCCGTCGAGTCCTTCATCAAGGGCGAGGTCGAGCGCTGACGCGCTGACGCCAGCACGATCACGGAGGGCCGGGTCCGTCGGGACCCGGCCCTCCGCGGTTCGTTCAGGCACCCATCTCCAGGTACGGCGACAGCCGCAGCGCGATCTCGTCCACCGAGTCGACCTCGCCGCTGGCCATCGCATCGGTCAACGCCATCCGCTCCTTGGCCGGCATGTTGAGCACGAGGCCGGAACGCGCGATGAAGACCCGCATCGCCGCCCAGGCGAGACCGGCGTTCCACATGTCGAGCGGTCGCCACATCATCACTCCGTGCAGCAGCGCCGCCGACCTGTCCAACACCGTGGGGTAGACGGCACGGCCCAGCATGCGGGCGTGCGGACGGGCCGCAGCAGCGACCAAGATGCCGGGGTCCCGCACCCGGCTCTGCGGGCCGGTGTGCTCCGACAGCAAAATCAGCAGGTCTTCCGGCTCGGGCCAGAGTTGAGTCACCGGTCTCCCAACATCTCGAAGAACTCGGCGTCCTCCTCGAAGACCCGTCGGGCGGCCTGGCGAGTCCACTCGTCGCGCTCGTGCCGGTCCAGGTACGCCTGGATGGCCACCTCGACGGTCTTGTGCATCGAGCGGTGCTCGGCCTCGGCGAGCTCGCGGAGCCGCTGTTCCACCTCGGGCTTGAGCGTCAGAGTGAAGGCCATACCAGATTTGTATAACTCGTCAGGGGTCGCGTCAACCAAGCTGGGCAGCACTGTTTCTCCTTATCCCGGGTGTACCCGGCCAACGGCCGGACGGAGAAGTCGGGTGCGGCCGTACCAGCGGCGGGACGTGTAACAGTCGTCACGTACTCATCGCCCCTCGCCGGAGCCCATCCGGGCGTACGAAGATCGTGCGGCGCTCGGTCGCGTCGCCCCTCGCGTCGAGCTGGTAGACGTCGAGCCAGCACCAGCCGTCGTAGGTGATCAGGTCGTCGCGCACCCGGATCACCCGAGCCACGATCGGCCGGCTGACGAACTGGACGCTGGCCGCCCGGGTCACGTGGACCCCGTCCCCGGCCCTGACCCCGGCGCTCACGACCTCCGGCGGGTCGTCGGCGGTCCCAAGGTGATGCGCGCCCAACTAGCACACCTGCGAAAGATGGCCGGCTGGCCGAACATCGAGGTCATGATCCTGCCGGCCGCCGCGGGAGCCCATGCGTGCCCGGACGGCACGTTCGACGTCTTCCGGATGCGCCGCCCCTACCCGCCGGCCGGCTGCGTCTCCACCGCGGTGGGAGCCGTGGTGGTGGAAGGCGAGAAGGCCGAATCGCTGCACCAGCGCTACGATCGGTTGCGCCGGGCGGCGCTACGAAATGGTGCCGCGCAGCGCATCCTCTTCGATCTGGAAGCGCGTCTGGAGTGAGCACATGGCGAGCATCGGCGGATCGGCCAGCACCGGACTGCCGGTGGCCTGGCACGTCAGCACCCGCAGCGGCAACGGCGGCGGCAACTGCGTCGAGGCCGGGCCGGTGCTCGACGGCAGCGGCCGGTTCGCCGTCCGCGACAGCAAGGACCGCACCGGCCCGACGCTGCTTTTCCCCGCCGCCGACTGGACCGCCTTCCTCACCGACCTCCGCGCCGGACGATTCGCCTGATCCCCTGACGACCGGCCTGCTCTTGGCCGGTCAAGATCGCGCTCGATCAGTGATCGAGTGGCCTCGCCCCGACCTGAGGCCACTCTCTCCGCGATTGAGCACGATCTCCATGCTTTCCGGCCGACTGGCCCTCTCGCCCCCGAAAAGCTCAGCGATCTTGGCACAAAACGGCCTCCAGGGGGGCCGAAAATTACCAAGATCTGCAGGATGCCGCTCAAGCCCGTCAGGACCAGGCGCGGCGCAGGGCGACGCCGGCCTCCAACTCCAGCAGCTTCACCTTGCGGGGCAGGCCCCCGCCGAACCCGACCAGCTTCGCCCCCGCGCCCACGATCCGGTGGCAGGGGACGATCACGGGGATCGGGTTGCGGTTGCACGCCACCCCGACCGCCCGCGCCGCCCCCGGGTCGCCGTCGCCGACCAGCCGGGCCACCTCGCCGTAGGTTGACGTCTCCCCGTACGGGATGCGGGTCATCTCCCGCCACACCGCCCGCTCGAACTCGGAGCCCCGGCGCGCCGCCACGGGCACCGTGAACTCGGTCAGCTCCCCGGCGAAGTACGCCCGCAGCTCGGCCACGGCCCGGCCGGACAGCTCGTCGCCGGGGACGTCGACGGCGCTCTCCACCCGCCCGAAGTGCGCGCCGCACACGGCGTCGTCGTCGGTGGCCACGGAGAACTCGCCGATCGGGGAGTCGAGCACGGTCCAGCGCACACCCCATTCTCCCCCGCCAGCGAGACACGCCCCGACACCGCCCACCCAGCCCACCGGCTTCGGCCCGATCCGGCCGCCCGGTGAGGCAAACTTCCGGTCCCGGCCGGCGTCTTGACCATCGGAGGTGGACGGCGGCTGAGGTGACCGACGGGGAGTTCACCGCCGACGACGGCCGGCCCACCCGGTTCGTCGCCATGCCGGGCGACCCGGCCGGCCCGTGGGCCTGGTCGCCGGACGGGCGGCTCGTGGTGGTGCAGGGCCAGCACGAGCCGCTGCTCGTCGAGACCGCCGACGGGCGGGTCGTCCGGTCCCTGCCGGCCGCCGACGCCGCGTTCGTCACCGACGACCGCCTGCTCTACCGACGCCCGTACGGCAGCCGGGACTTCGTGCTCGCCGACCCGACCGGGCGGGAGCTGGTGCGGCAGCCGCTCCCGCCCGAGCTGGTCGACCGGATTCTCACCGTCGCCCCAAGCTGACGAGGCGAGCGGCCGGAGGACCGGCGACGTCAGTTCCCGTAGGAGATGTCCCACGACTTGCCGTCGAAGACGGCCTTGGCGCTGGTCATGCCGTCGGGGTACACCACCTTGGCCGGCTCGGTGAGTTCGGAGACGTCCATCACCTCGCTGCTCGCGAAGCTTCCGAAGGCGACCCAGTAGGTGGGCTTGGGGTCGAACTCGACCCCGGTGTTCGGCACCGTCGGCACCACGAACGTGCCGGCTCCCGACATTCCGATTCCCACGCTGCCCTGGTCGTCGTTGCCCGGCCCCGGGACGGTGTCGTCCTCCTTGATTATCAGGCTCCCATTCTTCCCGGCCGGACTGGTCGGGCCGAATTCGAAACCGCCGTCGACGTAGGAGAGGGTGACCAGATTGTTCTGGGTCAGGTCGGCCTCCAGGATCTGGCCTGCCACGAACTGCGTTCCGGGGACGAGCGTTCCGACCTGGCCCCAGACGAAGTTGTAGTCGATGGTCCACTGATATTCGATTGTCGTCGACGGGTGGCACATCTTCGACATCCAGGCGAGCGTGACCGCGTCGCTCGGAAGCACGGGGTTCTCCTGGAAGAGGATGGCATTCATGCCGTCCAGCGCAGAAGCGTTCGAGATCGTGATGCTGTAGCCGACCGCGTCCTTCTTCGGTCGGACGCCGCGGGACGGCGCTCCGCGTGACGCCGCCCTCGCCTGGTCCGTGAGGCTTGTGCCGAGCAGGGCGGCGCCCAGGCCCGCACCCAGCGCGGCAAACCCTCCCCGTCGGCTGATTCTGATCTCTCTCATCGCTCCTCCTCGCGCACGAAGAATGCCCCTGCCGACATGCCGCGAAAAGGAGAGATGGCGTCAGGGTTTTGAATCAGAAGGATCACCCTTGATCGATTAATTCGAGGGCGTCAATATGTTAAGTGCAACCTCCTTGCGAGGGCAAGGGCTTCCCCGTGGCGCGATATGGTCAACTCCCGCCCGACGGGAATTTGCAGCCCTCAAGCGGGATGGTTTACGCCGTATGCAGCGGAAGGTGCTTTAGGTGTGATTGACCTCGGCGCCCTCGGCTCCGACCGCCACGCCGGATGACCTTGCACAGGGCGGCTACCGTGCAGGTCGTGGCCACCGGAACGCTCATCTTCCTGATCATCGGCGGGGCGGGCGTCGGCGTGCTGGCGCTGGCCCTGCTCGGCACCGAGCTGTTCCACTTCAGCCATCCCGGCGTCGACGGTCCGGTGTCGCTGGAGGCGGTCGCCGGGTTCGCCGGCGCGTTCGGCTTCGGCGCGGCGATCGTCAACGAGCTGCTCGGTGCGCGTACCCCCGGGATGGTCGCCGCGGCGGTGGCCGGCGGCGCGGTCGCGGCGGTGCCCACGGCGTGGGTCGCGGCCCGGCTGAGCCGGGCGGCCCGCACCATGCGCACCGACCCCACCCCCACCCGCCACCACCTCGTCGGCGCGCTCGGCCTGGTCGTGACCCCGATCCCCGTGGACGGCTACGGCGAGGTCCGGGTCCGCGTCGCCGGCCAGCCGGTCAAGCTCAACGCCCGCGCCGACCGACCGATCGGGATGGGCGAGCAGGTCTTCGTGGTCGAGGCCCTGAGCGAGACCAGCGTGCACGTCGAAACCTACTGAAACCCACCGTCCCTCCCTTCCTCGCAGAGCGGAAGTCGAATGCCCCTCCTCATCGCCATCGGCGGCGCGGTGCTCCTCGTCGTCGTCCTCATCCTGTTCGTGCTGTCCCGGATCAAGGTCGCCGGGCCCAACGAGGCGTTCATCGTCACCGGCCGCAAGGGCCGGACCACCGAGACCGCCGACGGCGGCCGGTCCACCGACATGTCCGGCCAGAAGGTCGTCCTCGGCGCGTCGGTGTTCGTGCTGCCCGTGGTGCAGAAGCTCCAGTCGCTCGACCTGTCCAGCCGCCGCATCGACGTCGGCATCAAGGGCGCGGTCAGCAAGCAGGGCATCCGGGCCGAGCTGCACGGCGTCGCCATCGTCAAGGTCGGCGGCACCGAGGACGCGATCCGCGCCGCCGCGCAGCGCTTCCTGCACCAGCAGGACGAGATCGACAACTTCACCCGCGAGGTGCTGGCCGGCGCGCTGCGCTCGATCGTCGGCCGGCTCACCGTCGAGGAGGTCATCCGGGACCGGGCGGCGTTCGCCAGCGCGGTGGCCGAGGAGGCCGAGCACTCGATGACCAACCAGGGGCTGGTGCTGGACACCTTCCAGCTCCAGGACATCGTGGCCGAGGGGTCGTACCTCCAGGACCTCGGGCGGCCGGAGGCGGCCCGGGTGCTCAAGGACGCGGCGATCGCCGAGGCCCGGGCCCGGCAGCAGGCCGAGCAGGAGCGGCTGCTCGCCGAGGAGGCCATCGCCGAGGCCAACCGGAACCTGGCCCTCAAGCAGGCCGCCATCCAGGCGGAGATCGACGCGGCGAAGGCGAAGTCGGCGGCGGCCGGCCCGCTCGCCCAGGCCGAGCGGGACCAGGCGATCCTCTCCGAGCAGCAGAAGGTGGCCGAGCGCAACGCCGAGCTGAAGCAGCGCCAGCTCGACACCGAGGTGCGCAAGCCGGCCGACGCCGCCCGGTACAAGGTGGAGCAGGAGGCCGAGGCGGCCCGCAACGCGGCGGTGCTCAACGCCGACGCGCAGCGGCAGGCCACCATCGCCGCCGCGCAGGCCGCCGCCGAGCAGTCCCGGCTCACCGGTGAGGGCGAGCGGGCCCGCCGGGCCGCGCTGGCCGAGGCGAACGCGATCGAGGGCGCCAAGGAGGGCGAGGCCGAGCAGCGCCGCCGGTCCGCGATCGCCGAGGCCGTCGAGCGGGAGGGTCAGGCGGAGGCCGCGGCCATCCTGGCCAAGGGCCAGGCCGAGGCCGACGCGATGGCCCGCAAGGCCGAGGCGTTCGCCGCGTACGGGGAGGCCGCCGTGCTGGACCTGCTCGTCCGGGTGCTGCCGCAGGTGGTCGAGGCGGCCAGCGCGCCGATCGGCGCGATCGACAAGATGACCGTCATCTCCACCGACGGGGCGTCGACGCTGACGAAGTCGGTGGCGAGCAACGTGGCGCAGGGCCTCCAGCTCGGCACCGACCTGACCGGCATCGACCTGGCCGGCCTGCTCGCCAAGCTCGGCGCGGCGCGCAACGGCACCGAGGCGGCCACGGTGGACGGCACCGCCGTCGACCGCTGACCCTCCCTTTCGGCAACACGAAGCCGGCCGGGCCCGTCGTGGGCCCGGCCGGCTTCGCTTTCGGGTACGGGGATTCGACCGACCGGGCAAGGCCGACGCCCGCCGGACCACCCCTGATGTTCGGGGCGGTGCCGACGGGCGTCGGAGGTGGTGCGGGGTCGGTCAGGCGAGGCCGATGGTGAACTGCTCCCACGAGCCGACCGAGGTGCTCTTGGCGATCAGCGGCTTGCTGCCGCCGCTGTCCGCCTTGACGATCTTGCCGTTCGCGTTCGCGTACAGGTGGACGGTGCCGTCCGGGTGGTGCCAGCCGACGAAGAACGCCTCCCAGTCGCTGATCGAGCCGGCCTTCGCCAGCAGCGGCTGGGAGCCGCCGCTCTGCGCCGTCACGTACTTGTTGTTGACCAGCGCGCGGAAGGCGATCCAGCCGTAGCCGAGGTCGACCAGCTCGTACTTCTCCCAGGAGCCGACCGAGGTGCTCTTGGCCAGCAGCGGCTTGCTGCCGCTGCCGTCGGCCGCGACGAACTTGCCGTTGGCCTTGGCCTTGACGCTGACGATCGGGTTGGGCGCCTCGAAGTCGAACTTCTCCCAGGCCCCGATGCTGGCGCTCTTGGCGAGCAGCGGCTTGCTGCCCGCGCCGTCGGCGGCCACGTACTTGCCGTTGACCTGCGCCTTGAGGCTGATGCTGCCGTCGGTGTTGTTGACGAGCTGGAACTTCTCCCACGAGCCGATCGCGGTGCTCTTGGCGATCAGCGGCTTGCTGCCGCTGCCGTCGGCCGCGACGTACTTGCCGTTGGCCTTCGACTTGAGGGCGACCACCCCGCTGCTGACGGAGACGACGTCGAACTTCTCCCACCCGCCGAGCTGCCAGCTACGGGCGATCAGCGGCTTGGAGCCGCCGCTCTCGGCCACGACGAGGGAGTCGTTGACCCGGGCCCGCAGGCCGACGTTGGTGCGGGTCACCGGAGCCGCGCCGACGTGCGCGAGCCGGTCGATGCTGCCCGCCGGGCCGAGCACCGCGCCGGAGACGCCGTTGGTGACGACGGCGTTGCGCACCTGCTGCGGGGTCCAGCTCGGGTTCTGCGCGAGCAGCTGGGCGGCGATGCCGGCCACGTGCGGCGCGGCCATCGACGTGCCGTTGATGGTCTGCGTCGCGGTCGTGCCGCCGATCCAGGCCGAGGTGATGCCGACGCCGGGGGCGAAGGTGTCCAGACAGGTCCCGTAGTTGGAGAAGCCGGCCATCATGTCGACCCGGTCGGTCGCGCCGACGGTGATGGCGGCCGGCGCGCGGGCCGGGGAGTACGCGCAGGCGTCGTCCGCCTCGTTGCCGGCGGCGGCGACGTAGGTGATGCCCTGGCCGATGGAGGTGGCGACCGCGTCGTCGATCGCCGTGCTCGCTCCTCCGCCCAGGCTCATGTTCGCCACCGCGGGCTTCTGGGCGTTGCTGGTCACCCAGTTGATGCCGTCGAGCACCGTCTCGGTCGTGCCGTCGCCCTCGCAGTTGAGCACGCGGACCGCGACCAGGTCGACGTCCTTGGCGACGCCGTAGGTGGTGCCGCCCACGGTGCCCGCCACGTGCGTGCCGTGACCGTTGCAGTCCGCGACGTTGCCGTCGGCGACCGCGTTGAACCCGTAGCTCGCCCGGCCGCCGAAGTCCTGGTGGTTGATGTTGATCCCGCTGTCGATGATGTACGCGGTGACACCGCTCGACGACGGGTACGTGTAGGACTTGCTCAGCGCCGGAGTGGTCTGGTCGATCCGGTCCAGGCCCCACGAGGGCGGGTTGGTCTGGGTGCCGCTCGCCGAGACCTTGCGGACCGGCTCGACGTACGCGACATCCGGGTCGGCCGCCAGCCGCTTCGCCTGAGCGGGGGTGAGCTGCGCGGAGTAGCCGCGCAGGGCCCCGGTGAAGACCTTCCGCACCGTGCCGCCGTTGGCCTTGGACAGGGCCTTGACGGTGCTGCGGGTGGTGCTCGCGCTGGCCTTGCCGTTCTTCAGCTTGACGATGTAGCGGCCCGGCACGACGCCCTTGGTCGAGGCGTCACGCGCCTGCGAGCGCTTCGGCGCGGTCAGGTTCGGCCGCACCGGGTTGCCGGCGGCGTCCAGGCTAGACGCCTCCACGCCGGCCGTCTCCGGGCTGGCCTGGGGGGTCGGGTCGGCCATCGCCGCGCCGGTGGTGGCGAGGGCGATGGAGGTCGCGGAGGCGAGGGCGAGCCCGGCCACCGCAGAGCGGCGCATTACGCCACGACGTGTCAAAGAGATCTCCCCGTTGCAGCATCGGCTGTCCACCTCGGGACGGCCGAGAACAGATGAATCCGGCCTCACACTGAAATGGACAGGAGGCCATGATGATGTTGCATCATCATGGACGCTGGTCGAACGGAATTACCTCAGCCGATCGGTCGATACGCTGCCGTCGCGTCGTCAGTTTCCCGACAGGACGGGCGATCGGAGCGCCGTGTCTTTTCGGCAGACCCGCGATCAGCCGCCGACGCCCTCTTCGCGGGCCCAGCGCAGCAGCTCCGCCTCGGCCTCGTCGCGGTCCAGCGGGCCGCGCTCCAGGCGCAGCTCCTTGAGGTGCTTCCAGGCCCGGCCCACGATCGGCCCCGGCGGCACGCCGAGCAGCTCCATGATGGCGTTGCCGTCGAGGTCGGGGCGGACCCGGGCGAGGTCCTCCTCGGCCGCGATCCGGGCGATCCGCTCCTCCAGCGCGTCGTAGTCGGCCGCGAGGGCCGCCGCCTTGCGCCGGTTGCGGGTGGTGCAGTCCGAGCGGGTCAGCTTGTGCAGGCGGGCCAGCAGGTCACCGGCGTCGGTGACGTAGCGGCGCACCGCCGAGTCGGTCCACTCGCCCCGGCCGTACCCGTAGAAGCGCAGGTGCAGGCCGACCAGCTTGACCACCTGGGCGGTGACGTCCTTCGGGTACCGCATGGCCTTCATCCGGGCCTTGGTCAACCGGGCGCCGACCACCTCGTGGTGGTGGAAGCTGACCCGGCCGTCCGGCCCGACGGCCTTGGTGGCCGGCTTGCCGACGTCGTGCATCAGCGCGGCCATCCGCAGGACGAAGTCGCACCCGTCGGTCTCGTACGACACGGCGTTGGCGACCACGGTGAGCGTGTGCTCGTAGACGTCCTTGTGCTGGGCGTGCTCGTCGATCTCCAGCTTCAGCCCGGTCAGCTCGGGCAGGAAGCGGTCGGCCAGGCCGGTGTCGACCAGCAGCCGCAGGCCGGTGATCGGGTCCGCGCCGCAGAGCAGCTTGGTGAACTCGTCGCGGATCCGCTCGGCGGTGATCCGGTCCAGGTCGGCGGCCATCCTGGTCATCGCGGCCCGCACGTCGGGGTGCACGGCGAAGCGGAGCTGGGCGGCGAACCTGGCGGCCCGCAGCATCCGCAGCGGGTCGTCGCCGAAGGACTCGGCGGGGGTGCCGGGGGTGCGGATCACCCGGGCGGCGAGGTCGTCGAGGCCGCCGTGCGGGTCGGTGAACCGGTGCGCGGGCAGGCTCACCGCCATCGCGTTGACGGTGAAGTCGCGCCGCCTGAGGTCCTCGGTGAGGCTGGTGCCGTACTCCACGATCGGGTTGCGGCTGACCTGGTCGTACGCCTCGGCGCGGAAGGTCGTGATCTCCAGCCGCAGCCCGTCGCGCTGGCAGCCGATGGTGCCGAACTCGCGCCCGGTCTCCCAGATCGACTCGGCCCAGCCCTTGACGATCCGCAGGGTCTGGTCGGGGTGGGCGTCGGTGCAGAAGTCGAGGTCGTCGCCGAGGCGGCCGAGCAGGGCGTCGCGCACCGATCCGCCCACCAGGTGCAGCTCGTGGCCGGCGTCGGCGAACCGGCGGCCCAGCTCGTCGGCGACCGGCGAGACGCGGAGCAGTTCGGCGACGGCGTTGCGCTGCGCGGCGGTGAGCTCGCGGCGGTCGGCGGCGTGGGGTGCGGAGGCTTCGGACATGGGATCGCCAGCCTATCGGTCGGGCCGGGGGCCTGATCCGCCGGGCGCGGGTAACCAGCAGGTGTTGACTATGGTCATGGTGTGCGGGCCGGTGCCCGGCTCCGACGTACCCCTGGGAGGCTGGAGATGAGCGGCGGTCTCTACCGCAGCGCGAACGCCGCGCAGGGCGGCGGCCGGCCCCCCGGCGACGACGCCACCTTCATCTCGGCGGAGCCGCTGAACCAGCCCGCGATCGAGTCGACCGCGCCGCCGCAGGAGCAGGTGGCCGAGGCCAGCGCCGCGACGAACAGCGCGGTGATGGCGATCGGCAGCCTGGTCAGCCGGGGCACGGGCTTCCTGCGCACGCTGGCGCTGACCGCCGCGCTGGGCGGGGCGCTGGTCGGCGACGCCTACACCACGGCGCAGATCCTGCCGGGGATGGTCTACGAGTTCCTGCTGGGCGGCATCCTCACCAGCGTCCTGATCCCGGTGCTGGTGCGCCGTCGCAAGGCCGACGCCGACCAGGGGCAGGCATACTCCCAGCGGCTGCTGACGCTCGCGGTGCTCACCCTGGCCGTCGCGGCGCTGCTCGCGGTCGCGGGCGCGGGGCTGCTGACCTCGTTGTACGCGAGCGACAAGTCCAGCGGCGCCTACCAGTCGCTGGTCACCGACCTGTCGTACCTGATGCTGCCGATGATCTTCTTCACCGGCCTCAGCGCGCTGATCAGCGCGGTGCTCAACACCCGGGGGCACTTCGCCGCCCCGATGTGGGCGCCGATCCTGAACAACATCGTGGTGATCGGCACCGCCGGCCTCTACATCGCCATCTTCGGCGCGGAGATCGTCGAGCCGGAGCAGATGACCACCGGGCGGATCCTGCTGATCGGCGGCGGCACCCTGCTCGGGGTGGCGATCCAGGCAGCCGGGCTGCTGCCGGCCCTGCGCAAGGTCGGGTTCCGCTGGCGGCTGCGGTTCGACTTCCGGGCCCTGGGCCTGGGCGAGCTGGGCCGGCTCGGCGCGTGGATGTTCTGCTACGTGGCGGTCAGCCAGATCGGCCTGATCGTCCTGTTCAACCTGCTCAACCGCGCCGGCCGGGAGAACGCCGCCGGCCCGCTGATCTACAACAACGTCTTCCTGCTGCTGATGATGGCGCACGGCATCATCGCCGTGTCGATCATCACGGCGCTGATGCCCCGGATGAGCGCCGCCGCCGCCGACGGCCGCTACTCCGACCTCGCCGCCGACCTGTCCCGGGGCACCCGGACGGTCACGGCGGTGCTCGCCCCCATCGCGGTCTGCTACGCGGTGCTCGCCGGCCCGCTGTCGGTGACGCTGTTCCGCTACGGGGCGTTCAGCGACGAGAACGCCACGGCCACCTCGCTGGTGCTGCTCGTGGCGGCGCTGGCGCTGGTGCCGTTCGCGGTCAGCCAGTTGTTCACCTTCGCCTTCTACGCGCTCCCCGACACCCGCACCCCGGCGCTGATCAACATCCCGGTGGTGGCGCTGCGGATCGGCGTGCAGATCGGGCTGTTCGCCGCCTTCTCCGCCACCTTCGCGGCGGCAGGGATGATGATCGGCAACGCGGTCTCCTACCTGGCCGCCGCCGTGTTCTCCGCGCTGCTGCTGCGGCCCCGGGTCGGCCGGATCGGGCTGGGCGGGATCATGCGCACGCTCGGCAAGGTCCTGGTGGCCGCGCTCGGCGCCGCGCTGGTCGGCCTGCTGGTGGTGAACCTGCTGCCCGGCGGCGACACGCTGAGCTGGCCGCAGGCCGTCTTCCGGCTGGTCCTCGGCGGGGCGGTGATCGTCGGGACGTACCTCGGGCTGGCCATGGTGCTGCGGATCGGCGAGATCACCGAGGTGGTCGGGATGGTCCGCCGCCGCCTCGGCCGCTGACCGGACCCTCTGGTCGAGCCGGGCCCTCCGCCCGGCGGACACGGAGCGTGATCGAGGATCACCAGGCTGGGGACAGCCCTGTGGATAACTCAGCGATTCGCCGCTCAGCAGCCATAAGTCCCTGTGGACAACCGGCCGGAAGGTTGAGCATGAGGGGCCGTTCGGCGGGGAATCCGCCGCCGTCGCGCGGTCGCCACACCGGCGCGGCCCCTGCAACGACTACTTGCCGTCAACCTCTAGATTGGCTAGTACATGTGCCAGCAACGCGGCCGACAACGGTCGTAACCGGACAGGCGCGGCCACTCCCGGCACCTCAGCCGGGTACGCCGGGAAGATGACATGTCGGGGAGGCCGGCAACCCGGGTAAGGTCGCTCTCGACGGGTACGGCCGACCCCGGCGCTCCGCGTCGAAACCGTCGGCCGGTTCCTCAACAGGCAGAGCGGGAAGCCAGATGCCCAGCAGCGCGGGTCCATCGATCGACACGATCACCGAGGGAGGACGGGTGACCCAGGTCGGCGAGGGTCAGGAGGCGGAGGAGAGCGCTCCGCCGATCATGACCTTCGGTGCTCCCACGGCCGGTGAGATCCTCGCCGAGCGGTACGAGCTGGTCGAGCACATCAACAACGACAGCGCGGGCCGGCTGGTCTGGCGCGGGGTCGACGTGGTGCTGCGCCGCCCGGTCGCGGTCGTGCTGCGTTACCCGGGCGGCGACTCGGCCACCGAGATGCTCCAGGCGGCCGTCGCGGCCAGCCGGGTGATCCACCCCAACCTGGTCGGCGTGTACGACGCGATCGACGAGGCCGAGCGGGCGTACGTGGTCCGCGAGTGGGTGGACGGGCGGTCCCTGCGGGAGATGGTCGCCGACGGCCCCCTCGACCCGGGCCGGACGACCGCGATCGGCAACGCCGTGGCCAGCGCGCTGGCGGCCGTGCACGCCACCGGCATGGTGCACGGCAACGTGCACCCCGGCACCGTCATGATCAGCGACGAGGGCCGGGTGGTGCTGGCCGACGCCCGCACCGACGGCGCCGACAGCCAGGAGAACGACGTCCGGGCGATCGGCGGCATCCTCTACTTCGCCCTGACCGGGCACTGGCCGCACGCCGAGGCCCCGCTGCACGGCGCCACCGCCGGGCACGGCCGGGCCGCGATCCCCGACGCCGTACGCGACGCCAGCGGTGCGATCGCCGCGCCCCGCCAGGTCCGGGCCGGCGTGCCGGCCTACCTCGACGACCTCACCATGGACCTGCTCGACGCCGGCATCGCCCCGCCGCCGTCGGACGTGCTCTCGGCCGAGCTGGCCCGGCTGGACATCCCGGTCGAGGACGACGCCTACCTGGAGCCCGCCGGCCCGCTGCGGTTCGCCGCCGAAAGCGGCGAGGAGCCGTCGCCGCTGGCCTCGGTCGCCGGGCGGAAGGTCGCCGTCGGCATCGCCGGCCTGCTGGCGGTCGCCCTCGTCGGCCTGCTCATCGGGATCAGCATCCTCGGCAACGACGACGAGACGCCGGAGACCGAGCCGGTGGCCCGGCCGTCCAGCAGCGCCCCGGCGGCCGAGGCGACCCCGGCCGCCGCCGTGCGCAAGCTGTCGGTGACCGAGGTGCGCATCATCGACCCGGACAGCAAGCTCCGCGACGAGCTGGGCGGGGCCGAGAAGGTGATCGACGGCGACGCGGACAAGGGCTGGGACACCGACACCTACACGCGGCCGAACTTCGGCAACACCAAGAGCGGCATGGGCGTCTGGGTCGACCTCGGCGAGGAGCGCACCGTCAAGTCGGTGCAGGTGAGCCTCTCCGCCACCGGCGCCTCCGCCCAGCTGTTCGCGGGCACCATCGACCCGCCGCCCACGTCGTCGGGCGACAAGGAGCTGTTCAGCCACTACAAGAAGAACCCGATCGGGCAGCCCTTCGAGCAGCACGACGGCACCACGATGACCTTCAACGGCTTCGACGCCGACGCGAAATACCGCTACCTGCTGTTCTGGATCACCGAGCTGCCCCCGAACGACCGGGGCTACCAGGTCGGCGTCCAGGAGATCACGGTCCAGGGGTCGTGAACCGGGGCCCGGTGACGGGGCACTGCGGCGGTCGGGCGCGGTGATGGACGGTCACGGCGAGCGCGCGAGCGACGTGGACCTGCTGCGCGCGCACGTCGCCGGTGACCGGGACGCCTTCACCGAGCTGTTCCGCCGGCACCGGGACCGCCTCTGGGCGGTGGCCCTGCGGACCCTCGGCGACCGCGAGGAGGCCGCCGACGCCCTCCAGGACGCGCTGCTGTCCGCTCACCGGGCGGCGGCCCGGTTCCGGGGCGACTCGGCGGTGACCACGTGGCTGCACCGGATCGTGGTGAACGCCTGCCTCGACCGGATCCGCCGCCGGCAGGCGCACCCGACCGTCCCGCTGCCCGACGGCACGCACGGCGTCGAGGGCGGCCCGTCGACCGGCGGGGCGGAGCCCGCCGCCCCCGTCCAGGACCACGACACCGCCCTGGTGGTCCGGCAGGCGCTCGCCGAGCTGCCCGTCGAGCAGCGGGCGGCGCTGATCCTCGTCGACGTGCAGGGCTACCCGGTGGCCGAGGTGGCCCGCATTCTCGACGTCGCCGAGGGCACGGTCAAGAGCCGCTGCGCCCGGGGCCGCGCCCGGCTGGCCGTGGCGCTCGGGCACCTACGCACGGGCGCACTGCCCGACGCCGCAGGGGCGGGCCGGCGGCCCGGCCGGGCCGCGCGGCTGGCCTCACCCCGTGCCGCCGCCGACGGCTCCGACGGCCCGGACGTGCCCGCCGTCACCCCGGGGAACCCCCGGCCGGCCGACGGCGTCCGATCAGGGTCGGGACGCTCCCGGCGCGTCGCCAACCAGGAGGATTCGTGACTGCCGGGGGGTTCAGGGAGGTCGACCTCGACCTGCTCGCCGACTACCTCGGCGGCGCGTTGGACGGCACCCCCGACGAGGCGGTCGCGGCGCGGCTCGTCGCGGAGGACCCGGCCTGGGCCGAGGCCCACGACGCGCTGGCGGCGGCCCTGACCCCGGTTGGCGACGCCCTCGCGGCCTGGGCCGGGCCGGCGCCGGAGATGCCGCCGGTCGTCGTCGACCGGATCACCGCCGCGCTGGCCGGCGCCGGCCCCGGCACCCCTACCGGCGGCACCGACGAGCCGGACCGGACGGGCCTCGCCGAGCCGGCCCGGGTCGGCCGGGTGCCCGCCCAGCCCACCGGGGGCACGCGCCGGCCCGCCGGCGGTCCCGGCCCGACGGCCGGCCGCCCCGGCGGGCATGGGCGGCGGTGGGCGCGGCTCGCCGGGCCGGCGGCCCTGGCCGCGGCCTCGGTCGTCGCCGTCGGGTTCGGGCTCAACCAGGTGGTCGGCGGCAGCGACCAGAGCGGCGGCGCGGCCGACCAGGCGATCAGCGCGCAGGCGGAGTCGGGGGGCGGCGCGTTCACCGTCGCCGGCACGCCGCGGCGCTCGGGCGCCGACTGGACGCCGGAGGCCCTGGCCGCCGGCGATCGGCTGTCTCCCGGCGTCAGCGAGCCACCGAGGTCGTTCGGGGCGGGGCCGGACGCGCCGGCCGCAGGCGACGACGGCGAACGGCTGCCGGCCGCCGGGGGCCTGGGCCGGCTCACCGGCAGCGACGCCCTCGCCGACTGCCTCACGGCGGTCAGCGCCGAGCACGGGGCCGGTCCGCTCACCGTCGACCTCGTCGACTACGCGCGCTTCCGGGGCGCGCCGGCGCTGGTCGTGCGCTTCGTCGACCCGTCCGGGGAGCGCTGGGCGTGGGTGAGCGGCCCCGAGTGCGGGGTGCCCGGGTCCGGTGCCGACACCCGCTACCGGACGCGGGTAGGGTGAGGCCGCGGCCGGCCCTGCGGGCCTCCACCGGCCGCGCCTGATTCACATCTGCCGTTCTTCCACGTGACGTGACCCACCGGATGACCGGCTCGGGAATCCCCACTTCGTACGATGACGTTCTGCAAGTCAGTAGTCGGCGTCCGCGCGGCGTCGACGCTCCGACCGGCATCGGTGCGCGTGCCGATGGCGACCACACACATCGGGAGACGGCAGTGGACGAGGTCCGCAACCTGATCATCATCGGCTCCGGGCCGGCCGGTTACACGTCGGCGGTCTACGCCGCGCGCGCCAACCTCAAGCCCCTGGTCATCGAGGGCGTGCAGTCCGGCGGTGCGCTGATGACGACCACCGAGGTGGAAAACTTCCCCGGGTTCGCCGATGGCATCCTCGGCCCCGAGCTGATGGACAACATGCGCAAGCAGGCCGAGCGGTTCGGCGCCGAGTTCCTCACCGACGACGTGACCCGGGTCGAGCTGACCGACACCGGCAGCTTCGGCTCCGACGCGGTGAGCACCGTGTGGGTCGGCGAGACGGCATACCGGGCGAAGGCCGTCATCCTCTCCACCGGCTCCGCCTGGCGTCCGCTGGGCGTGCCGGGCGAGCAGGAATACCTGGGCCACGGCGTGTCGTCCTGCGCCACCTGTGACGGCTTCTTCTTCCGCAACCAGCACATCGTGGTCGTCGGCGGCGGCGACTCGGCGATGGAGGAGGCCAGCTTCCTCACCCGGTTCGCCGAGTCGGTCACCATCATCCACCGGCGCGACTCGTTCCGGGCCAGCAAGATCATGGCCGAGCGGGCGCTGGGCAACGAGAAGATCAAGGTCGAGTGGAACAGCGTGGTCGAGGAGGTCCTCGGCGACGACGGCAAGGTCACCGGCGTCCGCGTCCGCAACGTGCACACCGGGGAGAGCAAGGTCCTCGACGTCACCGGCGTCTTCGTGGCGATCGGCCACGACCCGCGCAGCGAGCTCTTCCGGGGCCAGGTTGAGCTGGACGACGAGGGGTACGTCAAGGTGCAGGCACCCAGCACCCGCACCAGCGTTCCCGGCGTGTTCGCCGCCGGTGACGTGGTCGACCACACCTACCGGCAGGCCATCACCGCAGCCGGCACCGGCTGCGCCGCCGCCCTCGACGCCGAACGATTCATCGCCACGCTCGAAGGCTGAGCGCCGTGCCCCGGGCTTCCCGGGCGGCGCACCGAAACGACTGAAGGAACACATCGCAAGCCCGTAGGAGGGTCATAGTGGGAGCGACAAAGGCGGTCACCGACGCGAGTTTCGCCGTCGACGTGCTGAAGTCCGACAAGCCGGTGCTCGTCGACTTCTGGGCGGAGTGGTGCGGCCCGTGCCGCAAGGTCTCGCCGCTGCTCGAGGAGATCGCCGGCGAGATGGGCGACCAGGTCAGCATCGTCAAGCTCAACATCGACGAGAACCCGGAGACCGCGCGCGCGTACCGGGTGATGTCGGTGCCGACCCTGACCGTGTTCAAGAACGGCGAGCCGGTCCAGTCGATCGCCGGTGCCAAGCCGAAGGGCGAGCTGGTCAAGCTGATCCAGTCCGCGCTCTGACAGCCGCTGTGCGAAACCCCGTACCCGTTGGGTGCGGGGTTTCGCGTTTCTCGGCCGTGACCTGCGCGGACACCGCCACCTCGGGCGGCCGGACCGCATAGCCTCAACCCGGGAGCCGCCGGCCGGCGACCCTGCGAAGGGGGCGAGCGTGCGTCCGATCCGACCCGGTGACCGTGGACCGGCGGTGCGCGAGATCCGCGCCGTCCTGACCGGTCTCGACCTGCTCGCGGCCGGGCCCTCGGCCGGCGACGAGTTCGACGCCGACACCGAACGCGCCGTGCGGGCGTTCCAGCAGTCCCGGGGGCTCAGCGTCGACGGGCGGGTCGGCGCGGAGACCTGGCGGGCCCTGGACGCCGCCCGCTGGCGGCTCGGCGCGCGCACCCTCTACCACGCCGTGCCGGAGCCGCTGACCGGCGAGGACGTCCGTTCCCTCCAGGAACGCCTGCTGGAGATGGGGTACGACGTGGGACGCGCCGACGCCGTCTACGGCGTACGCACCTCGCGGGCGGTGGCCCAGTTCCAGCGCGAGATGGGGCTCAAGCCGGACGGCTCCTGCGGCCCGCAGACCATGGGGACGCTGCGCAGGCTCGGGCGGAAGGTGGTGGGCGGCCGGCCGCAGTGGCTGCGTGAGTCCGACGCGATCCGGCAGGCCGGCCCGGCCCTCGTCGGGCGGACCGTGGTCGTCGACCCAGGGCACGGCGGCACCGACCCCGGGGTGGTGGTGCCGGACGGCCCGCTGCGCTGGACCGAGGCCGACCTGGTGCACGACCTGGCCAGCCGGCTGGAGGGGCGGCTCGCGGCGGCCGGCGTGCGGGTGCAGCTCACCCGGGGACCGACGCCGCAGAGCTGCCTGCCGGACGCCGAGCGGGCGCAGCTGGCCAACTCCCTCGGCGCCGACGTGTTCATCTCGCTGCACACCGACGGGCACGCCAACCCGGCGGCGGAGGGGGTGGCCACCTACCACTACGGCACCGGCAACGGTGTCACCTCCGCCACGGGCGAGCGGCTGGCCGGGCTGGTGCAGCGGGAGATCGTGGCGCGCACCGGCCTGCGGGACTGCCGCACCCACGCCAAGACGTGGGAGTTGCTGCGGCTGACCCGGATGCCGGCGGTGCGGGTGGAGGTGGGCTACCTGACGTCGCCCACCGACCGGGGGCGGCTGGTCGACCCCCGGTTCCGGGACCGGCTGGTCGAGGCGATCGTCGCCGCCGTCCAGCGCATGTACTTCCCCGTCGAACGGGACGTGCCCACCGGCTCGATCGACGTCAGCGCGCTGCGCGCGGCGGTCGCGGCAGGCCGCCGGGTGGGCGCGAACTGAGCCGCCCTCCCACCGGCGCGACAGCCGGCACCGTGCGCGGGGTCGACGCCCGCCGGCGGCGGACCGGTCAGCCGCCGGTGGAGCGGGTCGCCGGGGCGGGGCGGACCGGCCGGAGCAGGGTCTCCGGGCTCATCGACCCGAGCAGCTTCTCCAGGGCGTACTCGACGTCGGACTTCCAGCTCAGCGCGGTGCGCAGCTCCAGCCGCAGCCGGGGATAGCGGGGATGCGGGCGCACCGTCTTGAAGCCCACCGACAGGAAGAAGTCGGCGGGGGCCACGCAGCCGCCCGCCGGGTCGCCCTCGTCGCCGAACTTCGCGTCCCCGAACGCCTCGATCGCCTTGATGCCGCGCTTCGTGAGGTCCCGGGCGACGCCCTGCACCAGCATCCGGCCGAGCCCGCCGCCGGCGAAGGGCGCGACCACGTGCGCAGTCATCAGCAGCGCGGCGTCGGCGGAGACCGGGGAGGTGGGGAACGCCATCGACCGGGGCACGTAGGCCGGCGGGGCGTACATGACGAACCCGGCGGGCATGCCGTCGACGTACGCGAGCTTGCCGCAGGAGCCCCACTCCAGCAGCGTCTGCGAGACCCATGCCTCCTTCTCCAGCCCCGGGTCGCCGGCGGCGCACGCCCGGTCGGCCGAAACCGGATCAAGCTCCCAGTGGACGCACTGCCGGCACGGGCGAGGCAGGTCCTCCAGGGTGTCGAGGGTCAAACTGACCAGACGTCGCGACATCGGCGCATCCCCACAATAGGCTCGGAGGCGAGAACGACGCCGCCGCCTTCGGTACCTCCGACGAGCGATCGTACGCCGCCGGGCGGCGGTACGGGAGGGGACGCGCGAAACACCCCGCAGCGCCCATCCGGGCCCGCCGTCGCGCCCGCACGCCCCGTCCGGGATGTGGACGGCCGGCAAATCGATCGGCCCGACCGAGCCGGAAGGCACTACCATCGGTGGTCTGCGTCCCGTGCCGCCATGGTCTGCGGTGTCCCGGGTACCCCCGGGGGGCGGGAGCCGCCCGACACGCGATCGAGGTGATGTCATGACCGGCACGACGCTCGACGACTACACCGACAGGTACGCCCGGCGCGTCCGGGGCATGACCGCCTCGGAGATCCGCGCGCTGTTCGCGGTGGCCAGCCGGCCCGAGGTGGTCTCCCTCGCCGGCGGCGCGCCCTACATCGCCGCCCTGCCGCTGGACGCGGTGGGCGAGATGCTCGGCCGGCTCGGCTCCGAGCACGGCGTCACCACCCTCCAGTACGGCATCGGGCAGGGCACCCTGGAGCTGCGCGAGCGCATCTGCGAGGTGATGGCCCTCTCCGGCATCGACGCGTCGTGCGGGGCCTCCCCGGAGGACGTGGTGGTGACCGTCGGCGGGCAGCAGGCGCTCGACCTGGTGGCCCGCCTGTTCCTGGACCCGGGTGACGTGGTGCTCGCCGAGGGGCCGACCTACGTCGGCGCGCTCGGGGTGTTCCAGGCCGCCCAGGCCCAGGTCGTGCACGTGCCGATGGACGACGACGGGCTGATCCCGGAGGCGCTGGAGACGGCGGTCGCGGAGCTGGCCCGGGCGGGACGTCGGGTGAAGTTCCTCTACACCATCCCGACGTACCAGAACCCGGCCGGTGTGACGCTCAGCGAGGAGCGACGCGAACGGGTCCTCGACATCTGCGAGCGCGCGGGCCTGCTGGTGATCGAGGACGACCCGTACGGGCAGCTCGGTTTCGAGGGCGACGCGCCGCGACCGCTGCGGGCCCGGCGGCGCGACGGCGTCTTCTACCTCAGCACCTTCTCCAAGACCTTCGCCCCGGGGCTGCGGGTGGGCTGGATCCTGGCCCCGCACGCGGTCCGCGACAAGCTGGTCATCGCCAGCGAGGCCAACATCCTCTGCCCCAGCGGGTTCGCCCAGGCCGCCGTCTCGACCTATCTGGGCACGATGCCGTGGCGCGAGCAGCTCAAGGTCTACCGGGAGGTCTACCGGGAGCGCCGCGACGCCCTGCTGTCCGCGCTGGAGGACCTGATGCCGGCCGGCACCACCTGGACCAGGCCCAGCGGCGGCCTCTTCGTCTGGGCGAGCCTGCCCGACGGCCTGGACGCCAAGGCGATGGTGCCGCGCTCGATCGCGGCCCGGGTCGCGTACGTGCCGGGCACCGGCTTCTACGCCGACGGCACCGGCACCGGCAACATGCGGCTGAACTTCTCCTTCCCCACGCCGGAGCGGATCCGGGAGGGGGTGCGCCGGTTGGCCGGCGTGATGGAGCAGGAGATCGCGATGCGCCGGGTCTTCGGGAGCACCGTCGGTCGTCCCGGTTCGCGGCGGGGGCAGGCCGGCGCGGACACCCCGGGACCCGACTTGGCATGATTCCGGCATGGCTGCGATCCCTGCCGAGCGAATCACCGTGACCCACCCGGCCAGCACCACCGAGCTGCACGTGCTGGTGCTCGCCGGTGGACTCTCCTACGAGCGGGACGTCTCGCTCCGGTCCGGCCGCCGGGTGCTGGACGCGCTCCGCGCCGTCGGGGTGGAGGCGGAGCTGCGGGACGCCGACGTGGCCCTGCTGCCGGCGCTGGTCGCCGACCCACCGGACGCCGTGGTGATCGCGCTGCACGGCGCGACCGGCGAGGACGGTTCGCTGCGTGGCGTGCTCGACCTGTGCGACGTCCCGTACGTCGGCTGCGACGCCCGGGCGTCCCGCGTCGCCTGGGACAAGCCGTCGGCGAAGGCGGTGCTCCGCGAGGCGGGCCTGCCCACCCCGGACTGGGTGGCCCTGCCGCACGACCGCTTCTCCGAGCTGGGGGCGGTGGCGGTGCTGGACCGCATCGTCGACCGCCTCGGGTTGCCGCTGATGGTGAAGCCGGCGCAGGGCGGTTCCGGCCTGGGCGCCGCCGTGGTCCGGGACGCCGCGGCGCTGCCGGCTGCGATGGTCGGTTGTTTCGCGTACGACTCGACGGCGCTGGTCGAGCGGTACGTCTCCGGCATGGACGTGGCGGTGTCGGTGGTCGACCTCGGGGAGGGCCCGCAGGCCCTGCCCGCCGTGGAGATCGTGCCCCGCAACGGCGTGTACGACTACGCGGCCCGGTACACCGCGGGCCGGACCACCTGGCACACGCCCGCGCGACTCGACCCGGAGGTCGCCGCCACGGTGGCCCAGGTCGCCGTGGCGGCCCACACGGCGCTGGGGCTGCGCGACCTGTCCCGGGTCGACCTGATCGTGGACGCCGACGGCCAGCCGCACGTGCTGGAGGTCAACGTCTCGCCGGGCATGACGGAGACGTCGCTGCTCCCGCTCGCCGTCCAGGCCGCCGGGCTGGACTTCGGCCGGTTGATCGGTTCCCTGGTGACCCGGGCCGCCGCCCGGCGCGGCTGACGGCTTCTCCGGCGCGGCCGACGCCGCCCCTGCTACCGGGCGGCGTTGGCCGGTCCTTCCTCCGGCTCCGGGATCTCCTCGGCGGCCTCGATCACGCCGACGCCGTCGTCCTCGCTCACGGCGTCGGGGGACGCCTGGGTGCCGATGCTCGACGGCGCCTGCCACTGGATGCGGGGCGGCTCGGCCAGCGGACGGCCACCGAACTCGGCCAGCCAGGCGGCCACCATGGCCAGGTTCTCCCGCCACTGCTGTTCGGAGATGGGCGGGAGGATGGAGTCCCACAGCGACAGGAACGTGCCCCGCAACTGGAGCCGCCCGTACGGCCTGGCCAGGAACCACAGGTGCAGGTGGGCCGAGCCGTCGCCCCACCGGTTCACGTGGACGCGGGCGACGCCGTCGAGGGAGCGGATGGCCTTCTCCAGCCGTACCGTCATCACGCCCAGCTCGGCGGCGAGGAGGTTGGGCAGGTCGCCCAGGTCCAGGTGGGAACGGGACTCCAGGATCAGCACCATCGGCAGCCCGGTGGGCCGGTCCATGGCGCGGACACGCCACCGCTCGCCGACCCAGATGTACGCGTCGTCGGGCGCGGCGCAGGCCGTGCACTCGCGGTTTCCCTCGCCCTTGCGCGGGGGTTCCACCGCGACGGGGTCGTCAAGGTGCTTGACCCGAAGGTCGCCCTCGAAGGGGAAGGAAGGCCAGGAGGTGAAGTCGGGGACTGCGGGAGGGGTGTCGTGCACGACGCTGACCCTAACCGAGCGAACGGGCCCTGTCCCTACCTGATTCGTCCAGCATCGAGGGCGGCCAAGGCCCCGGACGAGCCCCCGTTCAGCCGTCGGGCAAGAGGTGGGCACCGCCCCGTGGCGCAGCTCCGCCCGAGCGGCCCGCCACCGTTGTCCACACGTTATCCACAGGCTGCCGAGGCCGTCACCACGGCCCGTCATCCACAGGCTGACACCGTGTTTCACGCGGGGTTTCACGTGAAACGGGGTGGGGCTGTGGAAAACCGCTGTGGATAACTCTGCGCCTCTCGGCGAGGATTGTGCACAGCCTCTTGTCTCCCTCGTTCCTAACGAGCCGGCCGCCTGTGGGTCGCTGCCTGAGCGCCAGAACATGAGCCGATCCGTCGCGGCCCTCCGGGTCGGACGACGCCGGCTCCCAGTCCCCGCACGAGCCGGGCAACCGCTTGCGACGGCCCACCTCCGCCCTGCACACCGTCGAGCGCGGGGCAGTCCCCATCTGGGAGGCCGTGCCGTCCCGACGGTCGGGGGGTGGAGATGCCGCCCTGCGCCGACGGCGCAGGGAGAGCGCGCTCGCCCGCTGAGGAGCCCGTGGAGATCCGAACCGACGCACGGGGTGCGGGTGGGTGGGGGAAGCAGGCCACGACGGCGTGGGGGCCACCTGGCGGTCCGCCGTATCGCGCGACGACGGCCTCGGCCGGTAGTGGCGTCAGGTCGCGCCGCCGTATGCCAGGGGAGAGGCGTCGCGCGGTCGGGTTCGCGATGGGCCGCCCGCCCCTTTCTGGCCCGCCTCTTTCTGGCCGGCCGGGTCGGATGCGGTAGGCGTCCCTTGGGTGCCGTCGTGCGCGGGACGGCCTCTCCCGCGACGCGCACCGATCGAGCATTGGCAAGCGCGGCTGCCGGGGAGTCACGACGTTCCTACTTCTCGGCGTTCCTGGCCCCTGGGGCGCTTCCCTCGCCGGTGCTGCGGACTCCCCTGAGCCGCCTGTTCCCGTGGCCGCTTGGGTCGCTTGAGCCGCCTGCTCCGGCCGGCGGCCTGGGGTAGTGAGGGCGGCCCGGGTGGTGGGGTGACAGGTGACCCCGGCGACGCGGTGCGCGCAGCCGGCCTTCCAGGGGCTTCGGTTTCACGTGAAACGAGGCGGCGGTTCACTTCGTGCGGCCGGCACGAGGGCCCCTCGTCACCCCGAAGCGGATCAGAACCGGAGGCCGGATCCGGTGCCCATCGCCCTGGGGGTTGGCCCAACAGTTCCCGACCCTGCGCGCCGACGTCGCCGGGACGGGT
Organism: Micromonospora sp. NPDC002575; assembly: GCF_042889525.1. Classification (NCBI taxonomy): domain Bacteria; kingdom Bacillati; phylum Actinomycetota; class Actinomycetes; order Micromonosporales; family Micromonosporaceae; genus Micromonospora; species Micromonospora sp. NPDC002575. Next base: position 34,293 of record NZ_JBIARA010000028.1, on the reverse strand, counting down.
TCGGCATTCCGGCATCACCGTGCCGCCGCCAACGGTGGTCTTGCAATGCAGTGCGGCGCGGCCGAAGGTTGCAACGGCTCGGGGTCACCTCCTCGGAGGCGGCCCCCGTTTCACGTGGAACCAAGGGCGGGCCCGGCCGAGGTCTAATGGGGGCCCGCGCCATCAGCCACGGGTAGTTTCCCGGCAGAGGGACCGGGCAACTACCCGGTGCCGGTGGGCGCTGTTCACCACGCTCTGTCCGCGCGCCGGCCGTCCCGTGCAGTGCGCCTCTCGTGCAATGCGCCTCTCGTGCAATGCGCCTCTCGTGCGGACTGCCTCTCCGTGCGGCGATCCGGATGGTCGGCCCTCTCGGATGTAGTCGGCCCTCTCGGGTGGGCAGCTCTCGGGCGGCAGCTCTCGGGCGGCAGCTCTCGGGCGGCGGCTCTCGGGCGGCCCGGCAATTATGCGGGCTGGCCTCGTTTCACGTGGAACCTGCCCGCAGCCCCCTTACGGCTGAGCGGCCGGGGAGCTCAGAGCCGCACACTCCTTCGGGCCGCCCGCAACCCCGCCGGACCCCTACATCCGATCGGGCTGCTCCGCACCCACCGGACCGCTCCGCATGCCCCCGGGCGCTCGGCCGGGGCGGACGGCGAATCAGCAACTCCGGCACCCTGACGCACCCCGCGCCGACGTCGACAGCCGTAGCGGTCAGCCCGAGGCCGAATCGGCGACAAGGTGCGGCCATCCCCGGAAGCGGCGGGATGGAGCCGAGCCCGCCGGCTGATCGTCGGGAGAGGTTTCACGTGGAACGTGGCAGGCGCCGCGGCACATGGGCCGGTCTTCTTCGCCGCCTCACGCATCCTGGATCGCGTCCTGCCGACCGGGCCCGGCGCGACGGCCTCCCGCCCGAGGGCGGCGTCCCTCGCGGCGACCGGGGGGCGGCCTGAAGCGACGCCGGCCGCGTCGTCCCGGGTGGGACGGCGCGGCCGGCGGGGCAGGGGTCACGGGTCAGTCCTCGGGCGTGTCCTCCTGGCCGACCCCGATGATGCCGACGATCCGCTCCAGGTCGTCGACCGTGGCGAACTCGATCGTGATCTTGCCCTTGCTCCGGCCGATGTCCACCTTCACCCTGGTGTCGAAGCGGTCGGAGAGTCGGTCCGCGAGGTCCGTGAGGGCCGGGGCGTGCGCCGTGGTCCGCCGCTTCGCGGCCGGGGCCTTCGCCGGCCCGTCCGCGAGTGCGAGCGCGACGATCTCCTCGGTCGAGCGGACGGAGATCCCCTCGGCGACGATGCGCGCGGCGAGCTGCTCCTGCGCCTGCGCCTCGTCCAGGCTCAACAGCGCGCGGGCGTGGCCGGCGGACAGCAGCCCGGCGGCAACGCGGCGCTGCACCTGGGCCGGCAGGTTCAGCAGCCGGATGGTGTTGGAGATCTGCGGACGGCTCCGGCCGATCCTGCGAGCCAGCTCCTCGTGGGTCGCGCCGAACTCCTCCAGCAGTTGCTGGTACGCGGCGGCCTCCTCCAGCGGGTTGAGGTTGGCCCGATGGATGTTCTCCAGCAGCGCGTCCCGGAGCATGGCGTCGTCGCGCGTGTCCCGGACGATAGCGGGGATGTTCTCCCGGCCGACCGCCTGCGCGGCCCGCCAGCGGCGCTCGCCCATGACCAGTTCGTACTTCTCGCCGTCCAGGGCCCGCACCACGATCGGCTGGAGGAAGCCGACCTCCTGGATGGAGGTCTTCAGCTCCTCCAGGGCCTCCTCGTCGAAGACCTGGCGGGGTTGCTTCGGGTTGGGCACGATCGCGTCGACCGGCACCTCAGCGAACCGGGCACCGGGCACCGGGCTGAGTTGCGGCTCGGCGGGCGGCATGACCGCAGGGGATTCGACGTCGACCGGGGCCACCGCCGGGGCCGGCACCGAGGCCGGCACGGGGGCATCGCCGTCGTCGGGCATCGCCGTCGTCGTCTCGACGGGCTGGACCGGACCGGTGGGGATCAGCGCCCCGAGCCCTCGACCCAGACCGCCCCGAGGACGGTTCTTCATACGATGCCTCCCAGCGACTTGTCCGCACTACGCATTCCGGCTCACCGGCTCCTTGACCCCACGCTCGGCGATTTCCTGGGCGGCCTCGAAGTAACTCGTCGCCCCCCGTGAACCGGGATCGTAGGTCATGACCGACTGGCCGTAGCTCGGTGCCTCGGAGACTCGGACGTTCCGGGGAATCACCGCTTGGAGGACCTTGTCGCCGAAGTGGTTGCGGACATCCTGCTCCACCGCGTCGGCCAGCCGGGTGCGCCGGTCGTACATGGTGAGCAGGATGGTCGAGACATCGAGCCTGGGGTTGAGGTGCTTGCGGACCAGGTTGATGTTGTTGATCAGCTGGTTCAGCCCTTCCAGCGCGTAGTACTCGCACTGAATGGGGATGAGCACCTCCTGCGCGGCCACCAACGCGTTGACGGTGAGCAGGCCGAGCGACGGCGGGCAGTCGATGAAGACGTAGTCGAAGTGGCCGGGGTAGGCGTCGATCGCCCGGGACAACCGCGACTCGCGGGCCACCACGGACACCAGCTCGATCTCGGCGCCCGCCAGGTCGATCGTGGCTGGCACGCACCACAGGTTGGGGATGCCCTCGACGCCCTGGGCCACCTCCTCCAGGGGGACGCTGTTGATCAGGCAGTCGTAGACGTCCGGCACGCCGGTGTGGTGCGGGACGTTCAGCCCGGTCGACGCGTTGCCCTGCGGGTCGAGGTCGACCACGAGAACCCGGTTGCCGTGCAGGGCGAGCGCCACCGCCAGGTTCACCGTGGTCGTGGTCTTCCCCACGCCGCCCTTCTGGTTGGCGACGCACATCACCCGGGTCCGCTCCGGACGCGGCATGGTCACCTCGCCACTCGGATTAAGGATCTGCACGGCGCGCATAGCCTCCATAGCCAACGGTGGGTCATCCTCTTCGCGCGTCGGGGTTTCACGTGAAACGTACGCGGCATCTGCCGGTTCGGTGCCATAGGCCCCGGCCGGCGGCACCGGCGTGTCGACTGGAACGGCGGCTCTCGGGGCCGCGTCGGGCACCACGTGCGGTGCGGGTTGCTGGGGCACGACAGCGGCGGGCCGGGGTGCCGCCTCGAAGTGAGCCGAAGGCCCCGGGTCGGGGCGGTCGGTCGCCGGAACGCCGGAAAGGCCGGCCCTGCCGTAGACCGTTCCGGACGCCTCCGACCGGGGGGTGGTGCCGCCCGCGCCGCCGGCAGGAACATGGCGCGAGACGGGGTCGCCGCCGATCGGGCGCACCGGCGGCCCGTAGGGGTCGCCGGGCCAGCCGGGCTCGTCGGTTTCACGTGAAACGGGGCCCGCTGCGGACCGCTCTCCGCGACCGTTCACCCGTGGATCGTCGTACCTGCCGTCGTCATGCACCTGTCATCCCTACCCGCTCCGGATGGTCGGTCCGCACCCCGTCGTCTTGGCCACGCTCGTTCGCATCACGGAGCCTACGGCCCGGCGGGAGCGGCCGGGACCCCCTCGGGGCCAGATGCCGCCCACTCCACACTATCGACGCGCGGTCAGCCTACGGCGGACGGGCGCGAGCGGTCCACGCCGGGTTTTCCCGCCGGCACGTGCCCGCACCCGGATCAACGACCCGACCTGCGGCGGGAAGCCGGCGCGAGGGGAAGAAACCGGCTCAGCGGGCCCGGCGACGCCCACCGCGCGAGCGCTTCGCCGCCGACTTGACGCGGGGCTGGTTCACCACCCGCTCGCGCACGATCTCCACCACGGTCGTCGGCGGCTCGATCACGCCGACCCCGCAGCGCCGCACGGTCGGCTCGCCTCCGCCCAGCTTTGCGACGGCCTCGGCGTGCTCCGCGATCTCGTCGGCGGCCGACGCGCCCTTCATCGCCACCAGCCGCCCGCCGCGCACGGTCAGCGGCAGGCACCAGGCGGCGAGACGGTCGAGCGGGGCGACGGCGCGAGCGGTGACGATGTCCGCGCTGAAGGGACCGACGCCGGTGGCACCCGTCGCCGCCTCCTCGGCCCGCCCCCGGAACACCCGGACCGTCTTCGCCAGCCCCAACTCCTCGACCACCTCGACGAGGAACGAGGTGCGTCGGGCCAGGGGCTCGACCAGCACGACCGTCAGGTCGGGCCGCGCGATGGCCAGCACCAGCCCGGGCAGGCCGGCCCCCGAGCCGACGTCGAGCACCGAGGCGTCCGGCGGGATCCGTTCCGCCACCGCGGCGCAGTTGAGCAGGTGCCGGTCCCAGATCCGCGGGGCCTCCCGCGGCCCGATGAGGCCGCGGACCACCCCGTCGGTGGCGAGCAGCTCCGCGTACGCGGCGGCGAGGTCGAGCCGGTCGCCGAAGAGGGTGCGGGCGGCCTCCGCCAGCTCCGGCGGCAGTGTCGCGGCGGCCGGATCCGGTGCCTCCCCGGTCGGGCGGGGCGGATCGTCCCCGGGGGCCGGTGCCGTCACGCGGGGCGTGGCCCCGACGCCGGGCACTGCGTCGGCAGGACCGGGCTGGGCAGGCGACGGCCCGGGCGGCGTACCGCCCGGGCCGGACACGGCCGCAGCCGTGGTGTCGTCGTGGGTCACCCGGTCAGTCCGCGGGCCGGACGACGATGCGCCGGTTCGGCTCGACGCCCTCGGACTCGCTCTCCACGCCGCTCATCGCGTTGACGACGTCATGGACGCACTTGCGCTCGAAGGCGGACATCGGTTCGAGACGCACCGGCTCCCCGTACTCCTTGACCTTCTCCACCGCGTTCTTGGCGACGGCGGCCAGCTCCTTGCGCCGGGTGGCGCGGTAGCCGCCGACGTCGAGCAGCAGCCGGCTCGGGGTCCCGGTCTGCCGGAACACCGCCAGCCGGGCCAGCTCCTGGAGCGCCTCAAGGGTGGCCCCGCGCTGCCCGACCAGGTTCTGCAGCCGGCCGCCGACCACCTCGACCACCGGACGCCCACCGGACACCAGCTCGTCGATGTCCCCGTCGTAGTCGAGGATGTCGAGCAGCCCCTCGACGTAGTCGGCCGCGATCTCGCTCTGCCGGAACAGCTCGCTCTCGGCCGGTGCCTTCTTCTCCCGGGGAGCGGCCCCGGTGCCGGCCTCCTCCTCGGTGTCGTCGGTGGCCTCGATCGGCGTGCTCTCCTCGTCCACTGACTGGTCAGCGTTGGGGATGCTGGTCTCGGTCACGGTCTCATCTCCGTACTCGCTCGGCCGGACCGTCGGGTCCGCTGGTTCCCCGGGGCCGGCGGGAGATCACCGGTGCCCACGGGCACGTCTGCACGGGCGGCTGTCGCCCGCGACCGCGCTGCGCGCGGTGGGTCCGGGCCCGGCGCTGCCCTACGGACGGCGGCCAGGGCCAGGGCCCGTCCGCGCCGGCGGCCGGCGCGGACGGGGAGGCGTCAGCCCTGGCGCTTGGCCGGGCGGCTCTTCTTCGGGTTGGCCGGCTTGGCGCCCGGCTTCGGGCCCGCGACCTTCGGCGCTGCCGGGGCCTGCTTGACCGGGGCCGGGGCGGCCTTGCGGCCGAACAGGCCGGCGGTCTTGGCCGGCTGGACCGGGCTGCTGGACTTGACGCCGGTGCGGCCCGGGGTGGGCGGCGGCGGGTACTTGCGCAGCACCCACTGCTGCTGGCCGAGGGTGAAGAGGTTGTTCGTGACCCAGTAGATGATCACACCGATCGGGAAGATCGCGCCGGAGACGAGCAGCGACAGCGGGATGCCGTAGAGCATCAGGCGCTGCACCATCTTCTGCTGCGGGTCCTCCGCCCAACCGGTCTTGAGGATCATCTGGCGGCTGGTGAGGTAGGTGGTGCCCATCATCACCAGGACCAGGATGCCGGCGATCACCTTCACGGTGGTGCCGTTGGCCCCGAGGCGGGCCAGCTCGTCGGCGGTCGAGCCGAACTTGCCGGCGATCGGCGCGGTGAAGAGCTTGGCGCTGGAGGCGCTGTCGAACTGCTCGACGGTCCAACCGTAGAGCGTCTTATTGATCTTGGCGGGGTCGAGGCGGCGCAGCACGTGGAACAGGCCGAGGAAGACCGGGATCTGGAGGAACATCGGAAGGCAGCCCATGAGCGGGTTGGCCTTTTCCTTCCGGTAGAGCTCCATCATCTCCTTCTGGAGCGTCTCCCGGTCACCCTTGTGCTTCTCCTGGAGCTCCTTCACCTTGGGCTGGAGCGCCTGCATGGCCCGCTGGGACTTGATCTGCTTGACGAAGACCGGGAAGAGGATCACCCGTACGGTGACCACCAGGAAGACGATGGCCAGGATCCAGGCCCAGTTCGTCCCGATCACCGCGTCGACCGGAACTCCGATGGCGTCCCAGGCCGAGTGCCAGGTCAGCAGGATCCACGAGATCGCGTAGTAGATCCAGTCCAGACTGAACAATTCTCAGGCTCCAGTCACTTCGGCACGGCGGCGACCGCCCGGCTCGGGCACCGGGTCGTGTCCACCAGGGTGAAAGGGGTGGCAGCGCAACAACCGCAGGACCGTCAGACCGGCCCCCCGAATCGCGCCGTGCCGGGCCACGGCCTCAAGGGCGTACGCACTGCACGACGGGTAGAACCGACAGCGGGCCGGCAGCGCCGGGCTTATCCAACGACGGTACGCGATGATGGGGCCGGTCAGCACCCGGGCACCCAAGCTCGTCGGCCGTGACGCCGTGGAACCGCTGCTCATCGGGGCCGCCGCCCCCGGGGGGCGCGGGCCGCGGCGATCGCCGCGTCGAGGTCGACGCCGAGCCGGGAGTAGGACGCCTCGGCCGAAGCCGGGAGGGCCCGTACGACCAGGGTGGTGCCCTCGGGCAGGGCCGCGAGCCGCTCGCGGACCAGGTGCCGCAGCCGACGCCGGACCGCGTTGCGGACGACGGCCGGGCCGACGGCCTTGGACACGACGAAGCCGGCGCGGGTCGGTGCGGAGCTGTCCTCCGCACCGGTGGTCCGCGCCGGCTTCGGCGAGGCTTCCGTCGGTGTCCCCGGTGTGCTCGGCGAGGTCAGGTGGACGACGAGCACGCCACGGCCAGCCCGGCGGCCAGCCCGGACCGCTGCGGCGAAGTCACTGCTGCGCCGCAGTCGTTGCGCGGCCGCCAGCACGACTGCCCACGTCCCCCGGACCGGCCCCGGTCGGCCTCAGGCCGACAGGCGGGCGCGGCCCTTGGCGCGACGGGTCGAGATGATGGCGCGGCCGGCCCGGGTGCGCATGCGCAGCCGGAAGCCGTGGGTCTTCGCGCGCCGGCGGTTGTTCGGCTGGTAGGTGCGCTTGCTCACGTCAGGCTCTCCGTTTTCGTACGCCCCGGGCGCGGGACCGGCGGGGTCGTGTGGTGGTCCAGGCCACCTCGGCGGTGGCCCCCGATCGGTGCTGCCCGGCGGCGCGGCACCTCGACGATGCGGGGGAAGCGACCGCGGACAGCAAGCACACACCACCCTAGCAGAGGGCGGCAGAGCAGCCGCTCCAGCCTACGCAGAGGGGCAATGAGCGTCAAACACCCCGGCACGGCCCCCGCAGGGCCCCTGACCACGACCGAAGCGCTGCTTTTCACTGATGTCGCCAAGGGTGCCACCGCGTCGACGGTTGATGGCCCCCGCCCCGCGCTGTTAGCGTGCGCGTTTGCGGTCGGCGTCGTCGCCCCGTTCCCGTCGTCGGGCGAGACGGTCGTCGTCGAGCAGGACCGGACTCGGGCAAGACCCGACCAGGCAGTGAATCGTTCGGCACGGTGAAACCCGCTTCAGCGCCCGTCCAGACAGGGGGCAGGTCCCACCCGCCTCCGGCGGGGGGCCACAATCGGTCAGTACACACAGGCTGTGGATAACTTGTGGATGACGGCCGGTGCGCCGTCCGGCTGGACCACAGCGGCGGTCGGGAGCAGAAGCGAGGGGGGTGGCACGACGGTGGCCGGTACGACCGACCTAGCCGCGGTGTGGACGGCGACCACGGACGAGCTCGCCGACGAGATCATCTCCGCGCAGCAGCGCGCGTACCTGCGGCTCACCCGGCTCCGCGCGATCGTCGAGGACACCGCCCTGCTCTCCGTGCCGGACGCCTTCACCCGCGACGTGATCGAGTCCCGGCTACGACCGGCCATCACGGAGGCGCTGACCCGGCGGCTGGGCCGCCCGATCCAGGTGGCGGTGACCGTCCGGGTCGCCGAGGACCCCTCGGGTCGCCCCGCCGGGACGGTCTACCGCAGCACCCCGGACACCGGCCCAGGCGAACAGCCCACCCTCGACGGGTCCGTCGGCTTCGACACCCCGCCGACGTTCGACCCCCGCGGATACGACGAGCCCGGCGCGGGCCGGCACGAGCCCGCGCTGAGTTTTCCCGCCCCGGTCCACCCGGGCCACGACGAGCCGGGCGTCGACCACGCGCGGCCACCCCACCCGGGCCAGGACGGCGCCGGCGGGCACCCCGAGCACGGGGCGGCGGAGCCGGGGCAGGCGGGCTCGGCATCCCGGCCGGCCCCGGCCGACGACGGGCACCGCTTGGGGCTCGTCCCGGCCGCCCGCGACGCCCAGGAGCCCCTGTTCGGCGACGCCTTCGCCGAACCGCTGCTGCCCGGCGCCGACCGGCGCGGCTTCGAGGAACGGCCCCGGATCGACGTCGGCGGCGCAGCCCGGCCCTACGAGGCCCGATACCCGGCGGGCGGGGTGCCGGCCCCCCAGCGGCTGCCGCGCGACGGCGGCACCGACAGCGGGCCGGGCCGCAGTGGCATGGATCACCGTCCCGGCGGGCGGGACGACCGGCGGCTCCCCGGCGCGGCCGAGACCGGAGGAAACCGGCTCAACCCCAAGTACATGTTCGAGACGTTCGTCATCGGCTCGTCCAACCGGTTCGCGCACGCCGCGTCCGTCGCGGTCGCCGAGTCGCCGGCGAAGGCGTACAACCCGCTGTTCATCTACGGCAGCTCCGGGCTGGGCAAGACGCACCTGCTGCACGCCATCGGCCACTACGCCACGACGCTGGGCAACGCCCGCTCGGTCCGGTACGTCTCGACCGAGGAGTTCACCAACGACTTCATCAACTCGGTGCGCGACGACAAGACGAGCGCGTTCCAGCGCCGCTACCGCGACGTCGACATCCTGCTGATCGACGACATCCAGTTCCTGGAGAACCGCGAGCGGACCCAGGAGGAGTTCTTCCACACCTTCAACACGCTGCACAACGCCAACAAGCAGATCGTCGTCACCTCCGACCGGTCGCCGAAGCAGCTCGCGACGCTGGAGGACCGGCTGCGCACCCGGTTCGAGTGGGGGCTGCTGGCCGACATCCAGCCGCCCGACCTGGAGACCCGGATCGCGATCCTGCAGAAGAAGGCGGCCCAGGAGCGGCTCTACGCGCCGCCGGACGTGCTGGAGTTCATCGCGTCCCGGGTGTCGAACTCGATCCGGGAGCTGGAGGGGGCGCTGATCCGGGTCACCGCGTTCGCCAGCCTCACCCGGTCGACCGTCGAGCTGTCGCTGGCCGAGGAGGTGCTGCGGGACTTCATCCCCGACGGCGCCGGCCCGGAGATCACCGCCGACCAGATCATGGTCTCCACCGCCGACTACTTCGGGGTCAGCCTGGAGGACCTGCGCGGGCACTCCCGGTCCCGGGTGCTGGTCAACGCGCGCCAGGTCGCCATGTACCTGTGCCGGGAGCTGACCGACCTGTCGCTGCCCCGGATCGGGCAGGCGTTCGGCGGCCGGGACCACACGACCGTCATGCACGCCGACCGGAAGATCCGCCAGCAGATGGCGGAGCGCCGCTCGCTCTACAACCAGATCGCCGAGCTGACCAACCGGATCAAGCAGACCACCTGAGGCGTACGCCCACCACGCCCGCAGCGGCGACCGACGCCCGGCCGACCACGGCCGGGCGTTCTCGCTTCCCGGGGGCCGCGTCGGCCTCGTTGCCGGCCGCCCCGAGCCGCCGTGACGCCGGTCACTTCATGACCCCCGATCCGTCGTCCACAGGCGTGCCGGGACGCCTCGCGTTGACCCTCGACCCGGTGCAGGCCCCAGGATCGGGGCATGCCCGTCCACCGTTTCCACACGCTGTCCACAACCGGTTGTCCACCGACGGTGGATAACTACGTACCGTCGGACCCCGGTTACCCACAGGCTGTGGACAAACCCTGGGGACGGACCTGTGGACGCCTGTGGACGCCTGTGGACGATGCCGCCCGTCGCCCACAGGCAGGAGGACGGCTGTGGGCTTCCTGTTGAAGGTTCTGGGGACAACGACGTGAAGACCGTTGCGGCCCGTCCACAGGGCTGGGGAGAAAGTCGGTGGATAACCGGTGGATAACCGGTGGACGGCGGTGGACAACCCGGTGGATCGGGACGCCTGTGGACGACCAGCCCGGTTTTACCCCGGGTTCTCCACAGGCTAACCACCGGTGGATAACGTGCTTGACCTGCGCAGACGCTGGTTTTCCACAGTTTGCACAGGTGCTACGAAGACGACGAGTTTGTTCTTCTAAGAGAACAAAAACCAATCATCACCGTTGGACTTCCTGTGGATGGGGCCGGAACGGCCGGAGGCAGTCGCTCCGGCACCGGCCCGATCCACGGGGCCGGGCGCACAGCCGATGCCCACGCGCCCTAAGGTGCGATGGGAACCCGCACGGTCGGGCGGGACGGTAGGCAGCGGTCGGCATGAGAGAGTTGTCGCTGACGTCGACGCGGAGGCATTGATGAAGTTCCGAGTGGAGCGCGACGCGCTCGCCGAGGCCGTGGCGTGGACCGCGAAGAGCCTGCCCAACCGGCCGTCCGTGCCCGTGCTGGCCGGCGTGATGCTCCGGGTGACCGACGGCAACCTGCAGGTCTCCGGCTTCGACTACGAGGTCTCCAGCCAGGTGACCGTCGAGGTGCAGGGCGACGCGGACGGCGCCGCCCTGGTGTCCGGCCGGCTGCTCGCCGAGATCACCAAGGCGCTCCCCGCGAAGCCGGTGGACATCGCCGCGGTCGGCGCGCACCTTGAGCTGGTCTGCGGCAGCGCCCGGTTCACCCTGCCCACCATGCCGGTGGAGGACTACCCCGCCCTGCCCGAGATGCCGGAGAGCACCGGCACGGTCGACGCCGCCGCGTTCGCCGCCGCCGTCGCCCAGGTCGCCGTGGCCGCCGGCCGGGACGAGACGCTGCCGATGATGACCGGCGTCCGCATCGAGCTCTCCGGTGGCAACCTGGCCATGCTCGCCACCGACCGCTACCGGCTCGCCCTGCGCGAGATGGAGTGGCACCCGGACGACCCCGAGGTGAGCCTCAACGCCCTGGTGCCGGCGCGCACCCTGCACGACACCGCCAAGGCACTCGGCCCGCTCGGCGGGCACGTGACGATGGCCCTGTCTCAGGGGGCGGCCGGCGAGGGCATGATCGGCTTCTCCGGGGGCACCCGGCGCACCACCAGCCGGCTGCTCGACGGCGCCAACTACCCGCCGGTGCGCTCGCTCTTCCCCGCCAGCCACAACGCCGAGGCCCGCCTCGCCGTGAGCACCCTCATCGAGGTCGTCAAGCGGGTGGCCCTGGTCGCCGAGCGCACCACCCCCGTGCTGCTCAGCTTCAGCTCCGACGGCCTCGTCGTGGAGGCGGGCGGCACCGAGGAGGCGCGGGCCAGCGAGGCCATGGAGGCCACCTTCACGGGCGACCCGCTGACCATCGGCTTCAACCCGCAATACCTCATCGACGGGCTGGCCAACCTGGGCGCCCAGTTCGCGCAGTTGGCATTCGTCGACGCCTTCAAGCCGGCGGTGATTTCCCCCGCAGGAGAGGATGGCGAGGTCATCCCCGGGTACCGGTACCTCATCATGCCGATCCGCGTCTCCCGCTGATCGCGCACACCCGACCCGGACGCAGCGGAGGTAGGAACACATGCAGCTCGGCCTCGTAGGACTCGGCCGCATGGGCGGCAACATGCGCGAGCGGCTGCGTGCCGCCGGTCACGAGGTGGTCGGCTACGACCGCAACGCCGACCGCAGCGACGTCACGAGCCTGGCCGAGCTGGCCGAGAAGCTCGACGGCCCCCGGGCCGTCTGGGTGATGGTCCCCGCCGGCGTCACCGACACCACCATCGACGCCGTCGCCGAACACCTCGGCGACGGCGACATCGTCATCGACGGCGGCAACTCCCGGTTCAGCGACGACGCACCCCGGGCCGAGCGGCTGGCCACGCGCGGCATCGGCTACCTCGACGTCGGCGTCTCCGGCGGCGTCTGGGGCAGGGAGAACGGGTACGCCCTGATGGTCGGCGGCGCGCAGGAGCACGTCGACCGGCTGATGCCGATCTTCGAGGCGCTCAAGCCAGCCGGCGAGCACGGCTTCGTGCACGCTGGCCCCGTCGGCGCCGGCCACTACGCCAAGATGGTGCACAACGGCATCGAGTACGGCCTCATGCACGCCTACGCCGAGGGCTACGAGCTGCTGACCAAGTCCGAGCTGGTCACCAACGTGCCGGGCGTGTTCAAGTCCTGGCGCGAGGGCACCGTCGTCCAGTCCTGGCTGCTCGACCTGCTCGACCGGGCCCTCGACGAGGACCCGGACCTGTCCGACCTGAGCGGCTACACGGAGGACACCGGCGAGGGCCGCTGGACGGTCGACGAGGCCATCCGCCTGGCCGTGCCGCTGAACGTCATCGCCGCCTCGCTGTTCGCCCGGTTCACCTCCCGGCAGGAGGACTCCCCCGCCATGAAGGCGGTCGCCGCCCTGCGCCAGCAGTTCGGCGGCCACGCCGTCCACAAGCGCTGAGCGGCGTCCACCGCCCGTGTACGTCCGCCGGCTCGAACTGGTCGACTTCCGCTCCTACGAGCGGGTCGCCGTCGACCTCGAACCCGGCCCCAACGTCCTGGTCGGCGCCAACGGCACCGGCAAGACCAACCTCGTCGAGGCGCTCGGCTACGTGGCGACCCTGGGCTCACACCGGGTCGCCACGGACGCCCCGCTGGTCCGGCTGGGCGCCACCTCGGCCGTGATCCGCTGCGCCGTGGCGCACGACGGCAGGGAACTGCTGGTCGAGCTGGAGATCGTCCCCGGCAAGGCCAACCGGGCCCGGCTGGGTCGCTCACCGGCCCGGCGGGCCCGCGACGTCCTCGGCGCGCTGCGGCTGGTGCTGTTCGCCCCGGAGGACCTGGAACTCGTCCGCGGCGATCCGGCGGAACGCCGCCGCTACCTCGACGACCTGCTGGTCAGCCGCCAACCCCGGTACGCCGGGGTGCGCGCCGACTACGAACGGGTCGTCAAGCAGCGCAACGCCCTGCTGCGCACCGCGTACCTGGCCCGCAAGACGGGCGGGTCGCGCGGCGGTGACCTGTCCACCCTCGCCGTCTGGGACACCCACCTCGCCCGGCACGGGGCCGAGCTGCTCGCCGGCCGGCTGGAACTCGTCGCCGCACTCGGCCCGCACGTCACCAAGGCGTACGACGCGGTCGCCGCCGGCAAGGGCGCGGCGGGCATCGCGTACCGGCCGTCGGTGGAGCTGGCCGACCCGGCGGCCGACCGGGCGGCGCTGGCCGAGACGCTGCTCGCGGCGCTGGCCGGGTCCCGGTCCGCCGAGGTGGAGCGCGGCACCACGCTCGTCGGCCCGCACCGCGACGACCTGGCCCTCACCCTCGGCCCGCTGCCCGCCAAGGGGTACGCCAGCCACGGCGAGTCCTGGTCGTTCGCGCTGGCCCTGCGGCTGGCCGGGTACGACCTGCTCCGCTCCGACGGCATCGAGCCCGTGCTGGTGCTCGACGACGTCTTCGCCGAGCTCGACGCGGGCCGCCGCGAACGGCTGGCGGGGCTGGTCGGCGGGGCGAGCCAACTGCTGGTGACCTGCGCCGTGGACGACGACGTGCCGGCCGGCCTGCACGGCGTCCGCTACTCGGTCGGCGAGGGGGAGGTGCGCCGTGCCGGATGAGCAGGAGCTGCCGCCGGCCCGGCTCGGGCCCCGTACCCCCGCCGTCGGGCCGGGCGGCCGGGACGCCGCAGCCCGGGGCGGCGGCGCGCGGCGCGGGGCCGGGCGGGCGGCCGACGGGGCCGGGGGGCCCGACGGACCGGCCGCCGAGGGCGGTGGCGACGCGCCCGCCGGGGCGGCGGGGCCGGAGCTGGCCCGGGCGGTGCTGGACGCCGCGCGGGCCCGACGGGAGGCGGCGGCCAAGACCCGCCGGCGCAGCGTCGTCTCCGGCGACGGCAACGGCGAGGGCGGCCGGCGGCTTCGCGGCTACTCCGGGCCCGGCCCGGACCCCCGCGACCCGCAGCCGCTGGGCGTCGTGCTGGGCCGGCTGATGAAGGCGCGCGGCTGGGAACAGCCGGCCGCCGAGGCGACCGTGTTCGGCGCGTGGGAGCGGGTCGTCGGCCCCGAGGTGGCCCAGAACAGCCGCCCGGTCAAGCTGGAGGACGGCGAGCTGACTGTCGAGGCCCGGTCCACCGCGTGGGCGACCCAGTTGCGGCTGCTCGCCGCCTCCCTGCTCCGGCAGATCGCCAGCGAGGTGGGCCACAACGTGGTGCGCAAGCTGCACATCCACGGGCCGGCCGCGCCGTCCTGGTCCCGGGGGCCGCGCCGGGTCCGGGGCAGGGGCCCCCGCGACACGTACGGCTGACGCCCCGGCCCGGGCCGCGCGGCCCGGGCGATGTCGGGGCCCAGGGGGGGAACCCAGCCCCCGGCACACCCCCCGTCCCGGCGGCGCGGGGGCGCGGGGGGGGCCAGCGGCCCCCCGGGGCAGGCCGG
>NZ_JBIARA010000028.1:0-19651 GCF_042889525.1 Micromonospora sp. NPDC002575 | reverse complement strand
CGGGGCGGGGCCCCCCGCGCCCCGTCCGGCTGCCCCCCCGCCCGGGGCCGCGCGGCCGGGGCGAGGTCGGCGACATGGCGGTATCCCGCCGCCCGGATACCGCCATGTCGCCGACATGGAGCCGCGTGGGAGGTCCCGTCGCGCCGCGCGGGTCAGGCGTCGGCGTAGACGGCGAAGCCCCGGTCGGCGCAGCGGCGGTAGAAGGCCGCCAGCACGCCCAGCTCGGCGCAGGTGAAGTCCCACTGCGGCGGGTCGCCGTTCTCGTCGCGCAGCGCGTCCAGGCGGGTGCCGAGCCAGCGCAGTTGCTGCTCGGCGAGGCGACCGTCGCCGAGCAGCCCCCGCAGCACGGCGCTGACCGAGTCGAAGGTGACCGTCTCCCCGTGCGGCCGGTGCCCGGCCACGAAGCGCTCGATGCCGCCGGCGATCCAGGCGCAGCCGTCCGGGTCGATCACCGGATCCTCGTCCTCGGCCGCGTTCTCCGTGGCGTAGAGCACATTCTCCAGCCCGAGCAGCAGGTCGACCAGCTCCGTGTACGCGGTCGCCCGGACCGTGCCGGTCTTGGCGATGTGTTCGGCGAGGGCCGCCGTCGGCGCGGAGATCTGCGGCAGGTCGACGATCTCGCCGAAGTCGACGAACTCGGCCGGTGCGACCGGATCGTAGAAGCGGCCGGTCCGCGGCCAGTGCACCGCGACGTTGTCCAGCCCCATCTGGCGTCACCCCTTGAGAGCACGTGTCGAAGCGTTCGGGTCGATCGTCCGGTTCCGACCGGAAAAGATCAAGACCGGCCACGCTGGGCGCCGCAAACCTACGCCCACCGCCCCTCCTGCCGCGACCCCCACCCCCCGCGTCCCGGCGACTCCCCCGCCACCCGATCCGGGGCTCGCGTGTAGGGGGAGTCGCGGGTGGCGCAGATCGGCCGGCTACGGAGTTCTCAGCCGCCGCGAAGGGGTGCCGAGTGGCGGTTCTGTCGTCTGCGCACAGTAAGATTGAGGGCGAGACGAAGACCCGACACGGTGCGACGGACACGGGCCCACCGGGCCCGAGATCATTGTCCCACGTCGGGTCGAGCCGATCGCGATCCGCGGGCATCCGCGGCGACCGGCGCTCCGGCCCGTGCCCCGGTTCACGCCCGGTGCCGGTCCCGCGCGCCGACGTCGCGTCCTGTCCGCCGAACCCGCGCCCGACTCGCCGCTTGCGGCGCTGGCGGCGCGAGAAAGTGGCCGAGGGTGGCAGCGCAGGACAAGCAGGAGTACGGCGCCGAGTCGATCACCGTCCTCGAAGGGCTGGAGGCGGTCCGCAAGCGGCCGGGCATGTACATCGGGTCGACCGGCGAGCGTGGTCTGCACCACCTGGTGTGGGAGGTCGTCGACAACGCGGTCGACGAGGCGCTTGCCGGCTACTGCGACACCATCGACGTGGTGCTGCTGGCCGACGGCGGGGTCCGGGTCACCGACAACGGGCGTGGCTTCCCGGTCGACCTGCACCCCAAGTTGAAGAAGCCGGGCGTCGAGGTGGCGCTCACCGTGCTGCACGCCGGCGGCAAGTTCGACGGCAAGGCGTACGCCGTCTCCGGCGGTCTGCACGGCGTCGGAGTCTCCGTCGTCAACGCCCTCTCCACCAAGATGGCGGTGGAGATCCACAAGTCCGGTTTCGTCTGGCGGCAGCAGTACACCAACTCCAAGCCGACGCCGCTGGAGAAGGGCGAGACCACCGACCGCACCGGTTCGGCCGTCGCCTTCTGGCCCGACGCCGACGTCTTCGAGACCGTCGACTTCGACTTCCAGACCATCTACCGCCGCCTCCAGGAGATGGCCTTCCTCAACCGGGGCCTCACCATCCACCTGCTCGACGAGCGGGTCGCAGAGGGCGAGGAGGGCAAGACCCGCGAGGTCACCTTCTGCTACAAGGGCGGCATCGCCGACTTCGTCCGGCACCTCAACGCCTCCAAGAACCCGATCCACAAGACCGTGGTCGAGTTCGGGGCCGAGGAGGAGGGCATGTCGGTCGAGATCGCCATGCAGTGGAACGAGTCGTACGGCGAGTCGGTCTACACCTTCGCCAACACGATCAACACCCACGAGGGCGGCACCCACGAGGAGGGCTTCCGCGCGGCGCTGACCAGCGTGGTCAACCGCTACGGCGCGGACAAGAAGCTGCTCAAGGGCGACGAGAAGCTCTCCGGGGAGGACATCCGCGAGGGCCTCGCCGCGATCATCTCGGTCAAGCTGGCCAACCCGCAGTTCGAGGGCCAGACCAAGACCAAGCTCGGCAACACCCCGGTGAAGAGCTTCGTGCAGCGGGTCTGCAACGAGTGGCTGGTCGACTGGTTCGACCGCAACCCCGCCGAGGCGAAGATCATTATCACCAAGGCGTCCCAGGCCGCCCGGGCCCGCATCGCCGCCCAGCAGGCCCGCAAGCTGGCCCGCCGCAAGTCGCTGCTGGAGTCCGGCTCGATGCCGGGCAAGCTCGCCGACTGCCAGTCCACCGACCCGCGCGAGTCCGAGGTCTTCATCGTCGAGGGCGACTCGGCCGGCGGCTCGGCCAAGCAGGGCCGCGACCCGCGCACCCAGGCGATCCTGCCGATCCGCGGCAAGATCCTCAACGTGGAGAAGGCCCGGATCGACCGGGTGCTGAAGAACAACGAGGTCCAGGCGCTGATCACCGCCCTGGGCACCGGCATCCACGACGACTTCGACATGGAGAAGCTGCGCTACCACAAGGTGGTGCTGATGGCCGACGCCGACGTCGACGGCCAGCACATCCAGACGCTGCTGCTCACCCTGCTGTTCCGCTTCATGCGGCCCCTGGTCGAGCTGGGCCACGTCTACCTGGCCGCCCCGCCGCTCTACAAGATCAAGTGGAACAAGAAGGGCGACGACGCGCAGTACGCGTACTCCGACCGCGAACGCGACGGGCTGATCGCGCTGCGTCAGCAGAAGAAGCCCAACGCCAAGCCGGACGACATCCAGCGCTTCAAGGGCCTCGGCGAGATGAACTACCCCGAGCTCTGGGAGACCACGATGAACCCGGCGACCCGCACCCTGCGTCAGGTCACGCTCGACGACGCGGCGGTGGCCGACGAGCTGTTCAGCGTGCTGATGGGTGAGGACGTCGAGGCGCGCCGCTCGTTCATCCAGCGCAACGCCAAGGACGTCCGCTTCCTGGACATCTGACGGAGCCGGCGGGCCCGCCCGGCCGTCCACCGGCGGCCCGCCGATCCACAGAGTTATCCACAGTGTGGCCGGTTTCCACAGCGGTTATCCACAGCACGAAACCGACTCTGATTCTGATAAGGGTTAACAGTGACCGATACCCCCGAGTCCACCCCGAGCGAGCCCGAGGTCCCCGAGACCCCCGCCGCCGCAGTCGTGGCGCACGACCGGATCGAGCCGGTCGGGCTCGAGGTGGAGATGCAGCGCTCCTACCTCGACTACGCCATGAGCGTCATCGTCGGGCGGGCGCTGCCGGACGTCCGGGACGGGCTCAAGCCGGTCCACCGCAAGATCCTCTACGCCATGTTCGACTCCGGCTACCGCCCGGACCGCGGCTACGTGAAGTGTTCCCGGGTCGTCGGCGACGTGATGGGTCAGTTCCACCCGCACGGCGACTCGGCGATCTACGACGCGCTCGTCCGGATGGCGCAGCCCTGGTCGCTGCGATACCCGCTGGTCGACGGCAACGGCAACTTCGGCTCGCCCGGAAACGACCCGGCTGCGGCGATGAGATATTGCGTCACCGCAAATGTCCGCATTCGTACGGCCGACGGCACGGTCCGGATCGGCGACGTCGTTCCCGACGCCGCGCCGAGCAGCGAGACCGACGTCGACCTGAAGGTCCGCGACCGCAACGGCGACCTGGTGCGGGCCAGCAGGTTCTTCCACTCCGGCGAGCACCCGACGCTGCGGCTGCGCACCCGCGAGGGGTACGAGCTGACCGGCACCCACAACCACCCGGTGCTCTGCCTGGTCGACGTGGCCGGCGTGCCGACCCTGCTGTGGAAGCTACTCGCCGAGATCGGCCCGGGTGACCGGGTGGTGATCCAGCGGACGGTGCCGGAGGAGATCGGCTACCCGATGCTGGAGCACGTCGAGGCGGCAGTTCTGGCCGGCGCGTTCGTCAGCGAGGGCTGGGTGTCCGAGGGACGGGCCGGCTTCAACAACACCGACCGGGAGTTCTTCGTCCGGGTCCTCGCGGCCTACGACCTCGCCGTCGGCGGTCCGCGCTACGTCAGCCAGCGCACCATCGCCTCCGGCAGCCTGCTGCACGAGATCGACGTCCAGGACCTCTCCGCGCTGCGGGAGAGCATCCTCGGCGAGTTGGTCGGGGCGCGGAGTGCCGCGAAGTTCGTGCCGGAGTTCGTCTGGCGGGGGCCGGCGGCGATCAAGCGGGCCTTCCTCCAAGCCCTCTTCGAGGGCGACGGCTCGTCGTCGCTGCTGCCCCGCAACACCATCCAGATCTCGTACTCGACCCGCAGCGAACGGCTGGCCCGTGAGGTGCAGCAGCTCCTGCTGGAGTTCGGCGTGATCAGCCGGCAGTGCCGGCACGACAACGACGAGACCAAGGTGGTGGTGACCAACCGCCGCGACGCCCGGATCTTCGCCCAGCAGGTCGGCTTCCTCGGTCGCAAGCAGGCCAAGCTGGAGTCGGAGCTGGCCCAGGTGCCGACGAGCAGCACCGCGCTTCCCGGCGACCACGTGCCGCTGGTTGGCGACTTCATCCGCGAGCACGGTGCCACCCGGTGGACGGAGCGGGACTGGCTGCGCCGGCACAACGTGGACCGGATCGAGCGCTGGGAGCGGGACCGCGACGAGATCGCGGCCCGGATCACCGAGCGTGAGGTGCTCGACGTGGTCGAGCCGCTGGTCGACGGCCGGTTCTACTACGCCGAGGTGGCCAGCCTCACGGACGCCGGGGTGCAGCCGGTCTACAGCATCCGGGTGGACACGGACGACCACTCGTTCGTCTCCGACGGCTTCGTGAGCCACAACACCGAGTGCAAGCTCGACCCGCTGGCGATGGAGATGCTGCGGGACATCGACGAGGACACCGTCGACCTCCAGGACAACTACGACGGCCGGGCCAAGGAGCCCACCATCCTGCCGTCGCGGATCCCGAACCTGCTGATCAACGGCTCCGAGGGCATCGCGGTCGGCATGGCCACGAAGATCCCGCCGCACAACCTGCGGGAGATCGGCGCGGCGGTGCAGTGGTGCCTGGAGAACCCGGACGTCGACGAGGCGACGACCCTCGACGCGCTCATCGAGATCGTCAAGGGGCCGGACTTCCCGACCCACGGTCTGATCGTGGGCACCCAGGCGATCCAGGACGCGTACCGCACGGGCCGCGGGTCGATCCGGATGCGGGCCGTGGTGGAGGTCGAGGAGGACAAGCGGGGCCGCCCGGCGCTGGTGGTCAGCGAGCTGCCGTACCAGGTGAACCCGGACAACCTGGCCGAGCGGATCGCGGAGCTGATCAAGGAGGGCAAGCTCGGGGGCATCGCCGACATCCGGGACGAGTCCTCGGGGCGTACGGGCATGCGGATCGTGCTCGTGCTCAAGCGCGACGCGGTTGCCAAGGTGGTGCTGAACAACCTCTACAAGCACACCCAGCTCCAGGAGACGTTCGGCGCGAACATGCTGGCGCTGGTCGACGGGGTGCCGCGTACGCTGAACCTGGCCCAGTTCATCCGCTACTACGTCGAGCACCAGATCGAGGTGATCCGGCGGCGGACGGCGTTCCGGCTGCGCAAGGCCGAGGAGCGGGCGCACATCCTGCGCGGCCTGTCGAAGGCGCTGGACGCCCTGGACGAGGTGATCGCCCTGATCCGGCGCTCGCCCACCGTGGAGGACGCCCGGCAGGGCCTGATCCGGCTGCTGGAGATCGACGAGATCCAGGCGACCGCGATCCTGGACATGCAGCTGCGCCGGCTGGCGGCCCTGGAGCGGCAGCGGATCCTCGACGACCTGGCGAAGCTGGAGCTGGAGATCGCCGACCTGAAGGACATCCTGGCCAAGCCGGAGCGGCAGCGGCGGATCGTCTCGGAGGAGCTGGGCGAGATCGTCGCGAAGTGGGGCGACGAGCGGCGCACGAAGATCGTGCCGTTCGACGGCGAGGTCTCGATGGAGGACCTGATCGCCCGCGAGGACGTGGTGGTCACGATCACCCGGACGGGGTACGCGAAGCGGACGAAGGTCGACCTGTACCGTTCGCAGCGGCGCGGCGGCAAGGGCGTCAGCGGGGCCACGCTGCGGCAGGACGACATCGTCAGCCACTTCTTCGTGTGCTCGACGCACGACTGGATCCTGTTCTTCACGAACAAGGGCCGGGTGTACCGGGCCAAGGCGTACGAGCTTCCGGAAGCCAGTAGGGTAGCCAAGGGCCAACACGTGGCCAATCTGCTCGCGTTCCAAGCGGACGAGCAGATCGCGCAGATCATCGAAATTCCGAACTACCAGGTGGCCCCCTACCTGGTACTGGCCACGAAGAACGGCCTGGTGAAGAAGACGCGGCTCGAGGAGTTCGACTCCAACCGTTCCGGCGGAGTCATCGCGATCAACCTGCGCGATGAGGACGAGTTGGTGGGTGCTGCCCTCGTCGCCCCGTCCGACGACTTGCTGCTGGTGTCGAAGAACGCGCAGGCGATCCGCTTCAACGCCACGGACGAGGCGCTGCGGCCGATGGGCCGGGCCACGTCGGGTGTGATCGGCATGCGGTTCAGCGACGAGGACGTCCTGCTGGCCATGGAGGTGGTCCGCGAGGGGTTGGACGTCCTGGTGGCCACGAACGGGGGATATGCGAAACGCACCCCGATCGAGGAATACCCGGTGCAGGGCCGGGGAGGTAAGGGCGTGCTGACTGCGAAGATCACCGAGCGCCGCGGTGGTCTGGTCGGCGCTGTGGTGATCCACCCGGACGACGAGCTGTTCGCGATCACCAGCAACGGTGGCGTCATCCGGACTCCGGTGAAGCCTGTACGCCGTACGCGTGACCGGAACACAATGGGGGTCAAGCTGATGGACCTCCCGGACGGCGTGACTATCGTGGCGATTGCTCGCAATGCCGACGAGCCTGACGAACAGGACTAGTTGATGACGGAGACACAGGCGAAGTCGGGGAACAAGGGGACCTCGGCCAACCCGGTCGACGAGGAGGCCGCCGCGAAGGGCGGCGCACCAGCGACCGGCCGCGCGGCCGTGGGCCGGGCAACCGTCCCTGCCGACGCGCCTGCCCCGAAGTTCACCCGGGCGCCGGGTATGGCGCCGCCGCCGGACTCCCCCGGCGACGATTCGGGGGCGAGCGACAAGACCGAGACATCCGGCATCGACGCGCCCACCTCGGCGGCGGCTCCGGCCGTGGCGGCGGGCAGCGCGGCCCGTCCGGCGACGACCCAGCCGATCAGGACCGGCGGCGGGCAGTCGGCGGCCGGCAGCGGCGCCGTCACGGGCACCCTGCCGCGCATCGGGGGCGGCACCACGACGAAGCCGCAGCCGGACGGCGCCCGTCCGGCCGGCGTCGGCCGTCCCGCCAGTGGCGGCGGTCTGCCGCCGGGGGTGGCCGGTGCGGCGGCCGTCGGGGCCGCCCGCGTGGGCGACGCGGTGCGCGCGGCGCGTACGTCGGTCAGTTCGGCCGCGTCGCGCGGGCCCCGCCGGGCCCGGCTGAACCTCAAGCGGATCGACCCGTGGTCCGTGATGAAGTTCGCGTTCGCCGTCTCCGTCGTGCTGTTCATCGTGGTGGTCGTGGCCACGTCGGTGCTCTACCTGGCGCTGGACGCGATGGGCGTGTTCCAGAGCGTCAACGACAGCCTGACCGACCTGGTGGCCGCCGGCGGGCAGAGCAGCAGCACCTTCCAGATCACCGCCAAGGGTGTGATCCTGAGTTCCGCCCTGATCGGCCTGGTCAACGTCGTCCTGTTCACCGCGCTGGCGACTCTCGGCGCGTTCGTCTACAACGTCTGCGCCGACCTGGTCGGCGGGATCGAGCTGACGCTCGCCGAGCGGGACTGACCGCGTCCGACGCCGGGGCGCGCCGCGTAAAGCGGTCGCCCCGGCGTCGTGCGTCCGGGTAGCTTCGGGGGGTACGGCGGGGCGTGCACCGCTCGGCGGCCCCCGATTTGGGGCGCGGCGGGCGGATGCGTTAACCTTGGCCGTCGCCACGCGGGGCTATAGCTCAGTCGGTTAGAGCGCAGAGCTGATAACTCTGAGGTCGCTGGTTCGATTCCAGCTAGCCCCACCGCACATCGTTCCGACGGCTGTCGAGCGCAAGGGGTCGCCCCATGTTCAAGAAGCTTCTGATTCTGGCCGGCGTCGTCGGTGTGGCTGCCCTGGTCGCCCGGAAGGTCAAGGCTTCCAACGACGAGCGGGCCCTGTGGCACGAGGCGACCACCGCGCCGGATCTGCGCTGACCGTCTCTTCGACTGCCAGCTCCGGGCGGTTCCGCCCGCCCTCGGGGCCCTAGCTCAACTGGCAGAGCACTGCCTTTGCAAGGCAGGGGTTAGGGGTTCGAGTCCCCTGGGCTCCACTCAAAGTCGTGCAGCGTTGTGGTCGCCGTGACTGCTCCCCGCCCGAGGTCCGCGGGGCTTGACCTCAACGCACGTTCAACTGTGATGGTTCGACGCATGAGCGAACGGGCAGATGATCAGCGCGGTTCAGCCACTCCCGCCGGCCACGACGCGTGAGGTGCCCGATCGTCGGGGCGCATGACGGTCTGGTCAGCCGGCCGGATCGGTCACCCCGGCTTCGTGGAGCAGGGCGAGCAGACCGTGCCCGTCCTCGACCACGGCGTCCGGGGCGATTCCGGGCAGGGGCTCCTCGCGGTCGGTGCGCGGCGAGCGCATCAGCACCGCCGCCCCGGCCCCGGCCCGGCGGGCGCAGGCGACGTCGCGGTGCCGGCTGTCGCCGACGAACCAGCAGTCGCCGACCGGCAGGCCGAGCGCCCGGGCGGCGAGCCGGGCGAACTCCGGGTTCGGCTTACGCAGCCCCGCCTCGTCGCTGTAGAGCTGCGCGGTGAACAGGGTGCCGAGGCCGGCGGCGGCCAGGAAGTCCCGTGGGGCGGCACCGCAGATGGTGTTGCTGACGATCGCGAGCGGCAGGCCGGCACGGGCGGCGGCGGCGAGGGCGTCGCGGATGCCGGGGCGCAGGGCCCACTCCGGGTGCCAGGCCCAGGCGTACGCGAGAGGGGTGGCCTCCCGGTCGACGGCGGCCCGTGCCGGGGCGGGCCAGCCGCCGGTGACGAACCTGGCCCACACCTGCCGGTGCTCCAGCTCGACGGGGTGCTCCCCGGCGCTCTCCTCGTCCCGCCACAGCCCGTACGCGTGGGCGCCGGAGGTCAGGTCGCGGGCGATCTGCTCGGCGGGGACCACGCCGTCGACGAGCCGGAACAGCCGCTGGACCAGCTCCGGCGGGTTCGGCGGCGGTGGTGGCGCGTCCGCGAGGACCCCACCGAAGTCGAGCAGGAGCGCGCGCGGTGTCCGGAGCATGCCCGCATCCTTTCGCACCGGCGGGGCGAGGAGAAGGGGCGAGCCGGGGCCCCGGGGCCGGGCAGGTTAGCGTCGGGGGGTGAGCACCGGATCCCCGCGCGTCCTGCCCGTCGAGAGCGGCATCGCCGAGGCGGCCTCGGTCCTGCGGGACGGGGGGCTGGTGGCGTTCCCCACCGAGACCGTCTACGGGCTGGGCGCGAACGCCCTCGACGCCCGCGCGGCGGCCCGGATCTTCGAGGCGAAGCAGCGGCCGAGCTTCGACCCCCTGATCACCCACCTCGCCGACGCGGCCGACCTAGCCGGGCTGGTGGGGCCGGTGCCCGAGGCCGTGGCGGCGCTGGCCGAGCGGTTCTGGCCGGGGCCGTTGACGCTGATCGTGGACCGTCCCGCCGCCATCCCGCCGATCGTCACCTCGGGGCTGGAGACGATGGCCGTGCGGGTGCCGGACGAGGCGTCGGCCCGGGCGCTGATCGCGGCGGCGGGGGTGCCGGTCGCCGCGCCGAGCGCCAACCGGTTCGGGCAGCTCAGCCCCACCCGGGCGGAACACGTGGTGGCGGGGCTGGGCGGCGCGGTCGACGTGGTGCTCGATGGCGGGCCGACCCGCTGCGGCATCGAGTCGACCATCGTGGACGCCCGGGGCGGGCGGCCGGTGGTGCTGCGGCTCGGCGCGCTGCCGGTGGAGACCCTGGCCGAGGCGGTCGGCCCGGTGACCGTACGCCCGGGCAGCTCCGGCCAGCCGGTGGCACCCGGGACGCTGGCCGCGCACTACGCCCCGCGTACCCCGTTGCGGGTGATGGGTGGCACGGAGCCGGCGGCCGGCGACGGCGCCCGGCGGGGTCTGCTGGCCTTCCGGGAACGCCCGGCGGGCGGCGACTGGGCGGCGGTCGAGGTGCTGTCGCCCGGGGGCGACCTGACGGTGGCGGCGGCCCGGCTCTTCGACGCGCTGCACCGGCTCGACGCGGCCGGGGTGCACGAGATCGTCGCGGAGCGGGTGCCAGACGTCGGCGTGGGACGGGCGGTCAACGACCGGTTGGGTCGGGCGGCGGCGACCTGGCGGTCGGACGCCTGACGCGGGGTGGCCGGGTGCGCCATGCGCCGCCGCGCGCTTCCGCGCTGCCCCGCGCTTCCGCGCCGCCCCGCGCTTCAGGTGTGAGAAGGGGACCCTTCTCTACCGGAGGCGTTAACAAGGGGCCCTTCCTTACCCAGCAGGCGGGTCAGGGTGCCGTTGGCCAGGGTCGCGCCGAGCGCCGAGCCCGCCGCGATGCCCCAGCCGACCGGCCCGAGCGGGGTGCAGCCGAAGAACTGGCTGACCCCCGGCGTCTGCACCACGAGCACCAGCGCCCCGACGGAGGCGGCGGTCGACACGAGCACCGTGGGGCTGGTGCCGCCGGCCAGCACGGTCTGCCCGAGCTGGGTGCCGACGAGCGAGGCGAGCGCGACCGTGCCGGCCCGCCGTCGTCGCCCCGTGTACCGGGCGAGCGTCCAGCCCATCGTCGCGCCCAGCGTGGTGGACGCCGCCCGCAGCGCGATCTCCCTGGTCAGCGTCTCGCCCAGCGAGCTGTCCGGGCCCTCCCGTAGCAGGTGGTCGGCGTGGCCGTCGGCGGGCGGCCGGACGGCGATGGCCAGCGCCGGCGCCAGGTCGGTCAGCAGGTTGACCAGGAGCAGTTGCCGCCCGTTGAGCGCGGACCGGCCGGTGCTGGCCGCGCTCAGCACGCTGAACGCGATCTCGCCGAGGTTGCCGCCGACGAGGATGCTCAGCGCGTGCCGGACGGAGGACCACATGGCCCGCCCCTCGACGAGGGTGGCGATGATGGTCTCCAGCCGGTCGTCGGTGACCACCAGGTCGGCGGCGGCGCGGGCGGCGGGGGTGCCCCGCTGGCCGAGGGCGATGCCGACGTCGGCGAGCCGGATCGCCGGGGCGTCGTTGGCGCCGTCGCCGGTCATCGCCACGGTCCGGCCGTTGCGCTGCAACGCCTGGATGATGCGTACCTTGTGGGCGGGGGTGCAGCGGGCCACGACGTCGACGCTGGTCAGCCGTTCGGCGAGCGCGTCGTCGTCGAGCCGGTCCAGGTCGGTGGCGGTGGCCACCCGTTGCTCGCCGTGGTCGGGGCTGATGGTGGCGGCGATCGCCTCGGCCGTCGCCGGGTGGTCCCCGGTGATCATGATGGTGTGCACGCCGGCCTGCCGGATCCGGCGGACGGCGGGCGCGGCGGACTCGCGTACCCCGTCGGCGATCGCCAGCAGGCCGACGAAGACGAGGCCCGTCACGTCGTCGTCGGTCACCGTCTCGACGGCGACGGGACGTTCGGCGACGGCCAGGACGCGGTGCCCGGCACCGGCCCGCTCGGCGAGCATCCGGTGCAGCTCGGCCCGGCCGGCGTCGTCCAGCGGCCGGTCGTGGCCGTCGGCGGTGCGCCGG
Organism: Micromonospora sp. NPDC002575; assembly: GCF_042889525.1. Lineage (NCBI taxonomy): Bacteria > Bacillati > Actinomycetota > Actinomycetes > Micromonosporales > Micromonosporaceae > Micromonospora > Micromonospora sp. NPDC002575. Next base: position 7,757 of record NZ_JBIARA010000028.1, on the reverse strand, counting down.
GCGGCGCAGCGGGGCACCACCGTCTCCGGGGCGCCCTTGACGCTGAGCAGCAGCCCGTCGCCGGTCCGCCCGACGGTGGCGTGGTAGCCCCGCGACGGCTCGAACGGCAGGCCACCCGCCGCCTGCCAGCCGTCGGCGCCGGTGCGCTCGTCGACCCCGGCCGCCGCCGCGCCCCGGCGTACCGCCCGGTCGGTCTGCTGGGGCAGCTCGTCCGGGTCGCCGGCCGGGGTGGCGCGCAGCGCGGCGGCCAGGGCCACCCGCAGCGGCTCGTCCAGCTCCTCCGGCGCGGCGTACCGGGTGCCGCTGCCGTCGCCGACGCCGGCGAGCAGCAGCTTGCCCTCGGTGAGGGTGCCGGTCTTGTCGAAGCACAACACGTCGACGCGGCCCAGCGCCTCGATGGTGCGCGGGTTGCGGACCAACGCGCCGTGCTCGGCCAGCCGCCGGGCGGCGGCGAGCTGGGCGGCGCTGACCAGGAACGGCAGGCCCTCCGGCACCGACGCCACCGCCAGGTTCGCGGCGGTCGCCGCCGTCTCCGCCAGGGGTACGCCGCGCAGCAGTCCCGCCCCGGCCACCGCCACCGCCGACCCGGCGGCCAGCGGGACGGCCGACCCGGTCAGCTTGCCGAGCCGGGCCTCCACCCCGCTGGCCGGGGGCGACTGCCGGGCCAGCGCCAGGCTGCGTCCCGCCTCGGTGTCCGTGCCGGTGGCGACCACGACGGCGGTGCCGTGGCCGGTGGCGACGGTGGTGCCCTCGTACAGCATGGAGCGCCGGTCGGCGACGGCGGCGGCGACCACCGGTTCGGCCGACTTTTCCACCGGCAGCGACTCGCCGGTCAGCGACGACTCGTCCGCCTCCAACCCGTCGGTGGCGAGCACCCGGCAGTCGGCCGGTACGGCGTCGCCGGGCCCGAGGACGATCACGTCCCCGCAGACCAGTTCCTCGGCGGCGACTGTCCGTTCCGTGCCGTCGCGGCGGACCAGGGCGGTGACCGCCGAGCGGGACAGCAGCTCGGCCAGCGATCGTTCGGTGTTTCGCTGGTGGACGGCCCCGACCAGCGCGGACCCGCCGACCACCCCGCCGACGAGGGCCGCGTCGACGAGCGAGCCGAAGCTCGCGGAGAGCACCGCTCCGGCGGCGAGCACGGGGGTGAGCGGGTTGGCCAGCTCGTCGACGAACGCGCGCAGCAGCCCGGACGGGCCCGGCGTGTCCCCGGTGCGGCCGGCCATGCGGCGCTGCGCCTCGGCGTCGGCGAGGCCGTCGGGGCCGGTGTCGAGCTGGCGGAGCACCGCGTCGGTCGGCATCAGGTGCCACGCCGTCGGGGCCGGCGGCGTGCTGTCTGCCCGGTCCGGCAGCCGGCCCGCCCGCCACACCCCGTTCAGGAAGGCCAGGGCGGCGGCCCCGTTGACGGCGGCCAGCGCCCGGCCCGGGAGCTGCCGGGGGTCGGCGGTGAACGCGCCGAGCGCCCCGAGCCCGGTGCCGGCCAGCGACAGCCGGATGTTCTGCGCGGTCATCCGGCGGGCCACCCCCGCCGCCTCGATGATCAGGGCGGCGGCCCGCAGGTCGGTGCCCACCAGCAGGTGCGCCCCCCACGGTGGCAGGTCGTCGGGCCCGGCGACCCCGAGCCCGCAGTCGGACGCACCCAGCGCCGCCCGGTCGGCGGAGAGCAGCAGCACCACCGCGCCGTCGCGCTGCAACCGGCGTACGGTGTCGACGGTCCCTGGGCCGCCGGGCAGGACGGCGTCGGCGAAGGCGTACCGGCCGTCGTCGTCACCGGCCACCACCAGCCGAAGGCCGGCCTGCCGGGCGGCGGCGGGCAGGGCGTCCACGCCGGGGGCGGGCTCCGGTTCCACCCGGAGCAGCGCGACGAGGCGGTCCGCCTCGACGAGGCCGAGCAGCGTGCCGCCGCCCTCGCGTAGCCGCCGGCTGTCGTCGGTGTCGCCCGGGTCGGTCGCGCCGACGGCGTCCAGCGGACCGAGCCGCCACCCGTCGGCACGCCGCAACTCGCTCGGGGCGGCCGGGTCGAACAGCGCGAAGGCGCGGGCGGCCACCTGCCCGGTGTCCGCCCCGGGCAGCGGGGCGAGGTCGGCGAGGACCGCCCGCTGCGACCCGAGCACGGCGGCGTCCAGCACCACCGTGTCGATCCGGTCGAGCTCCCGCAGCACGCTGCGGTCCATGGCGATGACGCCGCGCCGGGCGAGCATGCGGCCGAGTTGGGCGGCGTACCCCTCGCGGCCACTGCCCGGGGCCTTGGGCAGGCTGGAGAGCCCGAGCGCGGCGGCCCGCTTGCCCCCGACCACCGGCGCCGCCGCCGCGCCGGCCGCCGTGCCCGCCGCCAGCATCCGGGTCACGAAGCGCTCGGCGGGGCCGTCCGGCTTCGGCTTCGGGCGTTCGGCCGCCGTGAGCCGGGCGACGGCCCGGTCCGGGTCGCCGGTGAGCCGAGGCTCCGCCTTCGCCCAGGCGGTGAGCTGGGCGCGGGCCTCGCCCCACTGCACGACCCGCTGCGCGCCGTCCAGCACGATCCCGGCCCAGCCGCCGGTGAGGCCCTGCACGACCGCCTCCGCGAGCGGGAAGAGGATCTCGGCGCGCGGGTCGGCGCGCAGCCCCCGGCCGGCGAGGGCATGCAGCTTCGGGTGCAGGTCGACGGCGGTGAGCAGGCCGGAAACCTCGCCCGGGACCGGGGTGAACGGCAGGATCCGGGTGGCCGCCGAGATGGTCAGGCCGAGCGCGTCCGAGGCGAGCGCGCCGAGGGTGCGGGGGGTGCGCGGCCCGTCCTCGGGCGGGTGCGGGGGCGGGATCTCCGGGTCGGGCTCGTGGTCGCAGCTGCGTTCGCAGCGGGCGATCGTGGCGATGAGGTCGCGCAACCTCGGCTCTGGTTCCTCGACGGCCACGACCACGCGGCCGGAGGGCGAGTTCACCCGGGCCCAGGCCACCCCGGGCAGCCGCTCCAGCGTCCGCTCCACCTGGCGGGCGAGCCGGTCCCCGCCGTCCTGGCCGACGCCGTGCACCTCGATGTGGTGGCGGCCCGGCCGGGACCAGACCCGGCGGCTGGTCAGGCCGGCCGTCCGGGCCAGCCGGGTCGCGGCGACGCCGACACTTCGGGAGACGTCGCCCACGAGGTGCGGGACCGCCCGGGACGCGTCGCCGACCAGGGGCATCGTCACCGACGGCAGGAGGCGACCGGCCAGCCGGCCCAGCGAGGTCATCGAGCGGTACGGCCGGAGCGCCGCCGGCCGGCTTTCCCGGTGCCGCCGCTGCTCCCGCCGTACGCCATCTCGCCTCCCACGCTCGGTCCCGGCGGGCTGACTTCCCGCCCGCCCGGGCGTCATGCCCCCTTCGTCCGGGAATTTCTCTGCCGGCTGCCGGAGAAGTTCCTCCGTCGCCGGCATGGACGGGGCCGACGGTGGAACGCGGCTCGGGTCATGGCCAGCGCGGCGACTACAGGGGAGGCCGGGATGAGCACGATCACGCGACACCTCAGCGGGGCGCACGAGATGGTGCGGACGTACAGCCGCCGGGTGGAGGTGCCGATGCTGGGCGAGGTGGCCGTGCCGCCGCCGGACAAGGTGGCCTACTACGCGGGCCTCGGGGTGCTCGCCGCGCTCCAGGTCATCGAGTGGCCGCTCGCGCTGGTCATCACCGCCGGGCATCTGCTCGCCGACCAGCACCTGTCCGGGCTGGCGAAGGGGGTCGGCGAGGCGCTGGAATCCGCCTGATCCGACTCGCGCGGGCTGCTCGCGTGGGGCGAGAGCCCGGTCACGTTCGGCTTGACCTGAATCCGGGTTGAGGTCGCAGGCTGGGGGCATGCTGATCGAACTGCTGAGGATCGAGGTGAGCCGGGAACGACCGGCCGGTAGGCGACGGGGGCGTCCCGTTCCGCCACCGGCGTGGGTCTTCCGCACGGCCGGCCGGCGATGACCGCCGTCGCGCCCCCGGCCGCCCCGGGGCACCTGTTCGCCCCCGCGCTGCGCGCCATGACGGTGGGCGTGGTGGCGCTGGTGTCGCTGCTGGCCTTCGAGGCGCTGGCCGTCGGCACCGCCATGCCCACCGTCGCCCGCAGCCTCGACGGGCTGTCCCTCTACGGGCTCGCCTTCGGCGGCACCTTCGCCTCCGGCGTGGTGGGGATGGTCGTCTCCGGGGTGTGGTGCGACGCGCGCGGTCCCCGGGGACCGGTGTGGCACGGGGTGGGCTGGTTCGTGGCCGGGCTGATCGTCGCCGGCACCGCGTCGACGATGGGCGTGCTCGTGGCGGGCCGGATGGTGCAGGGCTTCGGCTCGGGCCTGCTGTCGGTGGCCCTCTACGTGGTGGTGGGGCGGGCGTACCCGGAGGCGCTGCACCGCCGGATCTTCGCCGCTTTCGCTGCCGCGTGGGTCATCCCGTCGCTGGTCGGACCGGCGATCGCCGGGCTGGTCGTCGAGCACCTCAACTGGCGGTGGGTCTTCCTGGCGGTGCCGGCCGTGGCGGTTCCGGCGCTGCTGCTCGTCCAGCCGGGCCTGCGCAGTCTCGCGCCGTTCGTCGTCGCCCGGCCGTCGCCCGGCGCGGCGGCCCGGGTCGGCTGGGCCTTCGGGGCCGGGGCGAGCGCCGCACTGCTGCACTACGGGGGGCAGCAGCGCGGCGTGCTCGCGGTCGGCCTGGTCGGTGCCGGGCTCGCCGGCCTGCTCTGCTGCGCTCCGCGCCTGCTGCCGGCCGGCTTCCTGCGGGCCGGCCGGGGCCTGCCCACGGTGGTGGGGCTGCGGGGGCTGGCCTCGGCCGCGTTCGCCGGCGCCGAGGTGGTGATCCCGCTGATGCTCTCGCGGGAACGTGGGCTCACGCCGACCGGCGCGGGCCTGGTCCTGACCGTGGGCGCGCTATCCTGGTCGGCCGGGTCCTGGTTGCAGGGCCGGCTGCCCGCGCCCGGCTCCGCAGCGCCCGTCACCATGCCGGCGGCCCGGCGCGGTCTCCTGCCCGGGTTCCGGGCCCGGCTCGCGCCCCGGTCGTCCGCCACGCTGGTACGCGCCGGGCTCGCCTGCATCACCGGTGGAACCGCCACGGTGGCGCTCGCGGTGTGGCCGGCGCTGCCGCTGCCGCTGTGCGTCCTGGGCTGGGCCGCCGCCGGGCTCGGGATGGGGCTGCTCTATCCGTCGTTGTCGGTGCTCACCCTGGAGCTGTCCGCCCCCGGCGAGCAGGGCCGCAACAGCTCCTCCCTGCAACTGGGCGACTCGCTGTTCGCGGCGACCGTGCTGGCGCTGACCGGTGCGGTGCTCGCGGCGGGCACCGCACCCGGCCGGTTCAGCTATGCGGCGACCCTGGTGTTGGCGGCCGGCCTGGCTGGGCTGGGCGTCCTGCTCGCCGGACGGGTCGTCCCGGCGGCGGGAGCGCGCCTCCGGCAGTGAGCGTCGGGCAGTGAGGGCACCTCGCCGCCACGTACGGGGGAACCGACCGTAGATGAGAAGTCTCCCCGTTCGACGTCTGCCTACCGTGACCTCATGTTGGTCGTCGTCTCCACCGTGATCCTCTACGTCGCCGGCTTCGTCTTCCTCTACGGGGTGATCCGGCTCGCCGTACGGCACGCTCTCGAAGACCTGGAGGTCCGCCGGCCCGGCCTGCTGCGCTCCCAGGAGGTCGCCGCCGCGCAGGACCGGACGTTCGTCCGGGAGAACCCGTTCGTCGCGAACGGCTGACCCGGCACCGGCCCTCACGGGCCGGACAGCTCCCCCGGCGGGGCGGGGGACGCACCGCGGGGCCGGTCCGGGCACGGGGCTGGACCGGCCCCGCGGCGCCATTACCTGTGGTGGGCCTCCCGCGAGCGGGCAGCTTCCGGGAGTGCGAGGATCGCAGCCGTGATGGGAACGTTGAAGACCGAGCCCGCCCGGAGCCGATCAGACCTGCTGGCGCCCCCCGTGGCCGCCGCGCTCGGGCAGTGGCCCGCCGCCGCGCCGGTGGACGTCGACCAGGTGCTCGTCGCGCCGATCGACGCGGATCTTGCGGACACCGCCGCGTTCTGCGCCGCGTACGAGGTGGGGCTGGACGTGTCGGCGAACTGCGTCGTGATCGCCGGTAAGCGCGGGAGCGAGATCCGGTACGCCGCCTGCGTCGTCCTCGCCACCACCCGCGCCGACGTCAACGGGGTGGCCCGCAGGGCGCTGGACGTACGCAAGGCGAGCTTCGCCCCGATGGCCGAGGCGGTGGAGCTGACGGGCATGGAGTATGGCGGGATCACCCCGATCGGGCTGCCCGGGGACTGGCCGATCCTGGTCGACGCGCGGGTGGTCGCCACGCCGTACGTGATCGTCGGCTCCGGCGTGCGGCACAGCAAGATCGCCCTGCCCGGGCCGGCGCTGGGCACGCTGCCCGGCGCCTGCGTGGTGGAGGGGCTGGCCAGGCCCGCCCAGCCCACGGCGTAGATCGATGCCGTTTCACGTGGAACGTGATCGACGACGATCGCTGGTCGCCTGGGCGAGCCCCCTGCGCCGCCCGGTCAGGCTTCGCGCTGCTCGACCTCGCGCAGGGCGGCGAGCAGGGTCTCCGGCTCCTGGGCGCCGGTGACGGCGTACTTTCCGGCCAGCACGAAGGTCGGCACGCTGGAGACGCCGAGCTCGCGCGCGGCGGCCAGGTCGGCCGCCACCTCGCGGCGGCCGAGGTTCGACTCCAGATGGTCCCGGGCCTCGGCCTCGTCCAGGCCGACCCCGGCGGCCAGCTTGACCAGGGCGTCCCGCGAGCCGATGTCGACACCGTCGGCGAAGTGCGCCCGGTAGAGCGCCTCGACCAGCTCGGCGGAGCGGCCCCGCTCGGCGGCGAACCGGATCAGCCGGTGCGCCTCGAAGGTGTTGGCGTGCACCGCGCGGTCGAAGCGCATGTCGATCCCCACGCCGGCGGCGACCCGGGTCACCTGGGCGGCCATGCCCTCGGCCCGCTCCCGGCCACCGAACTTCGCGGCCAGCGCCTCCACCAGCGGCTTCGGCTCCGAAACCGGCGACGGGTCGAGCTGGAACGGCCGATACCGGACGGTCACCTCACCGTCGTACGACTCCAGCGCCTGCTCCAGCCGGCGCTTGCCGATCCAGCACCAGGGGCAGACGACGTCGGCGTAGATCTCGATCTCCATGACCAGCGACAACCCGTCGATCAGGAGATCTGTTCCCGGACCTGGCGCTTGAGCCGGGCCAGGATGGCCGTGCCGCCCCGGACCCGCAGCGGGCTGATCGCCTGCGCCAGCCCCATCCGCTGGTAGAGGTCGTCCGGCACGGCGAGCACCTCGTCGGCGCTCGCCCCGGCCAGCCCCTCGGCGAGGATGCCGGCGAAGGCGCGGGTCGTCGGCGCCTCCGGCGGGCAGTCGAACCAGGTGGTCACCGTCCGGTCCGGGTTCACCTCGGCGCGCAGGAAGAACGCGGTCTGGCACTCGGGAACCTGCTCCATGCCCTCCCGGCCGGCGAGCTCCTCGGGCAGCGGCGGGATGACGTCGGAGTATTCCAGCAGCATCTCCAGCACCACGTCGCGGGGGGCTGCGGCGAACTCGTCGACGATCTCGGCCAGCTTGGTCGGCATCTCGGACATCCCGTCAGGCTACCGACGCCCGATCGGTGGCGGCCCGGCGGCGGCCCGGTAGCGGCCGGCGGCGGCCCGGTAGCGGCCGGCGGCGGCCCGGTGGCGGCCTGACGGTGGTTAAGAAGGGGCCCCTGCTCTACCGGGCGGTTTCTGGGGGTCCTCGCAACACCTGATGGCTTATGTGGTTGTCAGTAGATCACGTAGGCGCTCGGCTGGGTTGTCCCAGCCGAGCGTCT
>NZ_JBIARA010000027.1:30726-65705 GCF_042889525.1 Micromonospora sp. NPDC002575 | reverse complement strand
GGCCCCGGGGGCGGGGCCGGGGGGGGCCCGCGGCCCGGGGGCGCCCCTCCGGGGCCCCGGGCCGGGCGCCCGGGGTTGCGGCACCGTGCGGGGGGGGCCCGCCGCCCGGGGCGCCCGCCCTCGCGGACGGGTGGCGGCGGGGACGCCGCCACCCGGGAGGAACTCAGGAGACCGAGCAGGCCGCCCCGTTGAGAGTGAACGACGCCGGCTTGGCGGTGTCGCCGGTGTGGTTGGCCTGGAAGCCGATGCTGACCGAGGTGTTCGGCGCGATCGTGCCGTTGTACGAGACGTTACGGGCGGTCACCGCGCCGCTGGTGGGGGAGTAGGTGGCGTTCCAGCCGCTGGTGATGGTCTGCCCGCCCGGCAGCGTGAAGGCCAGGCTCCAGCCGTTGATCGCCGTGCCGCCGGTGTTGGTGATCGTGACGGCGGCGGTCAGGCCGGTGTTCCAGGCATTGACGGCGTACCCGACGGCGCAGCCCCCGCCGGCCGGCGGGGTGGTCGGCGGCGGCGTCGTGGGCGGCGGGGTGGTCGGCGGCGGCGTCGTCGGCGGGGCCGTGGTGGGCGGCGGCGTGGTGGGCGGGGTGGCGTTGTCCAGGCCGAAGAACCGGATGGCCTGGGCGGCGTCGACGGGCAGGTTGTGCGAGACGCCGGCCATGCTGATCGCCTCGACCGGCGCCGTGGCGCCACTGCCGCCGTAGCGGGTGCGGGTGTAGCCGGACTGCGGGGTGTCGGTGTACGTCGGGTTCTGGCTCAGCCCGTGCACGTTCGTCCACTGCTTGACCTCTTCGCCGAAGTTCGGGTAGCGCAGGGTCTCGTCGCTGGTGCCGTGCCACAGTTGCATCCGGGGCCGCTTGCCGGTGTAGCCCGGGTAGGCGTTGCGGACCAGGTCGCCCCACTGCTGGGCGGTCCTGGTGAGCTGCCCGTTGGCGCACTCGCTGTTCCACTCGGAGCCGTTCGTGGTGGCGAAGCAGCCGAACGGGACCCCGGCGAAGGCCGCGCCGGCGGCGAACACGTCGGGGTAGAGCCCGAGCAGGACGTTGGTCATCATCGCGCCGGACGAGACGCCGGTGGCGAAGATCCGGTCCGCGTCGACGGGGTACCGCGCCCGCACGTAGTCGATCATCGACTTGATGCCCACCGGGTCGCTGCCGCCGTCGCGGCGCAGCGCCTGCGGCGAGGAGACGTCGAAGCACTGGCTGCTGCGGGTCACCGACGGGTAGATGACGAGGTAGCCGTACTGGTTGGCCAACTCGTCGAACTGGGCGCCGTTGAAGAACGCCGGGCCGGTGCCGGTGCAGTAGTGCACCGCGACCAGCAGGCCCGGCCGGGGCGCGACCCGGTCCGGCACGTACAGGTACATGCGTAGGTTGCTGGGGTTCGCGCCGAAGTTGGTGACCTCCGTCAGCGCCGCGGCCGACGCGGGCGCGGGCGCCGTGACGGCCGCCAGCGCGGCCACCGCGGCGGCCACCAGGGCAGCGCCCAGCAGCTTCGTTCTCGATCTCATGGGACGGGTTCCTCCGGAGAGTGCCGATGGGGCGAGGTTCCGATCGGGGCTGCCCGGCCTCCGACCATGTCCGGCTCAGGAACGTTCATCAGTATGGATAGCGGGAGTGACGGCGGCAACCAGCGGAAGTTTCGGGGTCCGTAAGCGGCTAGGGTAGGGCTTCGGTGTGCCGGGAAGGCTGGTCGGCGATGAGTTGACGCTGCCCTGCCGACGAGGAGTTCCCCGTGACCGACGCCCCCCGGCGCCGCCCCAGCCTGTTCGCCCGACGCTCGTGGGGCGAGACCAGCCGCATCTTCGGCATCCTGCGCCGGGAGACCGTGGGCGGGGCGCTCCTGCTGGTGGGGGCGCTGCTGGCCCTGATCTGGTCGAACTCCCCCTGGGCGGACGGCTACCAGGCGTTGCGGGAGCTCCGGGTGGGCCCGGCGGCGCTGCACCTGGACCTCGGCCTGGCCACCTGGGCCGCCGACGGCCTGCTGGCGATCTTCTTCTTCGTCGCCGGGCTGGAGCTCAAGCGCGAGTTCGTCGCCGGGGACCTGCGGGATCCGCGCCGCGCGGCGGTGCCGGTGGCCGCCGCCATGGGCGGCGTGCTCGTGCCCGCCCTGCTCTACTACCTCGTCGCCGGCCGGGACGCCGCCCAGGGCTGGGCGATCCCCACCGCGACCGACATCGCCTTCGCCCTGGCCGTGCTCGCCGTCGTCGGCCGGTTCCTGCCCTCGGCGCTGCGCACGTTCCTGCTCACCCTCGCGGTGGTCGACGACCTGCTCGCCATCGTGATCATCGCCGTCTTCTACACCTCCGACCTGGACGTCGGGCCGCTGCTGGGCGCGCTGGTCCCGCTGGCGGCCTTCGGGCTGCTGGTGCAGCGCCGGGTCCGGTCGTGGTGGCTGCTCCTGCCGCTGGCCGCCGTGACCTGGGCGCTGATGCACTCCTCCGGGGTGCACGCCACCGTCGCCGGGGTGCTGCTGGCGTTCACCGTCCCGGTGCTCCGCAGCCGGGCCGCGGGCGGCCCGGACGCCGGGCCCGGCCTGGCCGAGCACTTCGAGCACCGGTTCCGGCCGCTCTCCGCCGGGGTCGCGGTGCCGGTCTTCGCCTTCCTCTCCGCCGGTGTCACCGTCGGCGGCCTCACCGGCCTGGCCACCGCCCTGACCGACCGGGTCGCGGTCGGGATCGTGGTCGGCCTGGTGCTCGGCAAGCCGATCGGCATCATGGCGGCCACCTGGCTGGTGTCCCGGTTCACCCGGGCCGACCCCGACGAGGGGCTGAACTGGCTCGACGTGTTCGGCCTGGCGCTGCTGGGCGGCATCGGATTCACCGTCTCCCTGCTCATCGGCGAGCTCGCCTTCGGCCTGGGCAGCGAGCGCGACGACCACGTCAAGGTCGCCGTGCTCACCGGGTCCCTGCTCGCCGCCGGCCTGGCCACCGTCATCCTGCGCGCCCGCAGCCGGGCCTACCGGCGGGTGCACGCGGCCGAGACCGTCGACCGCGACCGCGACGGGGTGCCCGACGTCTACCAGGCGCAGCCCGACCGGTCGGCCTGAGCCGACCCCACCCCGCGCCGTGTCAGCGGGCCGGCGCGGGGTCGGCCGCCGTCAGGGCGGGGCCCGCCGCCAGGGCCTCCTGCTGGGTCGCGAAGGTCGGAAAGAGCCCGTCGAGCCGCATCGTGTGCAGGACGGTGCGGACGAACCGGGACGGGGCGGCGAGGCACAGGACGACGCCCCGCTGCCGGGCCTCCTGGTGGGCCCGCACCAGCAGCCCCAGCCCGGCCGGGTCGATCTGGTCCACCCCGTGCAGGTCCACCACGGCCCGCCCGTCGAACTCGACCGCGTCGCGCAGGGCGGCGCGCAGCCGGTCCTCGCCGTGGCTCGGCGCGTCGTCGCAGCCGTCGACCTGGTCGAGCCCGAGGAACTGGCCCGGCGTCGGGCCGGCGACGCTGCACCGCGGACACCGGTGGGGGCCGACGGCGAACGGCGAGCCGCTCCAGCCGTGCTCGGACACCAGCGTCCAGACGACCTCGGCGTCGGGCAGCACGCACGCGTTGCCGGTGGTCGTGTCGCCGCAGTCGTCGCAGATCAGCGTCATCAGGCGATCGTCCGGTACGACCGTCATCCGGCCTCCTCTCCTCGGCGGCGGCAGCCCCCACCCTGGTACGCGGTTTTGGAGGGCACCTCCCGGTTCCGTGACGGTTGTGTGACGAAACTGACTCCACACTGGGCAGGTTCCGCCGTCGCCGCACCCGGCCGCGCGCCGGTGCGGTGATGCAGGTTTCACCGCCGGGACGCTGCGGGCAAGGAGGGCAGGAGGCGGGATCACTCCCGCGCCTCGGTGACGGAGGGGGACCGGGTCCATGACCAGATCCAGAATGGTCGGTGCCGTGCTCGCGCTCGCGCTCGCCGGCGCCGCCGGCTGCGGCGCCGGCGACAGCGTCGACGTGGACGGGGCCGGCGACACCGGCGGCAGGGGCTCCGGCGGCACGCTGAACGCCGCCATCGGCGGGGAACCGGACCAGCTCGACCCCCACCGGACCTCGGCCTACTACAGCTTCCAGGTGCTGGAGAACGTCTACGACACGCTCGTCGAGCCGGGCCCCGACCTGCGGATGGGCCCCTCGCTGGCGACGAGGTGGACCACCAGCGCCGACCAGCTCACCTGGACCTTCACCCTCCGCGAGGGCGTGCGCTTCTCCGACGGGTCGCCGCTGACCTCCGAGGACGTCGTCTACTCCTACGAGCGGATCATCTCGGAGAAGCTGAACCAGGCGTACCGGTTCGAGACCGTGAAGTCCGTGACCGCGCCCGACCCGGCCACGGTGGTCGTCGCGCTCACCAAGCCCACCCCGAACCTGCTGGCCAGCCTCGGCGGGTTCAAGGGTGTCGCGATCGTCGACAAGGCCAACGTGGAGTCCGGGGCGATCAAGACCAGGCCGGTGGGCAGCGGGCCGTTCGCCGTCGCCGGCTACACCTCCGGCGACAGCATCCAGCTCACCCGCAACGACAACTACTGGGGCGTCAAGCCGAAGCTCGACGGGGTCCGGTTCACCTTCGTCAAGGACCCCACCGTCGCCCTGCAGAACCTGCGCGGCGGCGAGGTCCAGTGGACCGACAACCTCCCGCCCCAGCAGGTCGCGGCGCTGAAGGAGAACGGCGGCGACGTCACCGTCGAGTCGCGGTCGTCGACCGACTACTGGTACCTCGCCCTCAACGAGGGCCGCAAGCCGTACGACGACGTCAACGTGCGGCGCGCGATCGCCTTCGCCCTGGACCGGGAGGCGATCGCGAAGGCGGCCAAGTTCGGGCAGGCCACGGTGAACCAGACCGCGATCCCGAAGGGCAGCTCCTGGCACTTCGAGTACGCGCCGTACCGGCACGACCCCGCGCAGGCCCGGCAACTGCTCGGCCAGGCCGGCGTCAGCGGGCTGGCCCTGGACCTGATGGTGACCAACGAGTATCCCGAGACGGTCAGCGCGGCCCAGGTCATCGCCGCGCAGCTCAAGGACGTCGGGATCACCGTGAAGATCCGCACCCTCGACTTCGCCCAGTGGCTCGACGAACAGGGCCGTGGCGCCTTCGACGCGTTCCTGCTCGGCTGGCTCGGCAACATCGACCCGGACGAGTTCTACTACGCCCAGCACCGCACCGGCGCGACGTTCAACTTCCACAAGTACAGCAACCCCGCCGTCGACAGGCTCCTCGACGCCGGCCGCACCGAGACCGACCCGGCGGCCCGCAAGCGGACGTACGACCAGGCGGCCAAGCAGATCGTCGACGACGCCAGCTACGTCTACCTCTACAACCCCGACGTGGTGCAGGGCTGGTCGAAGCAGGTCACCGGCTACCAGGTCCGCTCCGACCGGGCCATCCGGTTCCGCGACGTCGGCCTCGACAAGTGAGCTGACGGGGGCCCGACATGGCGAGATTCGTCCTGCGCCGGCTGCTCCAGTCGGTCGTCGTCCTGCTCGGGGTGACGCTGGTCGTCTTCCTGCTGCTCCAGCTCGTCCCCGGCGACCCTGTCCGGGTCGCCCTCGGGACCCGCTTCGACCAGCAGACCTACGACGCGCTACGGGAACGCTCCGGCCTCGACCGGCCGCTGGTCGCGCAGTACGTCAGCTACGTCGGCCACGCGCTCACCGGCGACCTCGGGGTGAGCTTCCGCAGCGGACAGCCGGTCACCACGATCGTGCTGGAGCGGCTGCCCGCGACGCTGTCGCTGGCGGTGACCGCCGTGCTGCTCGCCCTGCTCGTGGCCTTCCCGCTGGGCGTGCTCTCCGCCGTGCGCAGCGGGTCCGCCCTCGACCACGCCGCCCGGGTGTTCAGCCAGTTCGGCGTGTCGGTGCCCGACTTCTGGATGGGCATCATGGGCATCCTGCTCTTCGCCGGGGTGCTCGGCTGGCTGCCGCCCTCGGGCTACGTGGCCCTGACCGAGGACCCGGCGCGGTGGGCGTCCCACGTGGTCCTGCCGGCCACGGCCGTGGGGCTGGTCACCGCCTCGATCCTCACCCGGTTCATCCGCTCCTCGGTGCTGGAGGTGCTCTCCGCGGACTACGTGCGCACCGCCGAGGCCAAGGGGCTGCGCGCGCGGGTCGTGGTCGTGCGGCACGTGCTGCGCAACGCGCTGATCCCCGTGGTCACCGTCGTGGCGGTGCAGTTGGCCAGCCTCGTCGGCGGGGTGATCGTGATCGAGGTGCTGTTCGCCTGGCCGGGCGTCGGCCGGCTCACCTACGACGCCGTCCAGGCCCGCGACTACCCGGTGCTCCAGGGCGCGGTGCTCTTCGTCGCCGCCCTGTTCCTGCTGATGAACCTGCTGGTGGACGTCCTCTACGCCCGCCTCGACCCGCGGATCGGGCTGCGGTGAGCGGCGGGACCGACGGCACGCTGCGCCGCACGCTGTCCGCGCTGCGCCACGACCCACCGGCCGTCGCCGGCACCGTCGTCCTGCTCCTGCTCCTCGTCGTCGGGGTGGCCGGCAGGTGGCTGGCGCCGGCCGGGGTCAACGACGTCGACGTCGAGCGGATGCTGCGCCCGCCCAGCCTCGACCACCCGTTCGGCACCGACGAGCTGGGCCGCGACGTGCTCAGCCGCGTCCTCGTCGCCGCCCGGGTCTCCCTGGAGGTGGGCCTGGTCAGCGTCGGCATCGCGCTGCTGGTCGGGGTCACCGTCGGCCTGCTCGCCGGCTGGTACCGGGGCTGGGTGGACAACGTCCTCATGCGCGGCATGGACGTGCTGTTCGCGTTCCCGGTGCTGCTGCTGGCCGTCGCGATCGTGGCCGTGCTCGGGCCGGGCCTGGTCACCGCGATGGTCGCGATCGGGGTGGTCTACACGCCGATCTTCGCCCGGGTCACCCGCGCGGGCGTGCTCTCCGTACGCGAGCAGGTCTTCGTGCGCGCGGCCGTGTCCATCGGCGCGTCGGACGCGCGGATCATCCGCCGCCACGTGCTGCCCAACATCGCGGCCCCGCTGATCGTGCAGACGTCGCTGTCGCTGGCGTTCGCCATCCTCTCCGAGGCGGCCCTGTCCTTTCTGGGCCTCGGCGTGCAGCCGCCGGACCCCGCCTGGGGCCGGATGCTCTACGACGGGCGCGGGTTCGTCACCGAGGCGTGGTGGCTCGGCGTCTTCCCCGGCGCCGCGATCTTTCTCACCGTGCTCGCCTTCAACCTCGTCGGCGACGCGCTGCGCGATGTGCTGGACCCGCGTCAGCTCACCGTCAGCGAGGCGAACAGGAGCAGGACATGAGCACCTCACCACCCGCCGCCGGCGCGGCCGAGAGGGGTCCCGCCGCGGGCGGCGACGATGTGCCGGTGCTGGCCATCGAGGACCTGACGGTGACGATCGGCACCCGCCGCGGCCCCGCCCGCGCCGTCGCCGGCGTCGACTGGTCGGTGCGGGCGGGGCAGACCCTCGCCCTGGTCGGCGAGTCCGGCAGCGGCAAGAGCATGACCGTGCTCGCCGCCACCGGCCTGGCCCCCCGCGCGGCCCGGGTCACCGGCCGGGTCCGGCTGCTCGGCGAGGAGCTGACCACGCTGCCCGAGCCGCGCCGCCGGCAGTTGCGCGGCCGGCACGTCGGCTTCGTCTTCCAGGACCCGATGACCTCGCTCAACCCGGTGCTCACCGTGGGCCGGCAGGTGTCCGAGGCGTGCGAGGAACACCTGGGCATGACCCGCCGGCAGGCCCGGGACCGGGCCGTCGAGCTGCTCGACCTGGTCGGCATCCCCTCGCCGGGCCGGCGCGTCGGGGAGTACCCGCACCAGTTCTCCGGCGGGATGCGCCAGCGGGTCGTCATCGCGATGGCCCTGGCCTGCGAGCCGGCCCTGCTCATCGCCGACGAGCCGACCACCGCCCTCGACGTCACCACCCAGGCGCAGATCGTCGAGCTGGTCGCCGACCTGCGCCGCCGGCTCGGCACCGCCGTCGTCTGGATCACCCACGACCTCGGCGTGGTCGCCGGCGTCGCCGACACGGTGGCCGTCATGTACGGCGGCCGGATCGTCGAGCGGGGCGACGTCGACGCCGTGTTCGACGCGCCCGCGCACCCGTACACCCGGGCCCTGCTGGCGGCCCGCCCGGACCCGCAGCATGCCGGCGGCGACCTCCCGGCGATCCACGGCGCGCCGCCCAGCCCCCTCGACCTGCCGCCCGGCTGCGCGTTCTGGCCGCGCTGCCCCGTGCGCGGCGACGCCCGGTGCGAACACGAGCTGCCGCCGCTGGTCCCGGTGGCCCCCGGCCACGAGGCACGCACCTTCTACCCCGGCGGGGAGGACGCATGAGCGCCGACACCGCCCCGGCCGCGCCGACGCCGGCCGCGGCGCCGCCGGAGCCCCTCGCCGAGCTCGACGACCTGCGGGTGTGGTTCCCGGCCGGGGGCGGCGCGCAGGTGCGGGCCGTCGACGGGGTGTCGCTGACCGTGCGGCGGGGCGAGACGCTCGGGCTGGTCGGCGAGTCGGGCAGCGGGAAGTCCACCACCGGCCTGGCGCTGTTGCGCCTGGTCGACCCGACCTCCGGACACGTGCGGGTCGGCGGCCAGGACGTCACCCGGTGGTCCCGCCGCCGGCTGCGGGGCCTGCGCCGGAAGGTGGCCATGGTGTTCCAGGACCCGCAGGCGTCGCTGGACCCGCGGCGCACGATCGGGGCCAGCATCGCCGAGCCGCTGGTGGTGCACCGGCTCGCCGGCTCCGCCCAGGCCCGCAGCCGCCGGGTCGCCGAGCTGCTGGAGCTGGTCGGCCTGCGCCCCGACCTCGCCGGCCGGCACCCGCACGAGCTCTCCGGCGGGCAACGCCAGCGGGTCGGCATCGCCCGCGCGCTGGCCGGGGAGCCCGACCTGATCGTCCTCGACGAGCCCATCGCCTCGCTCGACCTGAGCGTGCAGGCGCAGATCATGAACCTGCTGCGGGCGCTGCAACGGGACCTGGGGCTGACGTACCTGTTCATCGCGCACGACCTGGCGGCCGTCGAGCACATGAGCGACCGGATCGCCGTGATGTACCTGGGCCGGATCGTGGAGACCGGCACCCCGGCGCAGCTCTACCGGCAGCCGGCGCACCCCTACACGGCCGCGCTGCTGTCGGCAGTCCCGGTGGCGGACCCGAAGGTGGAGCGGCGCCGCCGGCGGATCATCCTGCGCGGCGACGTGCCGAGCCCGGTGGACCCGCCCGGCGGCTGCCGGTTCCGGACCCGGTGCCCGCAGGCCCGCCCGGACTGCGCCGAGTCCGATCCCGCGCTGGTCGAGGTGGCCGCCGGCCAGCGGGCCGCCTGCCTGTACGCGGGCGAGGCCGTCCGCGCCATGCGGGGCGAGCCGGCCTGACCCGGCGTCGCGGTCAGCAGGGCCGGGTGCTGTGCCGCACGACCAGCGGGGTGGCCAGCTCGATGCGGTCGCTGGCCAGCTCCTCGCCGTTGACCAGGCTGAGCAGCATGCGGGTGGCCATCGCCGCCATCTCCGTCAGCGGCTGGCGGATGGTGGTCAGCGGCGGCACGGCCCACCGGGCGGCGTCCAGGTCGTCGAAGCCGACGACGCTCATGTCGTCCGGCACCCGCAGCCCCCGCTCGTAGAGCGCCTCGTAGGCGCCCAGCGCCATCTCGTCGGAGCAGGCGAAGATCGCCGTCGGCGGTCGGGCCAGGTCGAGCAGGGCGTGTGTCTCCCGGTAGCCCGAGGGGGCGAGGAAGTCGCCGGTGCGGACGTGGCCGGTGGGGACCCGCTGCCCGGCGGCGTCCATGGCGGCCCGGTAGCCGTCCACGCGGGCGCGGCTGCACGGAACGGTGGGGGGACCGCCGATGACGGCGATCCGGTGGTGTCCGAGGTCGAGCAGATGCTCGGTGGCCGCCCGCCCGCCGGCCCAGTTGGTCGCGCCGACGGAGGGGATGTCCGCGGGAGGCTGCCCGGCGGGGTCGATGATCACCACGGGGATGCCCAGCTCCTCGAGCTGGCCGCGCTGGGCGGGGGAGAGGTCGGACAGGACGAGCAGCACCCCGTTGCAGCGTCGGGCGGCCAGCTGCTCGGTCCAGCGCCGGTCGGGGCGGGTGCGGTGCCGGCCGTGCACGGCGGAGACGACGACGCCGAAGCCGGCCTGGTAGGCAAGCTCCTCCACGCCGTCGATGATCTGCATGGCCCACGGGCTGCCCAGGTCCCGCAGCACCAGGTCGATCAGGCCCGCCCGGTTCGCCGGGCGGGCGGTGCCCCGGGCGGTGTACCCCCGGGCGTCGAGCAGTGTCTGCACCCGGTGCCGGGTCGCGGGTGCGACGTCCGGCCGGCCGTTGAGGACCTTCGAGACGGTGGGGATCGACACCCCGGCCGCCTGCGCGATCTCCGCCAGCGTCGCCCGCTGTTGTTCCATGGCATCTCCCTTGCTCCCGGCCCGCCGCAGCATATCCCGAAACTTTCGAAGCTTGGGGGCGGGTAGGGGCCAATTCCGGGTCCGGCCTCGACGCATCGACAGGTGACTCTTGACTCGCCTCCGTGCGGGCGCTTAGTCTGCACGGGTCCGAAACAAGCTCGAAACTTTCGGACGCGGAGTTGCCTTCGCGTCCGCTGTCGGCCGGGTCGGCGCCGCCGGACGGGGCGGCGTCGACCCGGTTGCCCGACGGGGTTTGCCGGGCCGGGACGGCCGCTTTGGGGTGCGGCTTCGGCGGGGTCGCGAGCCTGGGTGTTTCGGTCGCACTCCGTGACGAAGGGGAGCTGTCCACATCGGGACGATCGTCCTTACCCTGCGTTGTCATCCTCCGGGGGTCTCCGCGGTCCCGCCGCGCGCTTTGCTCTGCACCCATCGCCACAACGCCCTCGTCGAGCTGCGCGCATGTCCTCCTGCCAAGAATCGCGGAAGATCCCGAGCGGTGGCGGAGTGTGAGCGTTGCGTCCTTGGCTGCAGAGCAAAGCGGGCGAGCGGCCTGGTGTGCCGGCGGGTCGGGATTCACTCCCCGTCACGGCCGGGCGGCGGGTCGGCATGCCGGGCGGCGGCCGGCGTGCGGCGGTGGGGCGCTCCCCGCGCCGTGCGGCCGGGGCGCACTCTCGTTGTGAACGCGCACATCCCGGCTGCCGGGCCGCCTCCGCCGTGGGTCGCGCCCCGTGACCGAATCGTCGCCGACGTGGCCATCCGGAGAGAGTCCAGGCAGGGAGCCGTGTCGGGGGTCGGACTGAAAGATCTTGGCGGGAAGCATCTTGACGACACGACATGTGAGCGCTAACACTGTTGCCAGCAAGTGAGCGGAGGATGTCATGAGCGTTTCGGCAGGGCCGGGCGACCGGTACGTTGTCGGCGTCGACTACGGCACGTTGTCGGGTCGAGCGCTGGTGGTACGGGTCGGTGACGGTGCCGAACTGGGCACGGCGGTGCACGAGTACCGACACGCCGTGATGGACACGGTACTCGCCGTCGACGGCCAGGCGCTACCCGCCGACTGGGCCCTGCAGGACCCGGACGACTACCGCGAGGTGCTGCGGCAGGCGGTGCCGGCGGCACTGGCCGCCAGCGGCGTCGACCCGCGGCAGGTCGTCGGCATCGGCATCGACTTCACCGCCTGCACCGTGCTGCCCACCCTCGCCGACGGCACCCCGCTGTGCGAGCTGCCGGACCTGCGTACCCGGCCGCACGCCTGGGTCAAGCTGTGGAAGCACCACGCGGCCCAGCCCCAGGCGGACCGGATCAACGAGCTGGCCCACGCCCGCAACGAGCCGTGGATCGGCCGCTACGGCGGCAAGATCTCCGCCGAGTGGCAGTACGCCAAGGGCCTGCAACTGCTGGAGGAGGACCCGGAGGTCTACGACCGGGCCGAGCGGTGGATCGAGGCGGCCGACTGGATCGTCTGGCAGCTCTGCGGCGTCGAGACCCGCAACGTGTGCACCGCCGGCTACAAGGGCATCCGCCAGGACGGCCGGTACCCGTCGCGGGAGTACCTGGCCGCGCTCAACCCGGGCTTCGCCGACTTCGTCACCAAGATCGACGGCCCGCTCGCGCCGCTGGGGGCCCGGGCCGGCGGGCTGACCGCCGAGGCCGCGGCCTGGACCGGCCTGCCCGAGGGGATCGCCGTGGCGGTCGGCAACGTCGACGCCCACGTCACCTCCGCCGCCGCCCAGGCCCTCGACCCGGGCCGGCTGGTCGCCATCATGGGCACCTCCACCTGCCACGTCGTCAACGGCGTCGAGCTGGCCGAGGTGGCCGGCATGTGCGGCGTCGTCGACGGCGGGATCAGCTCCGGGCACTGGGGCTACGAGGCCGGCCAGAGCGGCGTCGGCGACATCTTCGGCTGGTACGTCCAGCATGCCGCCCCCGCCGGCTACGCCTCCCACGAGGCCCTGACGGCTGCCGCCGCCGCCCAGCCGGTCGGCGCGCACGGCCTGGTGGCGCTGGACTGGTGGAACGGCAACCGGTCTCTGTTGGTCAACCACGACCTCAGCGGGGTGGTCGTCGGGCTGACCCTGGCCACCCGGCCGCCGGACGTCTACCGCGCGCTGCTGGAGTCCACCGCGTTCGGTACCCGCATGATCATCGAGGCGTTCGCCGAGGCGGGGGTGCCGGTCGACGAGATCATCGTCGCGGGCGGGCTGACCAACAACGCGCTGCTCATGCAGATCTACGCCGACGTCACGAAGCGCCCGCTGGGCATCATCGGCTCGGCGCAGGGCCCGGCGCTCGGCTCGGCGATCCACGCGGCGGTCGCCGCGGGCGCGTACCCCGACGTGCCGGCCGCCTCGGCGGTGATGGGCCGGGTCGACCGCGACGTCTACCGGCCCGACCCGCAGCGGGCGCTCGCCTACGACGCGCTCTACGCGGAGTACCGGCGGCTGCACGACCACTTCGGCCGGGGCGGCGACGACGTCCTGCTGCGGCTGCGCACCATCCGCAACGCCGCCCGCCGGGCGGCCGACCACTCCCCGGCCGGCGTGGCCGCGGCCCCCCTGGAGGTGTTGGCATGAGCCCCGAGCTGAGCGCCGCGGTGACGCGGCTGCGCGAGCAGGTCGCGACCCTGCACGGCGAGCTGGTCCGGTACGGCCTGGTGGCCTGGACGGCCGGCAACGTCTCCGCCCGGGTGCCGGGCGCGGACCTGATGGTCATCAAGCCCAGCGGCGTCTCCTACGACGACCTGCGCCCCGACAACATGATCGTCTGCGACCTCGACGGCGTCGTGGTGGAGGGCGACCTGTCGCCGTCGAGCGACACCGCCGCGCACGCCTACGTCTACCGGGCGATGCCGGAGGTCGGTGGAGTGGTGCACACGCACAGCTCCTACGCCACCGCCTGGGCGGCCTGCGGCGAGTCGATCCCGTGCCACCTCACCGCGCAGGCCGACGAGTTCGGCGGCGAGATCCCGGTCGGCCCGTTCGCGCTCATCGGCGGCGACGACATCGGCAAGGGCATCGTGGCCACCCTGTCCGGGCACCGCTCGCCGGCGGTGCTCATGCGCAACCACGGCGTCTTCACCATCGGCAAGGACGCCCGCGCGGCGGTCAAGGCGGCGGTGATGTGCGAGGACGTCGCCCGCACCGCCCACCTGGCCCGCACGCTCGGCCGACCGGTGCCGATGGCCCGCGAGGACATCGACGCCCTCTACGACCGCTACCAGAACGTCTACGGGCAGCCCGGGGCCTCGTCCGCGACCCCCTGACCGCCGCCCGCCCCGTCCCGGCCGGTCCGCACCCCGAGGTCCGGCCCGTTCCACCGCACCTCACCACAGCACCACCGGTTGGCCGTGCCGTCCCGGCACGCCGAGGCGGCCCCGGCCCATGTAGGTACCCCACCCACCCCCGCAAGGAGTCATCACATGCGCAAGACCGGCACGACCATCACCCGCCGCGGGTTCGGCGCGATCCTGGCCGCCGGCCTGATGGCCACCAGCCTGGCCGCGTGCGGCAACAGCGACACCGGCTCGGAGTCCGGCGGCGACGGCGACGGCCAGATCGTCCTCGGCTTCTCGCAGGTCGGCGCGGAGAGCGGCTGGCGGACGGCGAACACCAACTCCATCAAGGAGTCCGCCGAGAAGGCCGGGATCAAGCTGCAGTTCGACGACGCCCAGCAGAAGCAGGAGAACCAGATCAAGGCGATCCGCAACTTCATCCAGCAGAAGGTCGACGTGATCGCCTTCTCGCCGGTGGTGGAGTCGGGCTGGGACACCGTGCTCAAGGAGGCCAAGGACGCCAAGATCCCGGTCATCCTGACCGACCGGGCCGTCGACTCGGCCGACAAGAGCCTCTACAAGACCTTCATCGGCTCCGACTTCGTCAAGGAGGGCCGCCTCTCCGGCGAGTGGCTGGTCGAGCAGAAGAAGGACGCCACCGGTCCGGTGAACATCGTCGAGCTGCAGGGCACCACCGGCTCGGCGCCGGCCAACGACCGCAAGAAGGGCTTCGCGGAGGCGATCGCCGCCAACCCCAACCTGAAGATCGTCGCCTCGCAGAGCGGTGACTTCACCCGGGCCGGCGGCAAGCAGGTCATGGAGCAGTTCCTCAAGGCCAACCCGAAGATCGACGTCCTGTTCGCCCACAACGACGACATGGGCCTCGGCGCGCTGGAGGCGATCACCGCGGCCGGCAAGGTGCCGGGCAAGGACATCACCATCATCACCATCGACGCGGTCAAGGACGGCATGCAGGCCCTGGCCGACGGCAAGTTCAACTTCATCGCCGAGTGCAGCCCGCTGCTGGGCGACCAGCTGATGGACCTGGTGAAGAAGGTCAAGGCCGGCGAGGAGGTCCCCGCCCGGGTCGAGACCCAGGAGACCACCTTCACCCAGGAGCAGGCCAAGGCCGCTCTGCCGACCCGGAAGTACTGACCGGAGGGGGCCGCCGCGCCACGCGCGGCGGCCCCGCCCGCTCGCTTCCGCGACACACGAAAGGCCTGGTGGGATGTCGCAGAGGCATCCGGTCCTGACGATGACCGCGATCAGCAAGATCTTCCCGGGAGTGCGCGCCCTCGACGGCGTCGACTTCCGCCTCTTCCCCGGCGAGGTCCACGCCCTGATGGGCGAGAACGGCGCCGGCAAGTCCACCCTCATCAAGGTGCTGACCGGCGTCTACAGCACGGACGCCGGCACGATCACCCTCGACGGTCAGCAGGTCTCCTTCGCCGGGCCGATGCAGGCCACCGCGGCCGGGGTGAGCACCGTCTACCAGGAGGTCAACCTCCTGCCGAACCTGTCGGTGGCGGAGAACATCTTCATCGGCCGGGAGCCGCGCCGGCTCGGGACCGTCAACTGGCGCGAGATGCGCCGCCGGGCCAAGGAGCTGCTGGCCCGCATCGACCTGCACATCGACGTCACCGAGCTGCTCGGCAGCTATTCCCTCGCGGTGCAGCAGATGGTGGCCATCGCCCGCGCCGTCGACGTGAACGCCCGGGTGCTGATCCTCGACGAGCCCACCTCCAGCCTCGACGCCGACGAGGTGGCCCAGCTGATGCGGATCATGCGCCAGCTGCGCGACGACGGCATCGCGATCGTCTTCGTCACCCACTTCCTCGACCAGGTGTACGGCATCGCCGACCGGATCACCGTGCTGCGCAACGGCCGCCTCGTCGGCGAGTACCCGACGGCCGAGCTGCCGCAGATCGCCCTCGTGGAGAAGATGATCGGCAAGGAGCTCGACGCGCTGGAGCGCCTCGACTCCGAGACCGACCGGGACCGCGCGGCGATCGCGGCGGGGGAGCCGTTCATAGCGGCGGACGGGCTGGGCCGCAGCGGCTCGGTCGAGCCGTTCAGCCTCACCATCCACGCCGGCGAGGTCGTCGGGCTGGCCGGGCTGCTCGGCTCGGGGCGTACCGAAGTCGCCCGGTTGTTCTTCGGCGCGGACCGCGCCGACCAGGGCCGGCTCGCGGTCGACGGCGCGCCCGCCGCGATCCGCAACCCGGTGGCCGCGATCGACCGGGGCGTCGCCTTCTGCTCCGAGAACCGCCGCACCGAGGGCCTGGTGGGCGAGCTGTCGGTGCGGGAGAACATCATCCTGGCCATGCAGGCCGCCCGCGGCTGGCTGCGGCCGGTGCCCCGGCGCAAGCAGGACGAGCTGGTCGAGCGCTACATCAAGGCGCTGAGCATCCGCCCGGCCAACCCCGACATGCCGGTGCGCAACCTCTCCGGCGGCAACCAGCAGAAGGTGCTGCTCGCCCGGTGGCTGATCACCGAGCCGCGGCTGCTGATCCTGGACGAGCCGACCCGGGGCATCGACATCGGCGCGAAGACCGAGATCCAGCGCCTCGTGGCGCAGCTCTCCGACGGCGGGATGGCGGTGCTGTTCATCTCCGCCGAGCTGGAGGAGGTGCTGCGGCTCAGCCACAAGGTCGTCGTGATGCGCGACCGGCGGCTGGTCGCCCAGCTCGACAACGACGACACCCTCGACGCCGACCGCGTGATGCGGGCCATCGCCAGCGGCGCGGCGCAGGAAGGGCTGGAGAAGGTATGAGCACTGCGCGTACCCGCCTCGCGGGCGTCACCGGCCACCGGCTGTTCTGGCCCCTGGTCGTGCTGGTGGTGCTGCTGGCGGCGAACACCGTCTACCGGCCGAGCTTCCTGTCGGTCGAGCTGAAGAACGGCCACCTCTACGGCAGCCTCGTCGACATCGTCCGGCTCAGCGCCCCGCTGATCCTGGTCGCGCTGGGCATGTCCCTGGTGATCGCCACGGGCGGCATCGACCTGTCCGTGGGTTCCGTGGCCGCCGTCTGCGGCGCGATAGCCTGCCTCTACATCAGCGAGCAGCCCGACCAGAACAACCTCGGCGCGGTGCTCACCGCGGTGGCGATCGCGTTCGGCGTCGCCCTGGTGCTCGGCGCGTGGAACGGGATCCTGGTCGCCGGGATAGGCATCCAACCGATCATCGCCACGCTGATCCTGATGGTCGCGGGCCGGGGCCTGGCCCAGCTGGTCACCTCCGGGCAGATCATCACCATCAACAGCGAGCCGTACAAGACGATCGGGGTCGGGCACCTGCTCACGCTGCCGTTCGCGATCATCATCGCCCTCGCGGTGACGCTGGTCGTGGCGGTGCTGACCCGCCGCACCGCCCTCGGCATGATCATCGAAGCGGTCGGCGGCAACGCCGAGGCCAGCCGCCTGGCGGGCGTGCGCTCGCGGCGGATCACCTTCCTGGTGTACGTGGTGAGCGCCGCCTGCGCCGCCGTCGCCGGGTTCATGATGACGGCGAACGTCTCCAGCGCCGACGGCAACGCCGTCGGCCTCTGGGTCGAGCTCGACGCGATCCTCGCCGTGGTCATCGGCGGCACGTCGCTGGCCGGCGGCCGGTTCTACCTCAGCGGCACCATCGTCGGCGCGCTGATCATCCAGACCCTCACCACCTCGGTGTACGCCATGAACATCGACCCGCAGACGGCCCTGCTGTTCAAGGCGGTCGTGGTGATCGCGGTCTGCCTCATCCAGGCGCCGGCGTTCCGCGCCCGGTTCCGGCGCCGGCACGCGCCGACGGCGGCCCCGGCGACCCCCGTCGAGAAGCAGAAGGAGCAGGTCCCGGCATGACCACGACCCCACTGGCCGCGCGAGGCCCACGGGCCTGGTGGCGGGTGCCGCAGCGGCAGGTGCCGGTGCTGGCCACCCTGGCCCTGCTGCTGGTGATGTACGGCATCGGCGTCTCGCAGTACCGCGCGTTCTCCAACATCCAGGTCGTCTTCAACATCTTCATCGACAACGGCTTCCTGCTGGTCGTCGCGGTCGGCATGACCTTCGTCATCCTGACCGGCGGCATCGACCTGTCGGTCGGCTCGGTGGTGGCGATGACCGCGATGGTGTCGGCGTCGCTGCTCGGCGACGGCGTGCACCCCGCGCTGGTGCTGCTGATCGCGCTGCTCATCGGCCCCACCCTCGGGTTCGCGATGGGCTGCGTCATCCACTTCTTCGACATCCAGCCGTTCATCGTCACCCTCGCCGGCATGTTCTTCGCCCGGGGCATGTGCACCTGGATCAGCTCGACGTCCATCCCGATCACCGACGGGTTCTGGACCTCGGCGGCGCAGGAGCGCATCCGCATCGGCGAGAACTTCGTGACCGTGAGCGTCCTGGTCGCCCTCGCCGTGGTGGCGGTCGCGGCGTACACGCTGGCGTACACCCGGCTGGGGCGCAACGTGTACGCCATCGGCGGCAACCAGCAGTCAGCGCTGCTCATGGGCCTGCCCGTGGGGCGTACGAAGATCGCCGTCTACACGATCAGCGGGCTCTGCTCGGCCATCGGCGGCATCCTGCTGTCGTTCTACACGCTGTCGGGCGCCCCGCTGATCGCCGTCGGCATGGAGCTGGACACGATCGCCGCCGTCGTCATCGGCGGGACGCTGCTCACGGGCGGCTCCGGCTACGTGTTCGGCACCGTGCTGGGCGTCCTCGTGCTGGGGGTGATCCAGACGCTGATCACCTTCGACGGCAGCCTCAGCTCCTGGTGGACCAAGATCGTGATCGGTGGCCTGCTGTTCGCGTTCATCCTCCTCCAGCGCCTCGTCGGCATCCGCAAGAAGTGACCACCCCAGTACACCGGAAGGCAACCCCATGACCAACCCATCCCCGGCCGCCGAGGTCTGGTTCCTCACCGGCAGCCAGGGCCTGTACGGCCCGGAGACCCTGCGTCAGGTGGCCGACCAGTCCCGGCAGATCGCGGCGCAGCTCGACGCCGACCCGGCCATCCCCGCCCGGGTGGTCTGGAAGCCGGTGCTCACCTCCAGCGCCGACATCCTGGCCGTCTGCCGCGACGCCGCCGTCCAGGGCGCGGTCGGGGTGATCGCCTGGATGCACACCTTCTCTCCCGCCAAGATGTGGATCTCCGGCCTGGACGCGCTGCGCACCCCGCTGCTGCACCTGCACACGCAGGCCAACGTGGCGCTGCCCTGGTCCGAGATCGACATGGACTTCATGAACCTCAACCAGGCCGCCCACGGCGACCGGGAGTTCGGGTTCGTGCAGACCCGGCTGGGGGTGGCCCGCAAGACCGTCGCGGGGCACGTGAGCAACCCGAGCGTCACCGCCCGCATCGCGGCGTGGACCCGGGCGGCGATCGGGCACGCGGAGCTGCGGTCGCTGCGGCTGGCCCGCTTCGGCGACAACATGCGCAACGTGGCGGTGACCGAGGGCGACAAGGTCGAGGCGGAGCTGCGCTTCGGCGTCTCGGTCAACACCTACGGCGTGAACGACCTGGTGGCGGCCGTGGACGCGGTGGCGGACACGCGCATCGACGAGCTGGTCAAGGAGTACGACGACAGCTACCGGCTCGTCGCCGAGCTGCGGGCCGGCGGCGACCGGCACGACTCCCTGCGCTACGCCGCCCGGATCGAGGCGGGCCTGCGCGACTTCCTCGACGCGGGCGGGTTCCGCGCGTTCACCACGAACTTCGAGGACCTCGGCGGGTTGCGGCAGCTGCCGGGGATCGCGGTGCAGCGGCTGATGGCCGACGGCTACGGCTTCGGCGGCGAGGGCGACTGGAAGACCTCGGTGCTGGTGCGCACGCTCAAGGCGATGTCGGTGGGCACCACGGGCGGCACGTCCTTCATGGAGGACTACACCTACGACCTCACGCCGGGGCAGGAGGTGATCCTCGGCGCGCACATGCTGGAGGTCTGCCCGTCCATCGCCGCCGACACGCCCGCCGTGGAGATCCACCCGCTGGGCATCGGCGGGCGCGAGGACCCCGTGCGCCTGGTCTTCGACGCCCAGGCGGGGCCCGCCGTGGTGCTGGGGCTGGCCGACATGGGGGAGCGGTTCCGGCTGGTGGCCAACGAGATCGACGTGATCGTCCCGCCGCAGCCGCTGCCGAAGCTGCCCGTGGCCCGGGCGGTGTGGCGGCCCCGGCCGGACCTGGCCGGCTCGGCTGAGGCGTGGCTCACGGCCGGCGCGCCGCACCACACGGTGCTGTCGCAGGCCGTCGGGGTCGAGGAACTGCACGACCTGGCCGAGATGGTCGCCACCGAGCTGGTCGTCATCGACGCGGAGACGACCACCCGCCGGCTGACGAACGAGTTGCGGTGGAACCAGGCCTACTACCGGTTGGCCAGGGGATTCTGAGGGCTCGACCGGTCGACCGTACGACAGGGTATCCGGCGTGCTCCCCGAGGCGGGAGCACGCCGGACACGCCCTCCGCGCAGCGAGCCTGACCGCCCGTCTTGTTGATCACGACGGGCTACGATGGCCACGAGGGGAGTTGCCATGGGTCAGCAGCCGGCCGCACGCGCGGCGGTGATGAACGACGTCGCCCGGCTCGCCGGTGTCTCGCACCAGACGGTGTCGCGGGTGCTCAACAACCACCCCAGCGTCCGGCAGGAGACCCGCGAGCGGGTGATGCGCGCGGTGCACCAGCTCAACTACCGGCCCAACGCCCTGGCCCGGGGGCTGGCCGGGCGGCGCTCCCGGGTCATCGGCGTGGTCAGCTTCGACACCATCCTCTACGGCCCGGCGGCGACCCTGCTCGGCATCGAGCGCGCGGCCCGCGCCGCGGGGTACGGCATCAGCATCGTCACCCTGGAGCAGCTCGACCGGGCCGGGATGCGGTCCGCCATCGACGCCCTCACCGAGCAGTCGGTGGCGGGCGTGGTCGTCATCGCCCCGATGATGACGGCGGCGGTGGCCGTGCACGGCCTGCCCACCGGCGTCCCCGCCGTGGTGGTCGAGTCCAGCGGGGGCGCCCGGGAGTTGCCGAGCATCTCCGTCGACCAGGTCGCCGGGGCCCGGCTGGCCGTGGAGCACCTGCTCTCCCTCGGACACGAGACGGTGTGGCACATCGCCGGCCCCCGCGACTGGCTGGAGGCCCGCGACCGCGTCGACGGGTGGCGGCTGGCGCTGGAGCAGGCCGGCCGCTCCGTCCCGCCGGTCCTCGTCGGCGACTGGAGCCCCCGCGCGGGCTACGAGATCGGGCAGTCGCTGGTCGACCGCCCGGACGTGACGGCCGTGTTCTGCGCCAACGACCACCAGGCGCTCGGCCTGCTGCGGGCGCTGCACCAGCGCGGCGTGCGGGTCCCGGAGGACGTCAGCGTGGTCGGGTTCGACGACATCCCCGAGGCCGAGTACCTCTCGCCGCCGTTGACCACCGTGCGGCAGGACTTCGACGAGGTCGGCCGGCGGTGCGTGGCGGCCCTGCTGGAGCTGTTCGACGCCGACGGCCCGGCGGGGCGCTTCCCGGACCCGCAGGTCGAGCCGCAGCTCGTCGTGCGCGCGAGCAGCGGCGGCCGGAAGGGCTGACCGCCCGCCCACCCGCACCCGGCGCGCCGCGAGGGCCGCGGTCCTCGTCGTGCCAGCCCGCCGCGAGGGTCGGCCGGCACCGCCGGCTGTCCCTTGGGCGCAGCGATCCCTGTTAACGCGCACATACCCAGCGTTGTGCCTGGTGGGACCCCTTGACGACGGGGTTTCGTAGCGCCGAGAATTCGGGCCTGTTAACGCTCACACCCCCGCCACCACGAGGGAACCCCATGCGCGAAGCAGCTCCCCCGGAACCGCGATCCTTCTCCCCGCCCCGCTCCCGCCGCCTGGCCCGGCCCCTCGTCGCCGGGGTGCTCCTCGCCCTGGTCGCCGGGCTGCTGCCCGCCACCGCCGCACCCGCCGCCGCGGCCGACGTGACCGACGGGCTGCTGGTGCGCTACGACCTGACGCAGGCCACCGGCACGACCGTCACCGACAGCTCCGGCCGGGGCAACCACGGCACGCTCGTCGGCGGCGGCACCTGGACCGGACAGGGCGGCCTCGTCCTCGACGGCGTCGACGACCACGTCAGGCTGCCCGACGACATCATGGCCGGGCTGTCGTCGATCACCGTCGCCGTCGACGTCCTCGTCGACCCCACGCAGCAGACCCCGTACTTCGTCTGGGGCCTCGGCAACCCCGCCACCTCGAACTCCGGCACCGGCTACCTGTTCACCAGCGGCGACGCCTTCCGCGCCGGCATCACCACCACCAACTGGTCCGGCGAGAAGGTGACCGGCAAGGGCGCGAACCTGGCCCGGGGCGTGTGGAAGTCCGTCACCTACACGCAGACCGGCACCACCGGCACCCTCTACGAGGACGGCGTGCAGGTCGCGCGGAACAGCGGCGTCACCGTGCTGCCCAGCGCCGTCGGCAACGGCACGACGACCAACAACAACCTCGGCCGGTCCAACTACGCCGCCGACCGGTACCTGAAGGGCCGGGTGGCGAACTTCCGCATCTACGACCGAGCCCTGGCCGCCGACGAGGTGGCGGCGATCGCGCTGCCCGACGCGGCCCGCGTCGCCGCCGACACCGCCGCCCTCGACCTGGGCGACCTGTCGGCCGTGACCGGCAGGCTCACCCTGCCCACCACCGGCACGTACGGGTCGGCGATCGCCTGGTCCTCCAGCGCCCCGGGCACCATCGGCGCGACCGGCGAGGTGACCCGCCCCGCTCCCGCCGACGGGCCCGCCACGGTCACCCTCACCGCCACCGTCAGCCGGGGCGGCAGCAGCGGCACCAAGGCGTTCACCGCCACCGTGCTGCCC
This sequence comes from Micromonospora sp. NPDC002575, assembly GCF_042889525.1. Classification (NCBI taxonomy): domain Bacteria; kingdom Bacillati; phylum Actinomycetota; class Actinomycetes; order Micromonosporales; family Micromonosporaceae; genus Micromonospora; species Micromonospora sp. NPDC002575. Next base: position 43,307 of record NZ_JBIARA010000027.1, on the reverse strand, counting down.
AACGAGACCGACCAGACGCGGGCCGAGGCAGCCGCCGCCGCCCTGTCGCTGGTGAACGCCGGTGACGTGCGCGGCAACCTGACCATGCCGGCCACCGGCAGCAACGGCGCGGCCATCGCCTGGCGCTCCGCCCGCCCGGACGTCGTCAGCCCCGACGGCGTCGTCAAGCGCCCCGCGCACGGGGCCGGAGACGTCAGGGTCACCGTGACCGCCACCGTCACCGTCGGCGCGGCCACCGCCGAGCGCGCCATCGAGCTGACCGTCCGCGAGCTGCCCGAGGCCGCGCCGTACGCCGGCTACGCCTTCAGCTACTTCACCGGCAACTCCATCGCCGGGGAGAAGATCTACTTCGCGGCCAGCCAGGGCAACAACGCGCTGCGGTGGACCGAGGTCAACGGCGGACAGCCGAAGCTGGAGTCGACGTTCGGCACGCGGGGCCTGCGGGACCCGTTCCTGATCCGCAGCCCCGAGGGGGACCGGTTCTTCCTCATCGCCACCGACCTGTCCATCGGCCGCAACGGCAACTGGGACGTCGCCCAGCGCCAGGGCAGCCGGTACCTGGAGGTCTGGGAGTCCACCGACCTGGTGAACTGGTCGGAGCAGCGACACGTCCTGGTCTCCCCGCCCACCGCCGGCAACACCTGGGCGCCCGAGGCGTACTGGGACGCCGCCCGCGGCGAGTACCTCGTCTTCTGGGCCTCGAAGCTCTACGCCGAGAACGACCCGAACCACACGGGCAACACCTACAACCGGATGCTCGCCGCGACGACCCGCGACTTCGTCACCTTCAGCCAGCCGACGATCTGGCAGGACCCGGGCGACTCGCGCATCGACTCCACCGTCATCTCCGAGGGCGACACCTACTACCGGTTCACCAAGGACGAGGGCGGCGGCGGCACCGGCTGCTCCGACATCATCCAGGAGAAGTCGTCCTCGCTGACCGCCGTCGACCTGCCCGGCAAGCCCTCCTGGGCGGTGCTCGACTCGTGCATCGGCCGCGACGCCGGCACCTCCGCCGTCGAGGGCCCCACGGTCTTCAAGGCCAACCCCGGCGACACCTCCGGCTCGAAGTACTACCTGTTCGTCGACGAGTACGGCGGCCGGGGCTACATCCCGCTGGGCGCCGACGACCTGGAGCACCCGAGCTGGAAGGTGCCGGCCTCCTACGACCTGCCCGCCAGCCCCCGGCACGGCACCGTCATCCCGGTGACCAGGAAGGAGCTCGACGCCCTCAACGACGCGCCGCCGCCGGTGCGCGCCAACGCCGACGGGGTCGTCGCCCACTACGCCCTCGACCAGGCCAGCGGCGCCACCGTCACCGACGACTCCGGCAACGGCTACGACGCGAGGCTGGCCGGCGACGCGAGCTGGCGCGACGGCAGCCTCGCCCTCGGCGGGACCAACGGCCACGTGGCCCTGCCCGACAACATCATGGCCGGCCTCGACGAGATCACCGTGTCGATGGACGTCAACATGGCCACCGACCAGGCGACGCCGTACTTCGTCTGGGGCCTGGGCAACACCGACTCCGCCGGCGTCGGCAACGGCTACCTCTTCACCACCGGCAACAACTACCGCACCTCGATCAGCCTCGGCAACTGGACCGGCGAGCAGACCGTCACCGGCGGCGGCGCCCTGCCCCGGGGCGTGTGGAAGACCCTCACGTACACCCTGAACTCGGCCGGCACCGCCCGGATCTACCTCGACGGGGTGCGGGTCGCCGAGAAGACCGGCCTGACCCACCGCCCCGGCGACATCGGCGGCGGCCGGACCACGGCCAACTACATCGGCCGCTCCCAGTACGCCGCCGACAGGTACCTCAAGGGGCGGGTGCGCGACTTCTCCCTCTACAACCGGGCGCTCACCGACGGCGAGGTCGCCGCGCTGGGCGCCAACGGCACCAGCGTCGTGGCGGTCGAACTCGACAGCCTCAAGGTCCCCGCGATCGTCGACGCCGCCAGCAGCACCATCACGCTGCCGGTCAAGCCGGGCACCGACGTGACGGCCCTCGCCCCGACGTACGTGGTCGCGCCGACCTCGACCGTCACGCCCGGCGGCGCGCGGGACTACTCGCAGCCGGTGACGCTGACCGTGACCAGCGCGGCCGGGGCGACCCGCGAGTGGACCGTGCGGGCGGTGCAGATGCGCTCGCCGGTGCTGCCCGGCTTCAACGCCGACCCGAACATCGTGCGGTTCGGCGACACCTACTACATCTACGCCACCACCGACGGCTTTCCCGGCTGGGGCAGCTCGACGTTCACCGTCTGGTCGAGCCGCAACCTGGTCGACTGGACCGCGCACGACACGATCCTCGACCTCGGGCCGGACGTCACCTGGGCCGACAGCAACGCCTGGGCGCCCGCCGCGATCGAGAAGAACGGCAAGTACTACTTCTACTTCTCGGCGCAGCAGAACATCGGCGTCGCCGTTGCCGACTCGCCGCTCGGGCCGTTCGTCGACCCCATCGGCAAGCCGCTGGTGAGCAAGGCCGACTACGGCAACGCCCAGCAGATCGACCCGGCGGTCTTCACCGACGACGACGGGCAGAGCTACCTCTACTGGGGCAACGGCACCCCGTACGTGGTCCCGCTCAACGACGACATGATCTCCTACGACGTCGCCAAGCGGGTGCGGCTGACCGGCCTCACGGACTTCCGCGAGGGCCTGTTCATGCACAAGCGCGCCGGGACCTACTACCTGTCCTGGTCGATCGATGACACGGGCAGCGAGAACTACCGGGTCGGCTACGGCACCGGCACCAGCCCGCTGGGGCCGTTCACCGCCAAGGGGGAGATCCTCACCAAGGACCCGGGCCAGGGCATCCTCGGCACCGGCCACCACTCGATCCTGCAGGTGCCGGGCACCGACGACTGGTACATCGCGTACCACCGGTTCGGTATCCCGGGCGGCGACGGCACGCACCGGGAGACCACGATCGACCGGCTCCACTTCGACGCGGACGGCAACATCAGGAAGGTCGTGCCGACGCTGGGCGGCGTCGACCCGCTGCGCTACACGGGCGGGCAGCCGGCGGCGACGGTCTCCGCCGCGGGCGCCGACGGATGGTACGGCGCGGACGCCGCCCTGACCATCACCGCCGGTGACCGGGTGCGCCTGGTCGAGTACCAGGTCGACGGCGGCGGCTGGTTCCCGTACCGCGAGCCGGTGGACCTGCCGGCGGGCAGCCACCGCGTCGACTACCGGGCCCAGGGCGTCAACCTCCTCTGGAGCGACGTGTGGTCGCTGTCGGTCAAGGTGGACGAGACCGCGCCGACCGTGCAGGCGTACCTGGTGGAGCGCACGTTCGTGGTCAACGCCAGCGACGTCGACTCCGGCGTGGCCCGCATCGAGTACCGGATCGACAAGGGCGCCTGGCAGCCGTACCTGGCCCCGGCCCGGATCGACAGCTGCGCCCACGTGATCCGCTACCGGGCGTACGACGTGGCCGGCAACGTCAGCCGCGAGCGGGCCCTCAACGTGCCCGCGCTGGGCGACCCCGCCAGGGCCACCAAGCTCCCGACGATCAGCGGGATGGCCAAGGTCGGCAAGACGCTCACCGCCGACCCGGGCACGTGGGACCAGAAGAAGCTGACCCTCTCCTACCAGTGGCTGCGCGGCGGCGAGGCCATCGCCGGGGCCACCGGCAGGTCGTACGTGCCGCAGGCCGCCGACGTCGGGCACAGGCTCTCCGTGCGGGTGACGGCCACCCGCTCGGACCTGCAACCCGGCACGGCCACGTCGAAGGAGACGGCGAAGGTCGTCAAGAAGTAGCACCGGGTTCGATCCCCCCACGGCCGAAGGCTGCCTCCCCCGGGACGGGAGGCGGCCTTCGGCTCGTGCGCTATCCGGCGCGGCCGACGGCCGCCAGGGCCCGGGCCAGCCGGCGCGCGCCCTCGTCGAGCTGCGCCGCGCCGGCGGCGGCGTAGGTCAGGCGCAGGAACGCGGCCGGCGGCTCGGCGGCGTGCCAGGGCTGCCCGGGGAAGACGACGACCTGCTCGGCAGCGGCGGCGGCGACCAGGTCGGCCTCGTCGACGCCGTCGGGGAGCCGGACCCACAGGTGCAGGCCGCCGCGCGGCACGGCCTCGGGGCGCAGGTCGGGCGCGTGCCGGCGCAGGGCCGACAGCAGCGCGTCGCGGCGCTCCCGCAGGGCGGACCGCACCGCGCGGCGGTGCCGGGCCCAGGCCGGCGCGGTGACGAACTCCACCGCGGCGTGTTGCAGCGGGCCGGCGACGAAGAAGTCGTCGAGGAGGCGGGCGGAGCGCAGCCGCACGCCGGCCGGTCCACGGGCGCCGAGGGCGGCCACGCGCAGCCCCGGCGCGACCGACTTGGTCAACGAGCGCAGGTACACGACGTGGCCGTCGACGTCGTCGGCGGCCAGGGGCGGCGGCGGATCGCCGTCGATGCCCAGGTCCCGGGCGTAGTCGTCCTCGAGCAGGAACGCCCCCGCGTCCCGCACGGCGGCCAGCACGGCGGCGCGCCGGTCGGGACGCAGGACGCCGCCGTGCGGGTTGGCGTACAGCGGCTGGCAGTAGAACAGCCGCGCGCCGGTGCGCCGCAGGGCCGTGGCCAGCAGATCGGGTCGTACGCCGTCGGCGTCGGCCGGGACGGGCACCACCTGCCGCCCGGCCGCGCGGGCCGCAGCGAGGACGCCGAGGTAGGTCGGGGACTCCACCAGCACGGCCTCGCCCGGCGCGGTGAGCGCCCGGATCGCGGTGGACAGCGCGGCCTGCCCGCCCGGGCAGATGGTCATGTCGTCGGCGTGCCACACCCCGCCGCACTCCCGCGCGAACCAGGCCCGCAGCTCAGGGCTGCCGGCCACGGGCCCCCGGTGCCACGCCTCGGGGCGGCGCGCGGCCCGGTTGAGCGCCGCGCCCAGCGCCGCGATGGGTTGCAGGGCGGGGTCGAGGTAGCCGCCCGACAGCGGGACCGCCCCGGGCGGCGCGACGGCGAGCAGCGCCTGCATCGCCTCCTCGCCGGCCGGCCGGGCCCCGAGCGCGACGGCCTGCCAGGACAGGTCCGGCGCGACCAGCGGCCCGCCCGCCGGGTCGACGACGAAGACGCCACGGCCGGGGACGGCCTCCACCAGCCCCTCGGCCACCAGCCGGCGGGTGGCCCGCGCGACGGTGGCCGGTGACGCCCGGTGCCGGGCGGTGAGCTCCCGCACGGACGGCAGCCGGGTGCCCGCGCCGGCGGCGATCACCCGACGCAGATCTTGGATAACGCGATCGACGGCGTTATCGTCATTCATGAGAGCCGAGAGTAACACTTCCCGCCGTGGGGCGATAACGGGCAGCGCCCTGGGCGCGGTGGGCGTGCTGGCCTTCAGCATGTCCCTGCCCGCGACCCGCGTCGCCGTCGGCGACCTCGACCCGTGGGTGGTGGCCTTCGGGCGTGCCGTCGGCGCCGCCGGCCTGGCCGCGCTCTACCTGTGGGCCCGGCGGGCGTCCCGGCCGTCCGCCGCGCAGTGCCGCCGGCTGCTGGTCGTCGCCGCCGGGGTCGTGGTGGGCTTTCCCCTGTTCACCTCGCTGGCGCTGACCGCCCGGACGGCCGCCCACGGCGCGGTCGTGATCGCGGTTCTGCCGGGCCTGACCGCGGTCTTCGCCGTGCTGCGCGCCCGGGAACGCCCCCCGGCGTTGTTCTGGGTCGCCAGCGGCGCGGGCGTCGCCGCGGTGCTGGCCTTCACGACGGCCGGCGCGGGCGCGCCCGCCGCCCCGGAGGCCGCGGACCTGTTCCTGCTCGCGGCCGTGCTCCTGTGCGCGCTCGGCTACGCGGAGGGCGGCGCGCTGGCGCGGGAGCTGGGCGCGGCGAACACCATCTGCTGGGCGCTCGTGCTGTCGACGCCCGCCACGATCGCCATCACCGCCGTCGCCGCCGTGCGCACCCCGCCGCACGCGGGGCCCGCCGCGTGGCTCGGGTTCGCCTACCTCACCGCCGTGTCGATGTTCCTCGGCTTCTTCGCCTGGTACGCGGGCCTGGCCCGGGGCGGCGTCGCCCGGGTCGGCCAGCTCCAGCTCGCCCAGCCCCTGCTGACCCTGGGCTGGTCGGCCCTCCTGCTCGGCGAGGGCGTCACGCCCGCCGCCCTCGCCGCCGCGCTGCTGGTCCTGCTCTGCGTCGCCCTCACCCAGCGCACCCGTGCCGCGCGGGTCGTTGCGGCTACGGCCGAGGGCCGGGAGGCGTCGCGCGTGACGACGCCCCCCGGCCCCGGTTCCCGCCGGTCGACGGCAGAGCGCTAGCCGGCGTACGTCTCGAACTCGGCGACCCGCGGCGTGCCGTTCGCGCCGGTGATCTCCAGGTTGATCTTCTTCAACGAGGTGGGGCTGAAGGACACGACGCCCACCCCGTTGCTGCCCGAGGCGAGGACCGCGCCGGTGTCGTTGTTGACCAGCCGCCAGGAGCGGATGACGCCGGTGGCGCCGGACGCCTCCCGGATGTTCACCGAGCCGACCCGGACGGCGGCGTCCCACTTGACCGAGATCTGGCCGGTCGAGCCGGAGGGCGACCAGTAGGTGCCCGCGTTGCCGTCCACCACGTTGCCGTAGCTGGTGCCGCTGGCCTTGCTGGAGCCGTCCGCGCCGGCCCCGATGCTGAGGTTCGTCCCACCCGGGCTGGTCGGGCCCGGCGTCGGGCTGGTCGGCCCCGGGGTGGGGCTGGTCGGCCCCGGGCTGGTCGGCGCGGGCGTGGTCGGCGTCGGGGTCTGCGGCGTGCAGCTGCCGTCGGACACCTGCAGGCCCTTGTTGGCGCCGGCCGTCTGGCGCACCAGGTCGGGCACGCAGCCGGCCCCGTCGAGGCGGTAGGAGTAGGGGATGCCGACGGTGGTGGTCGACTGGGGGTTGGGCCCGGCGGGGTAGTTCTCGTTGCCGGGGCTGGACCAGGTCACGTTGTCGAAGATGTTGCCGGCGACCTGCCAGGCGCCGCGCTCGTTGGTGTAGAAGGTGCCCAGGACGTCCTTGGAGTCCTTGAAGTAGTTGTTCTCCACCTTGGCCTTCGCGCCGGCCCGGGAGTTGATGCCGGACTCGCGCAGGTTCATGTAGGAGTTGTTGTACATGTGGGCCGTGGCGCCGCGCAGCAGCGGCGCGCGGGAGTCGAGGTTCTCGTACAGGTTGTGGTGGAACGTGATGTAGTTGTTGCCCAGGTCGCTCTCGCTGGAGCCGACCAGGCCACCACGGCCGGAGTTGCGCAGGATGCTGTAGGACAGCGTCACGTACTGCACGTTGTCCTTCATGTCGAACAGGCCGTCGAATCCCTCCGCCTCACCGCCGGAGGCCTCCAGGGTGACGTGGTCGACCCAGACGTTGCGGACGGTGCTCTCCATGCCGATGGCGTCGCCGCCGTTGGAGGTGGGCGAGCCCGACTTCTTGACGTTGCGGACGGTCACGTTCTGGATGACGATGTTGCTGGAGTCGCGGATGTGGATGCCCAGCTGGTCGAAGACCGCCCCGCTGCCGACGCCGACGATCGTGACGTTGCTGATCTGCTTGAGCTCGATCAGGCCGGCGTTGGTGTTGCAGCTGTTGCCCGACACCTTGGCGGTGTTGCCGTGGTTGATGGTCCCCTCGACCTGGATGATGATCGGGGTGCTGCTGCTGGCCCGGGTGCACAGGGCCGTGTGGATCGCGGTCCCGGTGGTGGCGCGCACCGTCTGCCCGCCCGCGCCGCCGGTGGTGCCCCCGTTCTGGGTCGCGTAGCCGGTCACGCCGCCGGTCGCCGCCGACGCCTGGGGCGTCGGCAGCGCCACGCAGATCGCGGCCCCGATGACCGTCGCGGCCACCGCCGCGTGGAGTCGCAGTGGAAGTCGTCTCATCCTTGCCTCGCCTTCGATGTGTTTCCTGGGGTGGTACGGCCCGGCGACTGCCGGAGGCGACGAGGCGGCCCCCGCCCGGGACGTGGTCTGTGGGGGCCGTCGCCGTCGAAACCGCGACGGACAGCTACGGGCTTGGCGTGGCGCGCCACTGCCGGAACGATCCGCATCCGTTCGGAAAGCGCTTTCCACAGCGAGGATAGGGAGTGGTCGATTGGTCTGGCAAGAAGCTGACCGGTTTGCGGCGGAATGAACACGACCACTGCCGGTGACGTCCCGCCCCGCTCACCCTGCGCGGTCACGGTGGACACCGACCGTCCAAGATCGCATGGTCGGGGCGGCCGGTAGGGTGGGGGAATGCTCGATGCGCCTCCGCCGGTGACCGGCGGGACGCCGTCGCCGGGCCGGGGCGTTGCGTCCGGCGGTCGGGGGGCGGCGGGCGGGGACGGCGCGTCGGGCCGGGGCGCGGCAGGGCTGGCCGGGCGGTGCGCCCGGATCACCCGGTCCCGGCCCTTCGAGATCGCCATCGTCGTGCTGATCATGGCCAACGGGGCGGTGCTCGGCGTCGAGACGTACCAGGACCTGGGGTCGGCGCGGCCGGTGCTGCGGGCGCTGGAGTGGGCCTTCCGGCTCGCCTTCGTCGTCGAGATCGTCGTGCGGGTGCTGGCCTACGGCCGTCGGCCGCAGGACTTCTTCCGCCACGGCTGGAACGTCTTCGACTTCCTGGTGACCGCCGCGATCTTCCTGCCCGGCCTGCACGGCGACTCCGCGTTGCTGCGCGTCGTCCGGGTCGCCCGGATGCTGCGGCTGGTGCGCTTCTCGCCGGGCCTGCGCACGATCGTGGCAGCGTTGTGGCGCAGCCTGCCGGGCGTCGCCGGCTTCCTCGCGCTCGCCGGCGTGACGCTCTACGTGTACGGCATGGCCGGCTGGCTGATCTTCGGCCGGGCCCAGCCGGAGGAGTACGGCGACATCGGACGGTCGCTGCTGACCCTGTTCGTGCTGCTGTCCCTGGAGACCCTGCCGGACCTCGTGGCGCAGGGCATGGAGCTGTCGCCGTGGACGCTGGTCTACTACGTCAGCTTCGTGATGATCACCGTCAACCTGCTGCTCAACATCCTGATCGCGGTCATCGTCAACTCCATGGAGGAGGCCCGCCGGCTGGAGATGACCGAGCGGCTGGCGCCGGACTACGACGCCGACGGCGACGGCGTGCCCGACGAGGTGGACCGGATCGCGATCAGCCAGCGGCTCGACGACCTGCGGGCCGTCATCGCCGAGCTGGAACGGGAGCTGCGCATCGACCGCGACGACCGGCCGCGCGACCCCGGCCGTCCGCCCGGCGACCGGTGACGGCGCGCGCCCTCGGGTGGCGGGCGCGCGCCGTGACCGGGCCCTTCACTGCTGGATCGGCTGCCCGTCGTTGCCGCAGATGTAGCCGTCGACGATGCAGGTCCTCACCCGCCGGGCGAGTTCCGCCTCGTCCCAGGCGTTGAAGAAGTCGCCGTGGAACGTGTAGCCGGGGGCGGTGGTGACGTTGGCCCCGTCGCGGATGCCGGCCAGGCTGAGCCCGGTGCCGCGCACGTCGTACGTGATGAGGAACTCCAGCCGGGGCACGGGCACCGGGTGGCTGGCCGGGCAGGTGCCGCCCACGCCGCCCAGGCCGAACGCCATGTGGCTCTTGTGGTCGGGGCTGTCCAGGTTCTTCCCGTCCCAGCAGGTCGGGAAGTCCAGGTACGTCTCCAGCTTGGACCCGGCCGGGCAGACCGGGAAGTCGCCGCTGGCGGCCGGGATGCCGACGCAGTTCCACCGGGCGGCGGGGTTCTGGCCGGCGCTGGTGGCAAGCGGGTTGCCCACCACGATCCGCAGGCCCTGGGGGTGCGGCCTGACGTTCGCCCGGTCGGTGAGGCCCTGGTAGTAGATCCGGACGCTCTGCGGCTTCTGCGCCACGCCGTTCTGGTAGAGCGTCGGCACCCAGTACGCGGACTTGTCGGCCACCGGGTTGCAGGTCGTCCCGCCGGCCCGCAGGGAGGCCAGGTCGGTGTACGCGTTGGTCGTCGTGTTGCCGAAGAACTCGTGCGTGTGCGAGGCGCCCGGGCGGCCCGACATGACGATCGGGTCGTCGCCTGCCCGGCCCTTGCTCGGGCAGTCGGCCCGGAACTCGGAGCCGCGCACCGGCGCGAGCTGGAGCTCCAGGGCGGCCGCCGCCTGCTCGGGGCTGAGCGCGTAGGCGTGGCCGGCGTGAGCGCCGGCGGCGGCCGAGGCGCCGGTGTCCGCCCGCGCGTCGACGGCGTCCCGGTCGGCCAGCACCCCGCCCGCGACCAGGGTCAGCAGCGCCACGGTCAGCGCGCCGGCGCGGCGCAGGCGCGGGCGGGGGATCGGATCGCCGGCGCGGCGCCCTCGGATGAACCGCATGCTTCCTCCTCGCCCGGCGCACCGGGCACCGGCCCGGGATCGCCGGGCCGTAGACGGGATGGATGGGTGAGAGCGCTCTCTGCGTCATTGATAACCGAACGCAGTTACGCCTGTCAATCTGCGTGACGGCGTCGACGGTCCACTCCAGACGGTTCCGCGGCGGGCGGGCCCGGCGGCCGGGCGGTGCGGGGCGGCGCGCGGTTGCGCAGGTCAGAGGGCATAGACCCCCGTGGGTTCACCGCGTCGAGATCGACTCGTCACATCGGCGACACGGCCCGGCCCGACAGTGGGCGCATCATCTCCCACCCCAGGAGGAGCACCCCTTGGCGCCAACCCCACCGACCGACGCCGAACTGGACGTCCTCATCCGCGCCCGGCTCGCGTCCCTCGGCATCGACCTCGACCAGCTTCCGCCCGGCACCACCGCCGACCCGGAGACCGGCTCTCCCGGCCGCGACTCCGTGCTGGCGTCCCTGCGGTCCTTCGTCCGCGGCACCGTCGGCACGCTCGCCGCGTACCAGCTGCCCGCCCCCGCCGGCACCGACCCCGTCGTCGCCCGGGCGCTGTCCCAGCAGCCCGCGCCGATGCTCTACCCCTCGATCAGCACGGAATGGCGGAAGTGATGAGCGCAGCCCCCGTCGACCGTGGCGTCGACCGTCGTGCCTTCCTGGCCCGCACCGCCGCCCTGGCCGCCGCGTCGGCGGTCGGCGGCGCCGTCGGGCTGCCCGCCGTGGCCTCGGCGGCCGGTCCGGCCCGAACACCCCTGCTCACGGCGGCGAAGTGGAACCCGGCGCTGGACGTGCCCAACGCCTACGTCAAGCCGCGCCCGGAGGCCGTGGCCGACCCCACCGAACTCACCGTCGCCGAGGCGGCCTGGCTCATCCGCGCCGGCAAGCTCACCCCCGCCAAGCTGGTCGAGGCGTACCTGGCCCGGATCTCCACGTACGACGGCACGTACCAGGCATTCAACCTGGTGCTCGCCGAGGCGGCGGCGAAGGCCGCGAGCGCCCTGGCGAAGAAGCCCCGGCGGGGCGCGCTGCACGGCATCCCGCTGGCGATCAAGGACAACTACTACACCGCCGGGGTACCCACCACCGCCAACTCCTACCTGTTCGCCGACTTCCGGCCGCCGTACGACGCCACCGCGGTGTCCCGGCTGCTCGCCGGCGGGGCGATCGTGCTCGGCAAGACCCAGATGGGGCCGCTGGCCACCACCCGGGCCACCACCCCCAGCGGGGTGGTCACCACCGTCAACGCGTGGACGCCGACGGACAGCCGCACCGACCCGGGCGGCTCGTCCACCGGCACCGCCACCGCCGTCGCCGGGCGGCTCGCCGCCTCCGGCACCGGCACCCAGACCGGCGGCTCGATCACCGCGCCGTCCAACGCGCAGAACCTCACCGGCCTCAAGCCGACCATGGGCCGGGTCTCGCTGCACGGCATCATCCCGCTCAGCTACACCCGCGACCACCCCGGCCCGCTGGCCCGCGACGCCAAGGACGCGGCCATCATGCTCACCGCCATGGCCGGCGAGGACCCCGCCGACCCGCGCACGCAGGGCCTGCCCGGGGTGCCGAAGCTGATCGACGCGGCCACCCCGGCGTACTCCGGCGGCAAGCTGAAGCTGCGCTGGAAGACCCGCATCGGCGTGCTGCCGGGCTTCACCGCCGGCACCACCGAGACGGCGGCGGCGCGGGCCGCGTACCTGGCGACGCTCGCCGCGATCCCCGGCGCGACGGTGGTGGACGTGCCGCTGCCCGACGAGTGGGACCTGCTCACCGGCGGCGCGTTCAACAACGTCCGGCTGCCCGAGCGCAGCGAGCCGTTCATGCCGTACCTGCGCACCGACCTGCGCGGCTTCGGCGTGTCGGTGACGGGCTGGCTGCAGGGCGCGCTGCTGGGCGCCGGCGAGTTCGTCACCGGCCAGCGGGCCAAGCTGCTGCTCATGGAGCGGGTGCTCGACCAGCTCTTCGCCTCCTGCGACGTGGTGGTGCAGACCAGCCCGGTGCCGTTCGACATCCTCGGCCTGCCGGAGATCGCCTTCCCGATCGGGTTCACCGCCGCGGGCGTGCCGATCGGCACCATCCTCGGCGGCCTGCCGTACGGGGAGGACCGGCTGTTGTCGGTGGCGGCGGCGTACCAGGCGGTCACCGACTGGCACCGGCGGCGGCCCGCCGACCCGCCGGCGGCCCCGGCGCGCGCCCTGGCGAAGTCCGCGGCCCCCGCCGCCCTGCGGCTGACCGCCGAGGAGGTCGCCGAGCTGGCCCAGTGAGCCCGTCGTCGCCCGCCCCCCCCCCCCCGGGGGGGCCGCCGGCCCCGGGGGGGGGGCCGCCCGGCCCCGGGTGGGCCCCACCCTGGGTTGGGGGCAAAC
>NZ_JBIARA010000027.1:0-30716 GCF_042889525.1 Micromonospora sp. NPDC002575 | reverse complement strand
GGGGGGGCCCCGGGGGCGCCCCCCCCCCGGGGGGGGCCCCCGGGGGGGGGGGCGCGGGGGGCCCCCCCCCCCGCGGGGGGCCCCCCCCCCCCCCCCCGGGGGGGGCCGGCCCCCGACGGCGGGCGGCTCCGCCGCGCCCGGATTGACCTCAACCTTGGTTGAGGTCATACGGTCGGCGGGTGGCCGTCGAGGGACGGCCCGTCGTCCCTCCTGGAGGATGCGTTGTCCGAGTCCCCGTACCGGCTGGCCGTCATCGTCGGAAGCGTCCGCGACGGCCGGTTCGGCCCCGTCGTGGCGAACTGGTTCTGCCGCCGGGCGAGCCAGCGCGGCGGCCTCGTCGTCGACCTGGTCGACCTCGCGCACGTCCCGGCGGCGCTCGGCGGCGCGCCCGCGACCGCGACCCCGGACGAGGCGCCCTTCGCGGAGCGGATCGCGGCGGCCGACGCCGTCGTGGTGGTGACGCCGGAATACAACCACAGCTACCCGGGGCCGCTGAAGGCCGCGATCGACTCGGTGGGCGCCCAGTGGCACGCCAAGCCGGTCGGCTTCGTCTCCTACGGGGGCATCTCGGGCGGGCTGCGGGCGGTGGAGCACCTGCGGGTGGTCTTCGCCGAGCTGCACACCGTCACCGTCCGCGAGACGGTCAGCTTCGCCGGCGCCCACGCCTGCTTCGACGCGGCCGGGGAGCCGGTCGACGCCGGCCCGGTCAACCGCGCGGCCACCGTCATGCTCGACCAGTTGGGCTGGTGGGCCGAGGCGTTGCGCGCGGCGCGGGCGGCCCGGCCGTACGGGGGGTGAGAGGGGAACCCCTCTCTACCGAAAGCGTTAACAGGGGGCCCTTCCTTGCGCCGTCAGCGGTCCGGGGCGTCGGCGGGGGCCATCACCCGCAGCGCGTTTGCGGCCAGCCCGATCCGGATCGGGGTCTGGCCGCACAACTCGCCGTCCACCTCGACCCGCGCCGGCCGGTCGGTCTCCAGCCACAGCTCGCCGACGGCGAGGAACGGCGTCTCGGCGAGGGTGCGCCGGGCCCCCGTGGCGGCGTTGCGGGCCGTGTCCCGCAGCAGGCCGCGCCGGGTCGGCCCGCCGACCGGGTACGCCACCAGCAGCCGGTCGTCGGCGTCGGTGTCGGCGGTGATGGGCCGGCCGGCGTGGAAGCCGCCGTTGGCCACGTAGAGCTGGTGGGTGTGGAACTCGTGCGTCGCGTCCCCCGCCCGCACCGTGGCCCGCAGCGCCCGGTGCCGGGCCAGCAGCGCCAGCGCGGTCGCCGGGTACGCGAGCCGGCCGGTGACCCGCTTAAGCGCCGGTGGCGTCCGCAGCATGATGTCGGCCGACATCCCCACCCCGACGTGGTTGGCGAACGGCACGTCGCCGGCCAGCCCCAGGTCGACGTCGATCACCTTGCCGTCGGCGAGGACCGCCACGGCGGCGGCCAGGTCCAACGGGAGGCCGAGGGTGCGGGCGAAGTTGTTGGTGGTGCCCAGCGGCAGCAGGCCCAGGGCCACGTCGCGGTGCGCGAGCAGCCGGGCGGCGGCGCTCTGCGTGCCGTCGCCGCCGCCCGCGACGAGCAGGTCGGGCCCGAGCGCCAGGGCGTCGTCCAGGCTGCGCTCCAGCTCGCCGGGGTGCTCGGCCGGATACGCCCCGAGCAGCTCGAAGCCCGCGCGGGCCAGCAGCGCCCGGGCGTGCTCGTAGAGGCGGCGACCCCGGCGGGAACGGGCGTTGACCACCAGCGCCGCCCGCCGGTCCCGCCGGATGGCCGCGCCCAACTCCTGCTTCGTCCGCATGGCTGCCGACCCTATCTCCGCCGGCCGGGCAGGCCGGTGGCCAGGCTGCCGCATGGCAGGCGACGGCCGACAGCCGGTGAAGGATCGGCGAACAGTGGCGCGCGGGGCAGCGGCCGAGACGGTGAGGACGGTAGATACGTGAGGCATGACGAACACCATCGACCGTCGTACCCTCCTGCGGCTGGCCGGCGCATCCGCCGGGACGGCCGTGCTCGCCGGCGCCACCCTGGCCGGCGCGGCCCCCGCCGGCGCGGCCGGCGGCGCGTTCCGGCACGGGGTGGCCTCCGGCGACCCGCTGCCCGACGGGGTCCTGCTCTGGACCCGGCTCACCCCCACCGACGAGGCGCAGCCCGGCTCCGGCGTCGGCCCGGAGGCGGAGGTGATCTGGCAGGTCGCCGCCGACGCCGACTTCGCCACCGTGGCGGCCCAGGGCGCGCTGACCACCGGCCCGGCCCGCGACCACACCGTCAAGGTGGCGGTCACCGGCCTGGCCCCGGCCACCACGTGGTGGTACCGGTTCGGGCACGCCGGGGCGTGGTCGCCGACCGGGCGCACCATGACCGCGCCGCCCGCCGACGCCGACATCGACCGGCTCCGCCTCGGCGTGGTTTCCTGCGCCAACTGGGAGGCGGGCTACTTCTCGGCGTACCGGAACCTGGCCGACCGGGGCGATCTCCACCTCGTCGTGCACCTCGGCGACTACCTCTACGAGTACGGCACCGGCGAGTTCGACGCCGGCGGGTCGGTGGTGCGGCCGGTGCTCCCGGCGCACGAGGTGCTGACGCTGGCCGACTACCGGATCCGGCACGCGCTCTACAAGACCGACCCGGACCTGCAGGCGCTGCACGCCTCGGTGCCCTGGGTGATCACCTGGGACGACCACGAGGTGGCCAACGACCAGTGGTCCGGGGGCGCGGAGAACCACACCCCGGCCACCGAGGGCGACTTCGCCGCCCGGGTGGCCGCGGCCCGGCAGGCGTACGCCGAGTGGATGCCGGTGCGCACCGGCGCGGACGGGGCGATCTACCGGCGGCTGCGGTTCGGGCGGCTGGCCGAGCTGTCCATGCTGGATCTGCGCAGCTACCGGTCGCAGCAGGCGTCGGGCTCCGCCGTCGACGACCCGGCCCGGACGATCACCGGGGACGCGCAGATGTCCTGGCTCAAGAGCGGCCTGGCCGCCTCCACCGCCCGCTGGAAGCTGGTCGGCAACCCCGTGATGATCGCCCGGGTCGACCTCGCCACGCTGCCCGCCTGGCTGCTCGGCCCGATCGGCCGGCTGCTGGGCGTCCCCGAGAACGGCGTGGTGCTCAACCCCGACCAGTGGGACGGCTACAACGCCGACCGCAACGAACTGGTCGACCACCTGCGCGCCACGGGCACCCGCGACGTCGTCTTCCTGACCGGCGACATCCACACCTCGTGGGCCAACGAGGTCACCACCCGGGCCACCGGCACGTCGGCCCCGGCCGCCGCCGAGTTCGTGGTGCCCTCGGTGACCAGCGACAACGTCAACGACTTCCTCGGCCTGCGGGAGGGCAACGCGCTCAGCGTCCTCGGCGCGGACCTGCTCCGGGCGACCAACACGCACGTGCGCTGGACGGAGCTGGACGGCCACGGCTACGGCGTGCTGGAGGTGACCCGGCAGCGGTGCCGGATGGACTGGTACCACCTGGCGGACCGGACCCGCCCGGGCAGC
Organism: Micromonospora sp. NPDC002575; assembly: GCF_042889525.1. NCBI lineage: Bacteria > Bacillati > Actinomycetota > Actinomycetes > Micromonosporales > Micromonosporaceae > Micromonospora > Micromonospora sp. NPDC002575. The sequence continues at coordinate 27,239 of NZ_JBIARA010000027.1, read as the reverse complement.
GCCAGCCGCTGGGTGGCCGGCTGGTCGGTGGCCGCCGGGTCGTCGACGCTGCGCCGGGAGGCCGCGCCGCAGGCGTGATCCGGCGGCGGTGGGGCGGGCGGGAGGTGGCCCGCCCGTCCCGCCCCGGCGGCGGTCGCCGGGGCCGTCCCGCCCGGCCCCGGCGTCAGCGCCCGCGCAGGGCGCGGCGGAGGTTGCCGCCGAACACGTCGGCGGTCTCCTCGGCGGAGAGCCCGTCGAGCCCGGCCGGCCGCAGGGTCTGGGCGAACGACACGTGGTCCAGGCTGGGGGAGAAGTCCGAGCCCCAGTAGAGCCGCCGCGCGCCGAACCGGCGCAGCAGCAGGTCGACGAACGGCCGGGCGGCGTCGTGCGGGTACGCCTCGGCGGGGTCGCTCACGGCGTACAGGCCGGAGACCTTGACCCCGACGTGCGGCAGCCGGGCCAGGTCGGTCAGCGGGGCGAGCCGGTCGGCGGCGGCCTGCGGAGCCGGCACGGCCCGCTGCCGGCCGGGCAGCCCGAGGTGGCTGACCAGCACCGGGCACCCGTCGAGGGCGGCCAGTGCCCGCCCGAGCCTGCCGGTCGCCTCGGGCGTGGCGTTGAGGCTGACCACCGCGCGGGCGGCGTTGAGCGGCCCGGCGGCGGCCAGGGCCCAGGCGGCGAAGGCGTCGGCCGAGCCCGGGTCCGGCAGGTACGCGGCGACGCCCACGAACCCTGCCGCCCAGAGGCGGTCCAGCCCGGCCCGGTCCGTGCCGGTGACCGGAACGTACGCCACCGGCGCGATCCAGTCGTGGGTGGCCGCGAGCCCGGCGAGATGCCGGTTGTTGCCGGCGAACTCCGGTGCGCCCTCGTAGCCCACCACGAGCGCCCGGCCGATGCCGTGTTCGTGGCGCAACGTCCGGTAGACGGCGAGTTCGTCGCCCCCGGCGGGGGACCGTCCGTAGCGGCCCGGATACCCGTCGGCGAAGAGGTGCAGGTGTGCGTCGGCGCGTTCCATGGCCGGACCCTAACCGATTCCGAGCTGCCCATTGACGTGGGAGGACCCCTCGCTTAGGTTCTTGTCTCAATTAGGTCCGGATTATCGGACGCAGGCGAGGGGTGGTCCGCGTGGTGCAGGCGTACGAGGGCGTTGATGATCTGGTGCGGCTGCGGCGGCAGCTTCACCAGCACCCTGAGCTGCGGTTCACCGAACGGCAAACGGCGGCTGTCCTCGCCGGCCGGCTCGCCCCGATCGCCCGGGTTCGCTCCGGTGTCGCCGGCACCGGGCTCGTCGCCGAGATCGAAGGACGTGCCCCAGGGCCCTCGGTCTTGCTTCGGGCCGATATGGACGCCTATCCGGTGCAGGACGCCAAGGAGGTGCCCTGGGCGTCGGGCAACCCGGGGGTCTGCCACGCCTGCGGGCACGACGTGCACATGGCCGTCGTCTCCGGTGTCGCGGCCCGGATCGCGGCCGACCCGCCCGAGCGGGGCACGGTGACCGTGCTGTTCCAGCCGGCCGAGGAGATCCCCTTCGGCGAGGACTCCGGCGCCGCCGCCGTGCTCGCCGACGACGCCCTGCGCGGCCGGCGCTTCGACGCCGTCCTCGGCCTGCACTGCTGGCCCGACCTGCCGGTCGGCGCGGTCGGCGTCGACCGGGAGACCGCGATGGCGGCCAAGGACGCCTTCCGGGTCGAGGTGCTCGGCCGTGCCGCGCACGCCGCCACCCCCGCCCTGGGCCGGGACGCCATCCTCGGCCTGGCCGGCATCGTCAACCTCCTGCACGCCGGGGTCGCCCGCTCCCGCAACCCCCACGAGCTGGTCGCCTTCAACATCGGCACGATCGCGGGCGGGGCCAGCCAGAGCCAGGTCGCCGAGCGGGCGGAGGCCACCGGCACCCTGCGCACCCACGACGAGGCCACCCGCGGGCGGCTCAAGGAGGTCGTCGAGCGCATCGCCCGGCAGCAGGCCGCCGCGCTCGACCTGGGCCTGCGGTTCACCTGGGCCAACGAGATGCCGCCGGTGCGCAACGCCGCGCCGCTGGTGGCCCTCGCGCACGCCGAACTGCCCGCCGTGGTCGACGTCGTCGACCTGACCGCGCCGCCGCTGACCACCGACGACTTCGCCCTGCTCGCCGCGCTCGGCCCCAGCCTGTACGTCAAGCTCGGGGTGACCGGCGACCGCGGCGGCGCGCCGCTGCACTCGGGCGCCTTCGACGTCGACGAGCGGTGCATCGGGGCGGGCGTGGCCGCCCTGGAACGCCTCACCCGGGCCGTCCTCGCCGGCCGGCTCGCCGAGGCGGAGACCGCCGACGCCCCCGGCACACGGGAGCTCCCCGGCGCGCGGCGCGCCGCCGGCGCCGCCCCCGCCGCCGCCGAGGCGGTCGGGGCATGAGCCGCCCGTCCGTGGCCGTGATCGGCGCGGGGGCGTTCGGCGTGCGGCACCTGGCCGCGTACCGGTCGCTCGGCGTGCCCGTGCACGCCCTGGTCGAGCCCGACGCCGCGACCCGGGCCCGGGTGGCCGCCGAGCACGACGTGCCGCGGACGTACGCCTCCGTGGCCGAGCTGCTGGCCGCCGCCGGGCCGGACGCCGCGTCGGTGTGCGTCCCCGGCCCGGCGCACCGCGCGGTCGCCGTGGACCTGCTCGCCGCCGGGGTGCCCGTGCTGGTGGAGAAGCCGCTCGCCGCGACCGCCGCCGACGCCGCCGCCATCGTGGCCGCCGCCGAACGCGCCGGCGTGCTCTGCCAGCCGGGGCACATCCTGCGGCACAGCGCCCCGCACCGGGCCCTGCACGACGCGGTCCGTGCCGGCCGGATCGGCGACGTGCTCGCCGTGTCGTCGCGCCGCGACCGGCCCCGCACCCTCAGCCGACTCTTCCCGCGCGAGCACCCCGCGCTGCTCACCGCCGTGCACGACATCGACCTGGCCCTCTGGTACGCCGGAGCGCCCGTGGTCGAGGTCCGCGCGGCGGCCCGGGCCCGACCCGGATCGGCCACCCCGGTCCTGGTGTGGGCGGAGCTGCGGCACGCCAACGACGTCGTGTCGTCGATCCGCAACAGCTACCTGCTGCCCGAACACACCCCGAACCACACCTCGGACCTGGTCGAGGTGTACGGCACCGACGGGGTCGCGCACGTCGACCTCGGCCACCCCACGCTGCTCGTCCAGGGCGAGCCGACCGAGGCACCGGACTGGCTCCTCTCCCCGGTCGACGGCGGCGGCGCGCTCGCCGCCGAGCTGCGGCACTTCCTCGGCCGGATCGACGGCACCGAGCCGACGGCGGTCGTCCCGCTCGCCGACGGCCTGCACGTCGTCCGGGTCGCCGAGGCCGTGGTCGACAGCGCCACCGCCGGCGGGTCGGCCCGCCGCGTCCCTCAGAGCCCCCACTTGTGACAGGAGCTACCCGATGTTTCGACGGAGTTTGGCCGGCGCCCTCGCCGCCGGCATGGCGGCCGCCGCGCTGCTGACCGGATGCGGCGGCAGCGGCGACGACGCCAGCGACGGCCCGGTCACCCTGAAGGTGCTGACCTGGGAGCCCGGCGGCACCGAGTACTGGAAGCAGGTCAAGAGCAGCTTCGAGGCCGGGCACCCGAACATCAAGCTGGAGATGCAGTCCGTCCCCTTCGACAAGTACCCCGAGGTGCAGGGCCCGTACATCACCTCGCAGTCCGGGCCTGACGTGATGGCCAACAACGCCGGCCTGGAGCTGTTCGACCGGCGCGGCGCGTACGTGCCGCTGGGCGACAAGGCCGCCGAGATCACCAAGGACCTGGTCACCTACAGCGGCGCCTGCGAGGGCTTCGACACCAGCAAGACCTGCTACGGCGTGCCGTTCTCCTACCAGGGCAACGTCCTCTACTACAACAAGGCCGTCCTGACCGCCGCCGGCCTGGACCCGGAGAAGCCCCCGGCGACCTGGGACGAGTTCGGCGCGGCCTGCGACGCGGTGAAGAAGGCCGGCAAGACCTGCCTCGCGCTCGGGCTCTCCGGCACCTTCCCGGCGTACTGGGACTTCCCGGAGATCGCCCGCAACTATCTCACCGAGGACGACATCCGGGCCCTGCTTGCCGGCAAGCTGTCCTGGAAGGACCCGAAGCTCGTCGCGGTGCTGGAGAAGCTCGCGGAGATCACCACCAAGGGCTGGGCCAACAAGAACGCCCCGTCGATCACCATGCTCCCCGACGGCGCGGACATCTTCCAGCGCGGCGACGCCGCGTTCGCCGGCACCATCATCTCCGACGCGGTGAACTGGGAGGCGTTCGGCAAGGCCCTCGGCGACGACAAGCTCGGCGTCACCCGGTGGCCGGCGATCGACCCGGCGGCCCCGCTGGCCCAGAAGTTCTCCGGCATCGAGGGCGCCGTCTACGGCGTCACCCAGTGGAGCAAGAAGAAGGAAGCCGGCCTGGAGTTCATCACCTGGCTCGCCGGCAAGGAGAACGGCGAGCTGTGGGTCAGGTACGGCAAGGGCCAGCCGCTGAACAAGAACGTCGACAAGGCGCTGCTGCCCTCCTCGCCGGCCTTCCTGAAGATCCAGGAGCTGGTGGCCCAGCCGACCCTGCACGCCGGCGTGATGCTCTCCGGCCCCGAGGCCGACGCCCTGGCCCGCGGCTGGCAGCAGGTCACCCTCGGCCAGCTCACCGTCGACAAGTGGGCCGAGCAGATGCAGCAGGCGCTGGAGCGCAGCCCCACGAAGAAGCAGACCAAGTAGCCACCCCGGGCGGGGCGAGCCTCGTCGCCCCGCCCGGCCAGCCCCGGGGGAGGAACCCTGATGACGATCTCCACCGCGCCGGAGCCGGTGGCCGCCGACGCACCGCCCGCGCCGGCCCGCCGCCGGGCCCGCCGGCCCGGCCAGGCCCGGGAATGGTGGCTCGGCGCGGCGCTGGTGCTGCCCGCGCTCGCCCTGGTCGTGCTGTTCAAGCTGGTGCCCCTGGCGCGGGGCGTGCTCACCAGCTTCGAGGCGTCCAGCGGGTTCGGCGGCAGCGAGTTTGCCGGGGCCGACAACTACACCCGGATGTTCGACGACCCGATGGTACGCACCAGCTTCCGCAACGCCCTGCTGGTGGTGGCCACCCTGCCGGTGTGGGTCGTGGTCCCGCTGGTGCTGGCGCTGCTGATCCACCAGCGCTCGCCGGGGTGGAAGTTCTTCCGGGCGGTGTACTTCGTGCCGTACACCATCGCGCCCATCGTCGTCGGCATCATGTTCCGGCAGATCCTCGCCCCCGACGGGCCGCTCAACGCCCTGCTGCGCGGCGTCGGCCTCCAACCGCTGGCGATCGAGTGGCTCAACGGCCGGCACAGCGCGCTGTTCTCGCTGGTCGCGGTCGCGCTGTGGAGCTTCTTCGGCCTCGGGGTCATGACCTACCTCGCCGGGCTGGCCACGATACCCGAGGAGACGCTGGAGGCGGCGTACCTCGACGGGGCGGGCTTCTGGCGGCGGCTGTTCTCGGTGGTCGTGCCGATGCTGCGCCCGACCGTGGCGTACTGGAGCGTGCTCTGCGCCTCCGGCGTGCTGATCTGGCTGTTCCCGCTGATCTACGCGCTGACCCAGGGCGGGCCGGGCGACGCCACCATGCTCCCCGAGTACCTGGTCTTCCTGACCACCTTCCAGTTCCTCGACCGCGGCTACGGCTCGGCCATCGGCATCGCCCTGTTCGTCTTCGTCGCCGTGCTGTCGATCTTCAGCGTGCGGCACATGTTCACAGAGGGGACCCGCAAGCCGCGATGAACGCGCGCCACTCCGCCCGCATCGGGCGCTACCTGCTGACGTTCGCGTTGGTCGTCGTCGCCGTCGCGGCGATCTACCCGCTGCTGTTCACCGTGGTCAGCTCGCTGAAGACGCAGGCCGGCTTCGCCGACGACCCGCTGGGCCTGCCCGCCGGGATCACCCTGGACAACTATCTCGAGGCGTTCCGCCGGATGAACATGCCCCGGCTGCTGCTCAACTCGCTGATCACCACCGTCGGCGGGCTGGTGTTGTCGGTGCTCGCCGCGCTGCTGGTCGCGTACGCGGTGACGAAGCTGCGCTTCCGCGGCGGCAAGATCGTCTTCCTGTTGATCATCGTGTCCCTGACCATCCCCAGCCAGGCGATCATCTACCCGCTCTACCAGACCGTGCTCGACCTGGGCATGTCCGGCGAGTACCAGGGCCTGATCCTGGCGTACGCGGCGTTCGGGCTGCCCCTGGGCACGTACCAGCTCGCCGGCTACTTCCAGCAGGTGCCCGACGAGCTGATCGAGGCGGCCCGCGTCGACGGCGCGGGGCACATGACCATCCTGTTCCGGCTGCTCGCCCCCATCGCCACCCCGGCCCTGGCGGCGCTGGCCATCTTCAACTTCGTCTGGATGTGGAACGACCTGCTGCTGCCCCTGGTCATCATGGGCGGCTCGGACAGCAAGACGCTGATGGTCGGCGTCTCCCTGCTCAGCGGCCAGTACGACGTGTCGGTGCCGCTGGTCAGCGCCGGCCTGATCGTCGCCCTGCTGCCGGTGCTGGTCATCTACCTGGTCTTCCAGCGGCAGCTCGTCTCCGGCGCGCTGGCCGGCTCCGGCAAGTGAGCGCCCCGGCGGGTGCCGGCCCCGGCCGTCCGCCGGCCGGGGACACGGGCCCGGCCCGTCGCGCGGCGGGCGACACCGGCCCGACCCGCCGCGCGGCGGGCGACACCGGCCCGGCGCGGCGCGCGGCGGGCGCGACCGCCGGGCCGGGGGAGCAGGTGTGCCACCTGTACCGGCTGCGCCCCGGCGCCGAGGCGGAGTACGAGCGCCGGCACGCCGAGGTGTGGCCGGAGCTGTCCGCGCTGCTCGACGAGGCGGGCATCTACGACTACGCCATCTACCGGCGGGACCTGCTGCTGGTCTGCGTGCTGCGCACCCGCTCGGGCTTCGCCCACGCCGGCGCGGTCACCGCCGCCTCGCGCGTGCAGGCCCGCTGGACGGCGTCGCTGGCCCACCTGTTCGCCGAGATCGCCGACGCCGACGGCGAGCCGCTGTGGGCGCACCGGGTGTTCCACCACCCCGGCCACCCGCCGCCCGCCTAGGGGCGGGGCGCACTGCCGCCGGCCCTGCGCCCCGCCCTGTCCTGCGCCGCCCTGCCCTGCGCCGCCCCGCCGCGCGCCCGCACCCGCGCCTGCGGTGAGAAGGGTTCCCTTCTCGACCGCAGGCGTTAACAGGGGGCCCTTCCTTACACCGCGTACGCGACGGAGCCGTCGGCGCGCAGCGGGATGCGGGTCAGCGGCCGGCCGGTCAGGTCCAGCGGAGTGGGGTCGGACAGGTCGAGGGTGACGCCCAGCCCGGGGTCCTGCGGCACCGGCAGGAACCCGCCCTCGCGGCGCACGCAGGCCCGGGCGGGGCCGTCGGCGAGCGCGTCGTCCAGCGGCGAGTACTCCTGGGTGACGAAGTTCGGGATGACCGTGTCCAGGTGCACCGAGGCCATGGTCAGCAGAGGCCCGAGGCAGTTGTGGGTGACCACGGCCGCGTGGTGGGCCTCGGCCAGCGCGGCGATCTTGCGGGCGTGGCTGAGGCCGCCGGCCAACCCGACGTCGGGCCGCACGTACTGCGCGCCGCCCTGGGCGAGCAGCTCCTTGAACTCCCAGATGGTGTGCAGCCGCTCCCCGTTGGCCATCGGCACGCCCGGGGCCCGCCGGACCACCCCGGCCTGGCTGCTCACGCTGTCGATCTGGATCGCGTCCTCCACCATCAGCGGGTGGTGCCGGGCCAGCGCCGGCACGACCGCCTCGGCCTGCAACGGGGTGAGCTTGCGGTGCAGCTCGATCAGCAGGTCGACGTCCGCGCCGACGGTGTCGCGCACCGCCGCCGTGGTGGCCTCGGTCTCGGCCACGAGGCGGGCCTGCGACAGGTCACCGTAGTTCGCCGGCAGCGGGTCGAACTTCACGGCGGTGAACCCGTCGGCGACGGCGGCGGCGGCCTCGGCCGCCAGGGCCTGCGCGCCGGTTCCGCCCAGCAGCAGGTGCAGCCGGATCCTCTCGCGCACCCGGCCGCCGAGCAGCTGCCACACCGGCACGCCGAGCCGCTTGCCGAGCAGGTCCCACAGGGCCAGGTCGACGGCGGAGACGGCGGCGGTGAGCACCGAGCCGCGGAACGGGCCCATCCGGTAGAGGTGGTGCCAGTGGTGCTCGATCCGGCCGGCGTCCGCCCCGACCAGGTAGGGCCGGAACGTCTCCACGACGGCGTGCACCGCCGTCGGGTAACCCCAGCAGGCGGACTGGCCGACCCCGGTCAGCCCGTCCGCCGTGTGCACCCGGACGAAGTGCGCGTCGCCGCGCACCGCCGACTCGACCTCGACGATCTCCATGCCCGCTCTCCCAAATTAGAGACCAATAACGGCCACAAACTTGCTTCAGCACTCTTCCATAGCCTTGGACTGCTGGTCTAGGCTCCACAACCAACGAGCCGGAATAAGGCTCAATTATCTCTGGGGGGTGTGATGGGGCTGCCGGACGACTATCGGCTCATGGCCCGGATCCGCCGGTTCGAGGAGCGGCTGACCGCCCTCAAGGACGCCGGCGAGATCCCGGGCTCGATCCACCTGTGCAACGGCCAGGAGGCCATCCCGGTCGGCGCCTGCCGGGCGCTGCGCGACGGGGACCACGTCACCGCGACCTACCGGGGGCACGGCTGGGCGATCGCCCGGGGCGTCGACCTCACCGGCCTGTTCGCCGAGATGATGGGCCGCGACTCGGCGCTGTGCGGCGGGCGCGCCGCCTCGCCGTACCTGTCGGACCCGGGCCGCTGGTTCGTCGGCGAGAACTCCATCGTGGGCGCCGGCGTGCCGATCGCGACGGGCGCGGCGCTCACCGCCCAGCGCACCGGCAGCGGCGCGGTGTCGGTGGTCAGCATTGGCGACGGCGCGATGAACCAGGGCAACGTGCACGAGGCGCTCAACCTCGCCGCCGTGCTCGACCTGCCGCTGGTGCTGGTGGTGGAGAACAACGTCTACTCCGAGATGTCGCGGATCTCGGACATGGTGCGGGTCAGGCAGCTCGCCGAGCGGGCCGCCGGCTACGGCCTGCCCGGCCGGGTGGTCGACGGCAACGACCCCGACGCCGTCGCCGAGGCGGTCGCCGAGGCCGTGGACCGGGCCCGCGAGGGCTCCGGCCCGTCCATCGTGGAGGCCATGACCGAGCGCCTCGTCGGCCACTACAGCGGCGACGCGCAGCACTACCGCCCGGCCGGCGAGATCACCGCCGCCCGGCAACGCGAGCCGCTGGCCCGCATCCGCGCCGCCGCCGACGCGGACCTCACCGCCCGGCTCGACGCGATCGACGCCGAGGTCGACGCCGAGATCGAGGCCGCCGTCACCGCCGCCCGCGCCGTGCCCCACCCGGACCCGGCGACCGCGAGGGAGTACGTCTATGTCTGAGTCGCTGCGCTACATCCAGGCCGTCAACGCGGCCCTCACCTGGGCCCTGGACAGCCGGACCGACACCGTCTACTTCGGCGAGGACGTGGCGCTGCCCGGCGGGCCGTTCGGCGCCACGAAGGGGCTGCACAAGCGGTTCGGCTCCGACCGGATCTTCGACACCCCGATCTCCGAGACCGGCTTTCTCGGCATGGCCCTCGGCGCGGCCATGACCGGGCTGCGGCCGATCGCCGAGATCATGTACGCCGACTTCTCGTTCGTGGCGATGGACCAGATCGTCAACCAGATCGCCACCATCCGCTACTCCAGCGCGGGGCGGTGGAAGGCCCCGCTGGTGATCCGGATGCAGCAGGGCTACTCGCCCGGGGCGTGCGCCCAGCACTCGCACTCGCCGGAGGCGTACTTCGCGCACACCCCCGGCCTGCGGGTCGCGCTGCCGGCCACCCCCGACGACGCGTACCAGATGCTGCGCACCGCCGTCGTCAGCGACGACCCGGTGGTGGTCGCCGAGGCCAGGATGCTCTACCCGACCCGGGGCCCGGTGCGCACCGACGCCCCGGTGGAGCCGGTCGGCGGGGCCCGGGTCGTCCGGCCCGGCGCCGACGTCACCGTCGTCGCCTGGTCCCGGATGGTGTCGGCGTCCCTCGACGCCGCCACCACCCTGGCCGGGGAGGGCGTCGACGTCGAGGTGGTCGATCTGCGCTGGCTCAACCCCCTCGACTTCGACACGGTCGCCGCGTCGGTGGCCCGCACCGGCCGGCTGGTCGTCGCGCACGAGGCCAACCTCACCGGCGGGTTCGGCGCGGAGATCGCCGCCCGGGCCGCCGCCGAGTGCTTCGCCGACCTGCGCGCGCCGATCGCCCGGGTGGCCGCCCCGGACGTGCCGATGCCCGCCGCGCCGGCCCTACAGGCCGTCGTGGTGCCCGAGGCCGCGACCGTGGCCGACGCGGTACGCCGGACGGTGCGGGCGTGAGCGACGGGGTCCCGCCGTCCGGTGCGGGCGCCCGGGTCCCGCCGTCCGGTGCGGGCACCGGCGGCGGGGCCGTCGCCGGCCTGCTCGCCGGACGGCGGGTGGTCGTGGTCGGCGGGGCGTCCGGCATCGGCCTGGCCACCGTGGCCGCCGCCGCCGACGCCGGGGCGGCCGTCGCCGTGCTCGACGCCGACTCCGCCGGCGCGGACCGCGCCGCCGCGCAGGCCCGCGCAGCCGGGGCCACGGCCTGCTCCCGGGGCGTCGACGTCACCGTCGAGGACGAGGTCGCCGCGGCCCTCGACGCCGTGGCCGCCGACCTGGGCGGCATCGACGCCGTGCTGCACGTGGCGGGGGTGATGCGCGGCCAGGGCCTGGACGTGCGCGACGTGCCGGTGGAGCTGTGGGCGCGGGTCATCGCCGTCAACCTCACCGGCCCGTTCCTGGTCGCCAAGCACGCCGCCCGGCACCTGAGCCCCGGCGACGGGGTGCTCGTGCTGGTCGGGTCGAAGGCGGGCGTGCAGACCGGCTCCGGCTCGGTACCCTACGGCGCGAGCAAGGGAGGGTTGCACGGTCTGGCGCTCACGCTGGCCCGACAGCTCGGTCCACAGGGGATCCGCGTGCACGCGCTCTGCCCGGGTGACATCGACACGCCGCTGATGCGGCGGTCGCTGGACGAGGCGCGGGCCAACGGCGCCGACGGCGGGCGGATCGCCGCGGTCGAGGCCACGTTGGGTCGCCCCGAGGACGTCGCCTCGGTGCTGGTCCTGCTGGCGTCACCGGTCAGCGCCGGCCTCGCCGGCACGGTCTGCACCGGCTGAGCACCCCACCCACCAGGCCAGCGGCGCACCACATGGAGGCAGCATCGTGATCGGGATCATCGGCCCGGAGGACTCGACCCGGCTCGTGCAGGAGGTGGCGGCCGGGGAGGGCCGCGCGGACACCGTCACCGCGCGCGCCTACACCCGGCCCGAGCAGGCCCCCGACCTCGCCCGCGAGCTGGACGAGGTGTGCCAGGTGCTGCTGTTCACCGGCCGCATCCCGTACGCGTTCGCCAGCGCGGCCGGCGACCTGCGGGCGGAGATCGACTATGTCCCGCACGCCGGCATCGACCTCTACCGGACCCTGTCGCGGATGCTGCTGGCCACCGGCGGGAAGCTGCCCCGGGTCAGCGTGGACACCATCGAGGCCGAGATCGTCCGCGAGACCTACCACGACATCGAGGTCGCCCCGCCGACCGAGATCCTGCCGATCGCCGACTCCTCCGGGCTGCTCTTCTCCGGCCTCGACGAGATCACCGCCTACCACCGCGAGCGCTACGCCTCCGGCGCGGTCGAGGCGTGCCTGACCTGCCTCGGCGCGGTGCACCGCGACCTGGCCGACAGCGGGGTGCCGGTGTGGCGCGTCGAGCACACCCGCGCCTCGGTGCGCGACGCGCTGCGCCGGGCCTGGCTCGCCGCCGAGGTGCGCCAGTCCCGGGCCACCCAGATCGCCGTGATGATGGTCGACCTCGGCGCGTCGGCGCATCGGGCGCAGGACCCGTACCAGGCCGAGCGGCAGCGGCTGCGGGTGCGGGAGGCGCTGCTGGAGCACGCCGAGCGGATGCGCGGACGGCTCGCCACCGTCGACGACCGCACCATGCTGATCACCACCACCCGGGGCACCGTGGAGAGCGCCATCGCCCGGCACCGCGACGGGCACGCCTCCCTGCTCACGCTGCGCGGCGTCGACGTCGAGCACGCCGTCGGCTTCGGCGCGGGCACCACGATCGCCGCCGCCGAGGACAACGCCCGCAAGGCCCTCGCGCTGGGCCGGCACAGCGGCGACACCCACGTGGTCTTCCCCGACGGGGAGGTCTACTCCAGCCGGGAGACCACCGTGCGCCCGCGGCTGCGGGAGACCGCCCCGGGCGTGCTGCGCGTCTCCGAGCAGCTGCGCATCGGGCCGCTGTCGACCCGCCGGCTGCTGGAGGCCCTGCACCAGATGGACCCCGACCAGGTCACCGCCCGGGGGCTGGCCGACGCGTACGGGGTGGAGGCGCGCTCGGCCCGCCGGCTGCTCAAGGCCCTGCGGGCGGCCGGCTTCGCCGAGGAGGTCGGCGTGCACGTGAGCACCGGCGCGGGCCGCCCGCAGGCCGTCTACCGGGTCGCCATGCGGCGGCTCCTCGGCGCGATCGGAGCCGAGGCGTGAACGGGGGCCGGGATGTGCGCGGACCGGCCCGCTGCGAGGACGCGGACGCGCCGCTGCGGTTCGAGCCGACGTACCTCGTCACCGCCGCCTTTGCCGCCGACGCCGCCGCCCGGCGCGAACCGCACCGGGCCGCCCACCTGGCGCACGTGCGCGCCCTGCTCGCCGACGGCACCGCCCTGGTCGCCGGCGCGCGCGCCGACCTGACCGCCTCCGTGCTGGTGCTGCGGGCCGCCGACGCGACCGCCGCCCGCGCCCTCGTCGAACAGGACCCCTACTGGCGGCACGGGGTGTGGACCACGCTCGACGTGGCCGACTACCTCGCCGCCACCAGCCACACCCTCGGGAGGACATGATGTCGTCGTACCGCCAGGTTCCCGGCGTGCGGGTGCTCGGGGCCGAGCACGCGCCGTACGCCGCCGCCCTGCTGCGCGAGGCGTGGGGCGACGGCGGCCCGGACGCCGTGCCGGTGCGCCTCGCCGTCGACCCGGCGCTGCCCGAGGGCGGCCACCGCGTCGACGTGCCGGAGGCCGGCGAGATCCGGCTCACCGGCGACCCGTTCGCCGGCCTGGTGTACGCCGCCCGCGACCTCGTCGGCCGGGCCACCGGAGCCAGCCTGCCCGTCGGCGCGTCCGCCGCCGCGCCCGGGCTGCCGCTGCGCACCCTGTGGACCTGGGACCACTCCACCAACTGGGACACCCGGCAGCTCGGCCAGCAGGAGATCGGCGCGCTCAACCCCTACGCCAAGTCCGCCGACGCGTTCGGCGCGGACTACCGGCGGCTGGTCGACTTCTGCTCGCGCGAGCGGATCGGCGGCATCGTCGTGTACGGGCTGCTGCGCGACGCCCACGGCGGCGTCGAGGCGGCCCGTGACCTGTGCGAGTACGCCAACGCCCGGGGCGTGCGGATCATCGCCGGGGTGGGGATCAACGCCTACGGCGGGATCTACTTCGACGGCCGGCACCGCTACAACCTGGCCACCTGGCTGCGGCAGCGCCCCGACCTGGCCGCCGAGCTGCCGAAGAAGGTCGGCTTCGACATCGACGAGTTCGGCGACCTGCACTTCCCGGCCAGCGAGTACATGATGGCCGCCTGCCCGTCCCAGCCGGACAACCTCGCCTGGCACCGCGACGCCATCGACTGGCTGCTGGACACCCTGCCCGTCGGCGGGATCAACTTCGAGACCGGCGACTACGGAAGCTGCGCCTGCGCCCGCTGCGCCCAGCGCACCGGCGGCGAGCGCACCTCCTGGTCGTACGAGGCGATGCGGGCGGTCTACCCGACCCTGCTGGAGACCGCCCGCCGCCCCGGCCCGGCCGGGGTGCCGCTGCGCCACCTCGTCGAGGTCTACTGGGACAACATCTTCGACCTCGACGCGCAGCAGCCCCTGGCCGACCTGCCCGACGACGTCGCCTACCAGTACTGCGTGAACCGGGGCTTCTGGCACGACCACCGCGACCGGCTCACCTCCGCCCACGTCGACCGGCTGCCGCACACCACGAACGTGCTGCGCACCCACGCCGGGTCGCAGTGGAACCGGCAGCGCCACTCCTGGGTGCCCGAGATGTACGCCGACATGGCGGCCCGCTGTGGCGCGGCCGGGATGCGGGGGCTGACCATCTTCGCCGAGGCGGCGGCCTACCACCCGACCAACGAGATCAGCTACCTGGCGTACGCCCGGTTCTCCTGGAACCCGGAGCTGGCCTGGGCGGACTTCTGGCGCGACGAGGTCGCCCCCCGCTTCGGCGGTTCGGCGGAGGCCGAGGCGTTCCGCGACGGCGCGGCCCTGCTCGACGACCCGGCGGCCGACGCGGCGGCCCTGACCGCCGTGCGCGGCGACGCCCTCGCCATGGTCGCGGCGACCGGCGGGGAGGTGCAGCGCCGCTGGCTGTGGCTCGCCGAGCGGGCCGCCCGGTACGCCCACTCGGCCGGCTGACCGCCGCCCGGCCGGCGGCATGACGGTTGCCGCGCGGGACCATGACAGTCGTGTGAAGAATCCGCCGGCCGGGTGGCGGCGGGTTTGCCGCCACGTCCGCCGGGGGCACCGTGGGGGTGCACGCGACAACCCCTCGAGAGGAACGGCCCCGTGGAAGTCACCGGTTTCTTCACCGCCATCATCATCGGTCTGATCATCGGCGCGCTGGGCCGGCTGGTCGTGCCCGGCAAGCAGAGCATCCCGATCTGGCTCACCCTGCTGATCGGCGTGGTGGCCGCGATCCTCGGCACCCTCGTCGCCGGCGTGCTCGGGGTCGACGACACGGCGGGCGTCGACTGGATCGAACTGTTCATCCAGGTCGCCTTCGCCGCGATCGGCGTGTCGCTCGTCGCGGGCGCGTACGGCCGCCGGCGCTGACCGCCCGCGCCGACCGCCGGCCCGCCCCCGCACCGGGGCGGGCCGGCGGCGGGCCAGGGTGCCGCAATGCGACGCCGGCAACGCGTTTGCGTCGGGGAACGACAATCGGCGGGGTGTGATCAATCGCCTGCCCGGGGCGGGTTTAGCGGGCCGGGATGCCGGTCAACCTGTTCGGGTAACGACGACGAGAGGGGTTCCCGCGTGTCCGGCACAACGCACCACCGGTCCAGTCACGACACGGCTCCGCCGAGCGACGTGGCGGACACGCTGCTGTGGCGGCTGGCGTACGACGTCGCCGAGGCCCACCGCCCAGACGCCGCCGGCCGCTGCCAGAACCTGCTCTGCGGCGGCCGGCCGGCCCCGTGCGACCCGCTGGTGAACGCCGAGCGCGCCATGCGGCTGGCCCGGGGCGACGCCGCCGCGCAAGCGCAGGCCCCCGCGCCCCGCCCCCGGGTCGCCGCGCCGGCCCGGCCCGAGCACCCGCGCACCGGGCGGGAGGCCGCCTGACCTGGGCGTGCGCCCGGGTCAGCGCGGAGCGGCGGCCGGCGGCGCGGACGTTCCCGGCCCGGGCCGGGACCCGAACGCCGTGAGGAAGCGGTCCCGGAAGCTGTCCATCCGCCACACCGGCGCGCCCGGTCCGGGCCGCAGCCCGTCCTGCCACTGCCAGCCGTCGATCCGGTCGAGCACCGTCGGGTCGCGGGCCACGACGGTGACCGGCACGTCCCGGCTGGCGTCCTCGCCGGTGACGACCGGTGAGGGCTGGTGGTCGCCGAGGAAGACCAGCACCAGGTCGTCGTCGCCGTAGGTCTCCACGTAGGAGATCAGCGACTTCAGCGTGTACTCGATGGTGCGCCGGTAGTCCGCGCGGATCTGGCCGGCGGTGCGGCGCACCGGCTTGCCGCCGACGTCGGCCACCGCCGAGTTGCGGTGGTAGACCGAGCCGTCGCCCACGTCGTCCCAGTCGATGACCCGGGGAAACGACGTCCACGGGGAATGGCTGGAGGTCAGCGGGATCTCGGCCATCACCGGCGGGTGGCCGGGGGCCGACCGCTCGCGGCGCTGCAACGCCGACAGCGCGTACTGGTCCGGCATGAGGAAGTAGCCCAGCTTCGGCCCCTGGTAGCCCAGCTCCCGGGCCGGGTAGAACTGGTCGTAGCCGTAGAACTTCCCCTCCGGCCAGTCGGCCAGGGCGCCGGGCATCACCCCGACGGTCCGCCAGCCCGCCCGCTGGAACGCCCCGCCGAGGGTGAGCCGGTCCGTGGCGAGCAGGGTGCGGTGCCGCTGCTGGCTGTCGATCCACAGCCCGGACAGCAGCGTGGCGTGGGCCAGCCAGCTTCCGCCGCCCGCCGTCGGCGAGGTGAGGTACGCGCTGCGGGAGGCGAACCCGGCCGCCCGCAGCCGCCGCGCGCCCTCGTCGAGCACCGCACCGACCTGCGCGAACTCCGGCTCCTCCACCGCATCGCGGCCGTAGCTCTCCACGAACGCGACGACGACGTCCTTGCCGCGCAGCGCGGTCAGCAACTGGTCGCCCGGGGTGTCGCGGAACGGGTCGGCGGCGACCTCGGCGGCGAACACGTCACCGTCGGACAGCCCGCCGCGCACCTGGACCGCGTGGTAGCGCACCATGGCGGTCGCGCCGCTGTCGGCCACCGGCACCCCGGGCACGATCCGCACCCCGAAGGCGGCGCAGGCGACCCAGCCGACGGTCAGCGCCGCGACGGCCCTCCTCGCCCCGGTGTCGTGCCGGGCGAGCAGCGCGGCCAGGCGCAGCGTGGCCAGTGCCAGGGCCACGAGCAGGCCCACGGCGAGCAGCGCCACGCCCACGGCGACGCCGACCGCCCCGGCCCGGCCGATCGAGCCGGCGAGGAACGCGTACGCGTCGTCGAACAGCACCCAGTCCGACACCACGTCGAAGGGGCGGTCCCAGGCGACCTGGAAGCCCAGGTCGGTGAGCCTGACCACGGTGACCAGCCCCAGGGCGGCCCCGGTCAGCGCGGCGACCACCCGGCGGGGGCGCGGCGGCAGGGCGAGCAGCCCGGCGGCGACGATCAGGGCCTCGACGGGCAGCCGCAGGAACGCCGCCGGGCTCAGCTCCCGTAGCTGGTCCGGCGCGGTGAGGGCGGCGGCCACCAGCAGGGCGGCGAGGGCGCCGGCAACGGCCCGGCGGACCCGTCGGCCGCGCCCCGCGGCGGCGACCGGCCGGCCCGCGTCGTCCGCCGCGCGCTGGCCCTCGCCGGTGGCGTCGGTCGGGTCGTCCGTGTGGTTCGTCACGTCGTCTTCTCTCCGGTGCGGGGGCGGGCGGTCAGGCCGGCAGGTGGGCCGGCACCCGGACCGGGTCGTCCCGGCGCAGGGCCGCGCCGTCGCGCCCGGCGACCGGGCGGTGCCGCCACAGCCACCCGGCGTCGCGCCCGAAGGACTCGACGAGCAGCGCGAACGCCCCGGCCAGCAGCACCGTCGCCCCGACCTGCGGCAGGACCCCGGCCGCGGCGACGACCAGGACGATGCCCTGGAGCGCGGCGACGACCTTACGCCACCGCCGCGGCGGCAGCGAGCCACGCAGCCACGGCGACGTCCAGCCGGCCGCCACGAAGGCGTACCGCATCGCGCCCAGGGCGAGCACCCACACCCCGGCCGTGGGCGCCAGGTGCACGCCCAGCAGCAGGATGAGGTACGCGTCGACCTCCATGTCGAACCGGGCCCCGAGGTCGCTCTCGGTGCCGGTGCGCCGCGCCACCTGCCCGTCGACGGCGTCGAGCAGCAGCGCCACGGCGGCGAGACCGACCAGCAGCGGCACCGGCGCGGCCCGGGTGAACCCGTCGGCCACCAGCGCCGTCACCCCGCCGATCAGGATCGCCCGGCCCAACGTCACCACGTCCGCCGGCCCCAGGCCGGATTCGCCCGCCCGGCGCAGCGCCCGGGCGAGCAGCCCGCACAGGACCATTCCGTACGCCGTGCCGGCGAGCCAGCCCGCCGGGCCGAGGCCGACGGTCGCGCCGATCCCCGCCAGCAGGACGAACAGGCTGACCAGTCCCGCCAGCGGACCGTGTTGAACCCTGCGCACCGTGCCTCCGTGTTTGATGATCGAGCGACTGCTGTTGGACGGGCTGTCGACAGACAACACGGAGAATCCGGCCGAACGGTTCGGCGCGGCGGGCGACCCGAGGAGGACGACGTGACGACGAGGACCCTCCGGTGACCGGCGAGGCGTACGCGTTCTGGCTGCGTGAGCCCGGGGCGGGAGAGATCCGGCCGGCGGCGCTGCCCGACCCCGGCCCCGACGAGGTGCTGGTGCGGGCCCGCTACTCGGGGGTCAGCCGGGGCACCGAGACCCTCGTCTTCGCCGGCCGGGTCCCGGTCGACCAGCACACCACGATGCGCGCCCCGTTCCAGGAGGGCGACTTCCCGGCCCCCGTGAAGTACGGCTACCTCAGCGTCGGCGTCGTCGAGCAGGGCCCGGCCGAGTTGCGCGGGCGGACCGTGTTCTGCCTGCACCCGCACCAGAGCGCGTACGTCGTGCCCGCCTCGGCGGTGGTGCCGGTGCCCGCCACGGTGCCGGCGGCCCGCGCGGTGCTCGCCGGCACCGTGGAGACCGCCGTGAACGCCCTGTGGGACGCCCCGCCGCTGGTCGGCGACCGGGTGAGCGTCGTCGGCGCGGGCATGGTGGGCTGCGGCGTCGCCGCGCTGCTCGCCCGCTTCCCCGGGGTGCGGGTCGAGCTGGTCGACGCCGACTCCGGCCGGGCCGCCGTCGCCGCCGCGCTCGGCGTCGACTTCGCCACCCCCGAGCGGGCCACCGGCGGACGCGACCTGGTGGTGCACGCCAGCGCCACCTCCGAGGGGTTGCAGCGGTCCCTGGAACTGCTCGCCCCGGAGGGCACGGCGCTGGAGCTGAGCTGGTACGGCGACCGCGCGGTGCGGCTGTCGCTGGGCGGGGCGTTCCACTCCGGCCGGCTGACCGTGCGCAGCAGCCAGGTGGGCATGGTCGCCCCGGCCCGCCGGGGCAGCCGCACGTACGCCGACCGCCTTGCCCTCGCCCTGGAACTGCTCGCCGACCCCGCGTTCGACGCGCTGATCACCGGCAGCTCGCCGTTCGCGGAACTGCCCAGGGTGCTCGCCGGCCTCGCCGACGGCAGCCTGCCCGCCCTGTGCCACCTCATCACCTACCAGGAGAGTGACCCGTGTTCAGTGTGACCGTCCGCGATCACATGATGATCGCCCACAGCTTCCGCGGGGACGTCTTCGGCCCGGCGCAGCGCCTGCACGGGGCCACGTTCGTCGTCGACGCCACGTTCCGCCGCCCCGACCTGGACGCCGACGGCATCGTCGTCGACATCGGCCTGGCCACCGAGCAGCTACGCGCCGTCCTCGGCGAGCTGACCTACCGCAACCTCGACGACGAGCCCGCGTTCGCCGGGGTGAACACCACCACGGAGGTGCTGGCCCGCACGGTCGCCGACCGGCTCGCCGACCGGGTGCACGCCGGCGACCTCGGCGCGGGCGCGCGGGACCTGGCCGGGATCACCGTCACCCTGCACGAGTCCCACGTCGCCTGGGCCAGCTACGAGCGGCCCCTGTGACAGCCCCGGCCCCGGGCGGCGGCGTCCCGGCCGGCGGGGCGGCGGTGGCGGGCGTCCCCGCCGCCGCCCGTCCCGAGGTGCACGTGGTGCTCCCCGGTGACATCGACGACCCGGCCACGCCCAGCGGCGGCAACCACTACGACCGCCGGGTCTGCGCCGGGCTGGCCGCCGCCGGCTGGCGGGTCCACGAGCATCCCGTGCCCGGCGACTGGCCGACGCCCGGCCGGGCCGCGCGGGCCGACCTGGCCGCCCGGCTCGCCGCCCTGCCCGACGGCGCGGTGGTGCTCCTCGACGGCCTCGTGGCCTCGGTCACGCCGCAGGAGCTGGGGGCGCAGGCCGACCGGCTGCGGCTCGTCGTGCTGGTGCACATGCCGCGCGACGACGCCGCCGAGGCCCGCGCCCTGGCCGCCGCCACGGCCGTCGTCGCCACCAGCGAGTGGACCCGCTGCCGGCTGCTCGACCGGTACGGGCTGCCCGCCGGCCGGGTCCACGTCGCCGTGCCGGGGGTCGACCCCGCCCCGGTGGCCGCCGGCACGGCCGCCGGAACGGCGCTGCTCTGCGTCGCGGCCGTCGCCCCGCACAAGGGGCACGACGTGCTGCTGTCCGCCCTGGCGGCGGTGGCGGACCGGCCGTGGCGGTGCGCCTGCGTCGGCACGCTGACCCGCGACCCCGCCCACGTGCGGCGGCTGCGCCGGCAGGCCGCCGGGTCCGGCCTGACCGGGCGGGTCAGGCTGCTCGGGCCGCGCACCGGTCCCGCCCTGGCCGCCGCGTACGCCGCCGCCGACCTGCTGGTGCTGGCCTCGCGCGGCGAGACGTACGGGATGGTCGTCACCGAGGCCCTCGCGCGGGGCATCCCGGCGCTGGCCACCGACGTCGGCGGCGTGCCCGAGGCGCTGGGCCGCGCACCCGACGGCGAACGACCCGGCCTGCTGGTGCCGCCCGACGACCCGGCGGCGCTGGCCGGGGCGCTGCGCGCCTGGCTCGGCGACGCCGGCCTGCGGGAGCGGCTGCGCCGCGCCGCCCGCGCCCGCCGGCCGGCCCTGGCCGACTGGTCGGCCACCACCACCATCCTCGCGGCGGTCCTGAAGGGAGCGGCGGCATGAGCGACGCCCACGGCGGCGGGGGCCCGATGGTCCGCCCGCGCGGCGGCCACGGCACCGAGGAGCCGATGGTCCGCCCGCGCGACGGTCACGGCACCGACGACCCGACGGCCCCGACGCGCGACGGCCGCGGCGGCGCGGCGGGGCACATGAGCGACGGCGACGACACCGCCGCCTTCGCCGCCTGGCTGCGGCTGCGGGAGCCCGCCGACGCGGCGGCCCGCGCGGCGGACCTGCTGACGCCGGTGCGCCGACGCCTCGCCGGCGACCGGCCGGTCGTGATCCACGACCTGGGCGCCGGCACCGGGTCGATGGGCCGCTGGCTGGCCCCCCGGCTGCCCGGACCGCAGCACTGGGTGCTCTACGACCGCGACCCCGGCCTGCTGGAGCGGGCCCGGGCCGCCCTGGCGGGCCTCGCCGCCGAGGGCGGCGGCGCGGTCACCGTGGAGACCCGGCGGGCCGACATCACCCGGCTGTCCGCCGCCGACCTCGCCGACGCGTCCCTGGTCACCGCGTCGGCGCTGCTGGACATGCTCACCGCCGAGGAGGTCGAGCGGATCGTCGCGGCCTGCGCCGGCCGGCCCACCCTGTTCACCCTCACCGTGGTCGGCCGGGTGCGGCTGACCCCCGCCGACCCGCTGGACGCCGAGGTCGCCGCCGCGTTCGACGACCACCAGCGGCGCGTCGTACCCGGCCGGGGCGCGCTGCTCGGCCCCGACGCCGTCGCCGCCTGCGTGGCCGCGTTCGCCCGCCGTGGCGTCGACGTGCTGACCCGGCCCAGCCCGTGGCGGCTCGGCCCGGAATCCGCCGGGCTGACGGCCGAGTGGTTCACCGGCTGGCTGGGCGCCGCCCGCGAGCAGCGGCCCGAGCTGACCGGGCGCACCACGGCGTACGGCCGAACCCGGCGGGCCGCCGCCCGCGCCGCTACGCTCGACGTCCTGGTCGACCACACCGACCTGCTCGCCGGCTGCGGATGAACCATCCGGGCGTGCCACACGTGAACCCGGCCAGGAAGACGACCGCGCAGGGAGGACCGGGTTTGCCAGCGAGCACGGAACCGGCCGCGTCGCCCGCCGCGCGGGGCGGCCGGCTGCCCCGGTCGTTCTGGGGGTGGGCGCGCGCCCTCGCCGGGGTCGCCGTGTTGGCGGCCCTGCTGTGGCGGCTGGGCAGCGGCCCGTTCGTCGCCGGGCTGCGGCTGATCGACGGCGCGGCCGTCGCGGCGGCGCTGGGCATCGGGCTGGTCACCACCAGCTGCGCCGCGTGGCGGTGGAGCCTGGTCGCCGCCGGGCTGGGCGTCCGGCTGCCGCTGCGTGAGGCGGTGGCGCACTGCTACCGGGCCGCGTTCCTCAACTCCACCCTGCCCGGCGGGGTGCTCGGCGACGTCGACCGCGCGGTGCGCCACGGCCGCGACTGCGGGGACGTCAGCCGGGGCGTGCGGGCCGTGGTCTGGGAACGCACGGCGGGCCAGGCGGTCACGGTGGTCCTGGCGGTGGGCGTGCTGGCCGCGTTCCCGTCGCCGGCGCGACCGCACCTGCCGGCGGTGGCGGCGCTGGTGGCCGCCGCCGCGCTGGGCGCGGTGCTGCTGGGCCGCGTCGCGCCCCGGTCGGGGGCGTCGGGGTGGGCGCGGGCGCTGCGCACCGCCGTGGCCGACGTCCGCTCCGGCGTGCTGGGCCGCCGGAGCTGGGCCGGTGTGCTGGTCGCCTCCGCCGTGGTGTTGGCGGGCCACCTGGCCACGTTCGTCGTCGCGGCCCGCACCGCGGGCGTCGACGCGCCGCTGTCCCGGCTGCTGCCGCTGACGCTGCTCGCGCTGCTCGCGATGATCCTGCCGCTGAACGTGGGCGGGTTCGGGCCGCGCGAGGGGGTGGCCGCGTGGGCGTTCGCCGCCGCCGGCCTGACCGCCGCCCAAGGCGTCGCCGCGGCCACCGTGTACGGGGCGTTGGCGCTGGTCGCGAGCCTGCCCGGCGGTCTGGTGCTGCTGGCCCGCCGGCTTCCGCCGCCCGTTGTGGCCGGCGTCGTGCCCCCGGCCCCCGTCGCCACCGCCCGCGCCGCCCGGTGGGCGTCGCGTCCGGCGCGCACCGGCGTGCACGGTTGACCGTCCGACGAAGGAGATCGATGTCCCAAACACTGCCCGTCGCGACCATCCGGACCCAGGTGACGGTCCCGCTGCGCTTCCCCGACGGCTACGCCGCCACCGCCCGGGTGTTCTCGTTCCACGGGCTCGCCGACGGCCGGGAACACCTCGCGTTCGGGCTCGGTGACTGGTCGGTCGCGCTGGACCGGGCCGCCGCCGGCGGGTCGCCCCCGCTGGTCCGCCCGCACAGCGAGTGCCTGACCGGGGACGTGTTCGGCAGCCAGCGGTGCGACTGCGGGCCGCAGTTGCGCGAGGCGGTCGAGCGGATCGCCGACGCCGGCGGGCTCCTGCTCTACCTGCGCCAGGAGGGGCGGGGCATCGGCCTGTACGCGAAGCTCGACGCGTACGCCCTCCAGGACGCCGGGCTGGACACCTACGAGGCGAACCTGGCGCTGGGGCGGGGCGCGGACGAGCGGGACTACACCGTCGCCGCGCAGATGCTGGCGGCCCTCGGCGTCGGCCGGGTGGCCCTGCTCAGCAACAACCCGGACAAGGCCGACCAGCTGCGCCGGCTCGGCATCGAGGTGGCCGAGCGGGTGCCCACCGGGCTGCACCTGTCCGAGGCCAACGCCGGCTACCTCGCGGCCAAGGTGGACCGCGCCGCCCACACCATCGACCTCCCGTTCGTCCGGTGACCGCCGCCGCGCCGACCCCGCAGGACGCCGCGCCGGCCGCCGGCGCGCCCGCCACGCGCCGGCCGTACGTGCTGCTCAGTTGCGCCATGTCGATCGACGGCTACATCGACGACGCCAGCGACCAGCGGCTGCTGCTGTCCAACGAGGCGGACCTGGACCGGGTCGACGCCGTGCGGGCCGGGTGCGACGCGATCCTCGTCGGCGCGGCCACCGTCCGGGCCGACGACCCGCGCCTGGTGATCCGCTCGCCGCAGCGCCGCATGGAGCGGACCGCCCGCGGCCTGCCGCCGTCGCCGACGAAGGTGACCGTCACCGCGAGCGGCGACCTCGACCCGGCGGCCCGGTTCTTCACCGTCGGCGACGCCGACCGGGTCGTCTACTGCGCCACGTCCGTGCTGGCGCAGACCCGGCACCGGCTCGACGGCCTGGCCGCCGTCGCCGACGGCGGCGACCCGGTCGACCCCTGCCGGGTGCTGGCCGACCTGGCCGCCCGGGGGGTGCGCCGGCTCATGGTGGAGGGCGGCGCGGCCGTGCACGCCCTGTTCCTCGGCGCGGGCCTCGCCGACGAGCTGCACCTGGTGGTCGCCCCGTTCTTCGTCGGTGACCGCCGCGCGCCGCGCTTTCCCGGCGACGGCCGGTTCCCGTGGCACCCCGGCCGCCGCGCGGGCCTGGCGGAGGTCCGCCAGATCGGCGACGTCGTCCTGCTGCGCTACGCCCTGTCCAAGCGCTGCCCCGACGCGTGACCCGGCCGCGCGCCGCGCGGGTCAGTCGTCCGGCGGGGACAGGTGCTCCGCGAGCCGCACGGCGGCGGTGAGCATGGCCCGGCCCCGGTCGGTGAGCCGCCGCCGCCAGTTCGCCAGGGACTCGGCCAGCGGCTCGGTGCCGGCGGCGTCGCGCACCTGCCGCACGACCGTGGCGATGTGGTCCAGCCGGTAGCCGCCGCGCCGCAGCAGGTGGGCCAGCTCGGCGTCGCGCACGTCGTCGGCCGAGTAGAGGCGGTAGCCGGTGGCCTGGCCCCGGCCCGGCGCGAGGATGCCGGCCCCTTCCCACTTGCGCAGGGCCGCCGGGGTCACGCCGATCCGGCGGGCGAGGCCGCCGATCGTCAGCGGCCGGTCGGGTCGGCCCGCCGGTGGCCTGTCGGATCGGGTCGTCGGCGGCGGGTCGGGTCGGTGCGTCGCCGTTGGTTGCGTGAGCAGGCCCACGGCCACCTCGACGGCGTCGAGCGTCTCCCGGTCGCGCAGCAACTGGGCGTGGCTGCGGTCGATCGCCCGCAGGGCGGTGTCCAGGTCACCGGCGTTGACGGCGCGCATGATCTCGCCGCTGGTGGCGTAACCGTGCGCCGGGATCAGCGCCAGATAGGCGCGCAGCGCCCTGACGTGGGTGGCGGTGTAGGCGCGGTAGCCGCTGGGCGTGCGCCGGGCCGGGGGCAGCACCCCGTCGCGCTCGTAGTTGCGGACGGTCTGCGTCGAGATGCCGTGCTCGCGCGCGAGGTCCGCCGGCCGGTAGGAGCTCCTGCGCACCTGTCCTCCCGTTTGACACTTGCCGCCGGCTCGTCCGGTGGGATCCTGGCCCGAGCTTCACAAGGGAGTTCAACGATACGGTAGAGGTCATGACTCAGCCTCCCCCGAGCGCCCCCGCCACCCGCGTCCCGACCGAAGCCGAACTCGCCCAGCGGATCCTCGCGTTGCCCGACGTCACGCAGGTGCGGGCCGATGCGGCGTCGGGCGCCCCCCGGGCCAGCTGGGGCGAGCGGTTCTTCTTCGTCGGCCCGGACCGCCGCCGGCCGTTCGCCACGATCGTCGCCCACGACACACCCGGGTTCGACGCGGACTCGCACCTCGACCGGCCCGACACGTACCGCCTCAACGTCGAGCTGGGCCGCGCGGAGTTCCAGCGCCGGTTCGGCTACCCGCCCGCGCGCTTCCCCGAGCACCGGGCCGGCATCGACTTCACCCGGCAGGGCGAGGTCCTGCCGCACCCCGCGTACGCCCTGCACGGCTGGGCGTGCGTGCTGCGGCCCGGCGTCGACCTGCTCCCCGAGGTGGACCGGCTGCTCGCCCACGCGCACGCCCGGGCGGTCGACCGGCACCGGCGGGCCGTCGACCGCCCGGGGCCGGACGGGGGCGGGGCCGTCAGCGCGCCGGGCCGGTGATCTGGGGGCCCGCTTCGAGGAAGCGCAGCATGTGGTCGCCCAGCTCCTCGGCGAGGGCGAACGGCAGCAGGTCGGTGCGGATCGTGATGCGCAGCAGGGCATCGGCGTGGCGGGGGATCGCCTCGACGGTGAGCCCGCTCATCACCTCCCGGGCGTACGGCTCGACGACCTCC
The DNA here is from genome assembly GCF_042889525.1 of Micromonospora sp. NPDC002575. Taxonomy (NCBI): domain Bacteria; kingdom Bacillati; phylum Actinomycetota; class Actinomycetes; order Micromonosporales; family Micromonosporaceae; genus Micromonospora; species Micromonospora sp. NPDC002575. Next base: position 1,622 of record NZ_JBIARA010000027.1, on the reverse strand, counting down.
TCGGTGCGGCAGCCGGGCAGCTCCAGCGGGAGCACCACGTTGTCCTGGTAGGCGAAGCCGGGCAGGCCGGCGACCACCTCGCTGGGCAGCCCGACGGCCGGGTCCGCGGCGCTCTCCGAGAACGGGACGTCCTGGGCGGCCATCAGCTCGTCGACGGTCTGCTGGACGTGCCGGATCAGATCCTGCCCGGGCCGGAAGCGGACCCGCACGCAGTTGGAGTTGATCCGGGTGGTGAACGCGGAGTCGAGCACGCGGCTGCCGCGCTTGGCCACGATCATGAGCAGGCCGATGTCGTCCTGTCGGTGTACGGCGCGCAGGGCGGTGGCGAAGGCGGCGAGGAAGTAGCTGGAGCGGCTGAACCGGTGTTCCCGGGCGGCCCGGTCCCACTGCTGGAGGACCTGCGGGCTGACGGTGAGGATGTGCCCGGCCTTGGGTCCCCAGGCGAGGGCCTGCTCCAGCGGCACCTTCAGCTCGCCGTCGCCCTGCCGGGGGAGGCCGTGGAGTTGGGTGCGCCAGTATGCGCGTTGGGCGGGCAGGTCGGCCGCGTCGTGGAGCCGGGTGTATTCGTCGTAGCTCTGGCGCAGGGTGGGTGCGGGCCGGTCCCATTCGGGGGCCTTGCCGTTGGCGCGGGCGGTGTAGGCGTGGGTGAGGTCGCGGACGAGGAGGGTGTGGGACCAGCCGTCGAAGGCGATGTGGTGGATGCCGATGCCGAGGAGGGTGCGGTTGGTGGAGCGGTCGCGGATGAGGGCGGTGCGCCAGTTGCGGCCTTGGGTGTAGTCGAGGGGTTGTTGGACGGCGTTGGCGAGTTGGTCGAGGGCGTCCTGGGTGGTGGTGGCGTCGGTGAGCAGGAGCAGTTGGGGCATGCCGGGGTTGGGCGGGATGATCGCGACGGGTGGGTCGGTGCGTCGGTAGCGGGCGTGGAGGGCTTCGTGTCGGCGGTGCAGGTCGCCGAGCGCGGCCATCAGCGCCCGCAGATTGAGGTCGCCCTCCACCCACCAGGTGGTCGGGCAGACCAGCTCGAAGGGGAGCCAGACGCACTTGGCGACCGACAGCGTCAGCGGCACCGGCTTCGCCGGCCCGGAGCGCGCGACACTCGACGGTTCCGGCTCCACCCGGGGGCGGCGCGGCGCGGCGGCGAGCCAGGCGGCGAGCGCGCGCGGGGTGGGGGTGCGGCGGATCTGGGAGACGGGGACGACGGCGTCGGTGGCCTCGTCGAGGGCGGCGGCGAGGGCGGCGGACTGGAGGCTGGTGCCGCCGAGGTCGAAGAAGCTGTCGTGGACGCCGGCCCGGTCGATGCCGAGGACGGTGGCGAAGGCCGTGGCGACGAGCCGCTCGTCGGCGGTGGCGGGCGCGGCGTAGTCGACGCCGACGTCGGGGCGCTGGGCGTCGGGGGCGGGCAGGGCGTTGCGGTTGATCTTGCCGGTGCCGCCGACGGGGAACCGGTCGAGGACGATGATGACGGCCGGCACCATGTAGGACGGCAGCACAGTCGCCGCGTGCTCGCGCAGCGCGGGCACCGATGGCGTACGTCCGTCGCGTCCGGTGACGTAGCCGATGAGGCGGGTGGTGTGGTGGTCTTCGTGGCGGGTGACGATGGCGGTGGTGACGTCGGGGTGTTGTTC
>NZ_JBIARA010000026.1:0-82798 GCF_042889525.1 Micromonospora sp. NPDC002575 | reverse complement strand
CGAGGCGACCTTCCCCACCAACGATCCTCCAACCAGCCCACCTACACGGTCAAGCCAGCCGGCATCTTGACAACCGATCCCCGATAGGGAATCAGTCGAGGGCGTCGTTGAAGCGGCGCAGGAGGCGGCCGAAGTCCTCCACGTCCCGTCTCGACCAGCTCTCCACTATGCGCCGGAACAGGGCGAGCCGGGTCGCCCGGGCGGCGTCGAACCGGCGCTGCCCCTCCTCGGTCAGGGTGAGCCGCCACGCCCGCCGGTCCTCCGGCTCCGGCTCCCGGCGCACCAGCCCGAGCGCCTCCAGGCCGTTGATCTGCCGGCTCAGGGTCCCCTTGCTGATCCCGAGCCGGGCGGCCAGGTCGGTCAGCCGGGTCGCGTCCGACCGGCGCAGCCACAGCAGCAGCCCGTACGCGTTCTGGTCCAGGTTGGGGTGCACCTCGCGGGCGACCTCGAAGGAGAGCGAGCGGCCCCGGCGCAGCAGCGCGGTCAACTCGTGCTCGACGAACCGCAGGGTTTCCGGGGAATGATCGTCCACGCCGCAAGGGTACGGGCGCGACGGGCTCAGCCCTCGGAGGCGAGCCGCCTTCGGAAAACCGTGCGCAGGCGTCCGTCGCCGGTGGTGCCCTCGATCGTCACGTCGGCGGTGCGGCCGGTGTGGGCGAGGGTGGCCACCGCGTTGCCGAAGAACGGGCCGGCCAGCTTGCGCCAGCGCACGCTCGGGCGGCGTACCCCGGCGCAGCGGGCCAGCGCGCGGGCGGCCCCGGCCGGCCCCGGCGACCAGCCCAGCCGCATCAGCGGGCGCATCGCCGCCGGCACCTGGTTGTGGATCGGCGAGCAGGTGAGCTGGTGCACGGGGGTGCGCACCCCCGGGTCGGCGAAGCGGGCCCGGGCCACGTACGAGTGGTGCACGTCCCCGGAGAGCACGCTGATCGACGCCGGCGGGGGGTACGCCGGCCCCGCGCCGACCCGGTCGCCGGTGTGCCCGGCCGGGCCGCTGCCCAGCCGCGCGAAGAGCGCGCCGAGGGCGTCGAAGGAACGCCGGAACGCCGCCCAGTGCTCCAGGTCGAGCGCCCGGCGCAGCCGCTCGGCGAAGGCGGCCACCCAGCGGTGCCGGGAGTCGGCGAGCTTCTCGTTCCACGCCTCGACGTGGTGGATGCCGGGCGGCAGCAGCCAGGGCAGCGACGCGCCGACGACGAGGTGGTCGTAGACGCCGTGCGCCCGGTCGAGGAACCAGGACCACTCGCCGGGCGGCAGCATCGCCCGGTGGCCCCGCTCCAGCACCCGGCTGCACCGGTTGTCCAGCATCACCAGCCGCGTGCGCCCCAGGTCCAGGGCGTAGCTCCACTGGTATTGCACGGCGCGCCAGCGCTCGGTGTCGTGCGCCTCGTCGGCCTCCCGGTCGACCCGGGCGCCGAACTCGCGCAGGACCTCGGTGGCGTCCGGGGCGGCGGCGGTGACCTTCGCGTACACGGGGTCGGCGGCGATCTCGTCGGGGGCGAGATTGCCCAGGTGCTGGTAGACCCAGTAGGAGGCCAGGCCGCTGCCGATCCGCTCGGCCCACCAGGGTTGGGCGCGCATGTCGTCGCGCCACGACGCGGAGGTGTTCCAGTCGTCGATCACCTCGTGGTCGTCGAAGATCATCACGCTGGGCACGGTGGAGAAGAGCCAGCGGATCTCCGGGTCGCGCCACGACTCCAGGTAGAGCTTGGTGTACTCGTCGAAGCTGACCACCTGCGTCGCCGGTGCGCCCTCCGGCCGCCTGCGCCGCCGCTTGAGCAGCCGCCGCACCGTCGGCGAGGTCTCGTCGGCGTAGACCTGGTCGCCGAGCAGCACCAGCAGGTCGGGCTGGGCGGCGGCCAGGTCGGGGTCGGCCATCAACCGCCGGGCGTACGCGTCGAGCGCGTCGGGGGGCAGCTTGCGGGCGGTGGAGTGCTGGGTGGTCTCCCGGCAGGAGCCGAAGACCAGGCGCACCGGCTGGTCCCGGTCGTCGGCGGCCCGGGTGCGGATCACGCTGGGCGGGAAGGCGGAGCGGGGCTCCGGCCAGGCCACCTCGTCGTCGAGCAGCACCTCGTACGTCGTCGCGCTGCCGGGGGCGAGCCCCTCGACGACGACGAGCGCGTAGTGGTGGTCGTACGCGGAGAAGGTGGCCGCCGTGCCCTCGGCGCCGTCGGCCGTGCGGACCCGGACCGTCGCGGGCGCGCTGGTCTCCACCCAGACGGTGGCCCGCGTGCCGACGACCCGGCGCAGCAGCGGGCCGATGAGCAGGCGGGGAGCCGGCATGGGGAACCTCCAGGAGGACGAGACGATCTCATCATTTCTACCCGGCCGGCCGTCGCGCCACCCCTGGCCGCCGCGAGCGTACCCGCAGCTCGCACCCCCGTCGGCAGCGGTGGCTGGGACGTCGTCGCCGGCATCTGACAGGATTTCGGCATGACGGAATACCTCCTCATCGCGCTCGCCCTGCTCGGCGTGCTGATCCTCGGCGGCCTCGGGCTGGTGGTGCCGCGGCTGCGCCGGCGTCCGCAACCGCCGCTGCCGGAGACGGAGGTGGACACCCGCGCCGGCCGGGACCTCGCCGGGCCGCCCGTCGAGGCGCCCGAGACGGACCTTTCCACGGGGATCCTGGTCGAGCCCTCGCCCGTGGTGGAGGCGCCGCCCGCCGTCGAGGTGCCCGAGCCGACCGCCGGCCGGCTGGTGCGGCTGCGGTCCCGGCTGTCCCGCTCGCAGAACGCCTTCGGCAAGGGCCTGCTCGGCCTGCTCAGCCGGGACCGGCTCGACGAGGACACCTGGGAGGAGATCGAGGACAGCCTGATCACCGCCGACGTCGGCATCGACGCGACCCGCCAGATCGTCGACCGGCTGCGGGAGCGGACCCGGGTGCTCGGCACCCGCACCGTCGACGAGCTGCGCGCCCTGCTCGCCGCCGAGCTGGTCGAGGCCCTCGACCCGGCCCTGGACCGGTCGCTGCGCACCGCGCCGTCCGACGGGGTGCCGGCGGTGGTGCTGGTGGTCGGCGTCAACGGGGCCGGCAAGACCACCACCTGCGGCAAGATCGCCCGGGTGCTGGTCGCCGACGGCCGCAGCGTGCTGCTCGGCGCGGCGGACACGTTCCGCGCCGCCGCCGCCGACCAGTTGGAGACGTGGGGCGGCCGGGTCGGCGCGGAGACCGTCCGCGGGCCGGAGGCCGCCGACCCGGCCAGCGTCGCGTTCGACGCGGTGAAGCGCGGCATCGACACCGGCGTCGACACGGTGCTGATCGACACCGCCGGCCGGTTGCAGAACAAGGTCGGCCTGATGGACGAGCTGGGCAAGGTCAAGCGGGTCGTGGAGAAGCACGGGCCGATCGACGAGACCCTGCTGGTGCTCGATGCCACGACCGGCCAGAACGGCCTGGAGCAGGCCCGGGTCTTCACCGAGGTGGTCAACGTGACCGGCGTGGTGCTGACCAAGCTCGACGGCACCGCCAAGGGCGGCATCGTGATCGCCGTGCAGCGCAAGCTCGGCATCCCCGTCAAGCTGGTCGGCCTCGGCGAGGGCAAGGACGACCTGGCCCCGTTCGACCCGGCGCAGTTCGTGGACGCGCTGCTCGGCACCGAGCCGCTCGCCCGCGACGCGTAACCTCGCAGTGACCAGTGACGATCGCGCCTACGCCGGGTGGCGCGAGGACCGCCACCCGGCGCCGGGCCTCGGGAGACCGTACGTGACTTCGCAGGAGATCCCGCTGCACGGCGGGAACGTCAGCACCGTCGTCCGGGTCGGCGACACCGTTCGGCGCAACGCCGGCCCGTGGACCCCGTCCGTGCATGCGCTGCTGCGCCACCTGGAGTATGTCGGGTTCACCGGCGCGCCCCGGGCGCTCGGCATGGACGAGCGCAACCGGGAGGTCCTGTCTTACCTGGAGGGGGAGTGCGGGGAATACCCGCTGGCCCCGCACTGGGTCACGGACGAGGCGCTGGTGACGGTCGCCACGATGCTGCGGATGTTCCACGACGCCCAGTACGGTTTCGCCCCGCCGCCCGGGGCGGTGTGGCGCTCGTTCGGCCCGCCCCCGCCGGACACCGAGGTGATCTGCCACCACGACGCCGCCCCGCACAACGTCATCTGGCGGCCGGACGGCACCCTCGGGCTGATCGACTTCGACCTCGCCTCGCCGGGCGCGCGGATCTACGACGTGGCGTACGCGGCGTGGACCTGGGTGCCGATCTTCTCCGACCGGGACTCGATCACCCTGGGTTGGCGGCACCCGGACCGGCCGCGCCGGCTGCGGCTGTTCGCCGACGCGTACGGGCTGATCCCGCGCGACCGGCACCGGCTGGTGCGCACCATCCGCAAGCGCGTCGTCGACCACGTCGAGGGCATCCGCCGGATGGCCGCCGCGGGTGAGCCGGCGTTCGTCCGGATCGTGCACAAGGGTCACCTTCGCCGCCCGATGCGCGACCTTCGCCTGTTGGACTACGAACGGCACGCTCTCGAGCACGCGCTGCGCTGAACCGCCGCCCCGGCCGGCGGCGGTGAGGTTTTCTTCACACGTCCGAAACACAGCGTCACGGGCTGGAAATCGCGTGGTGACGCTGAAGGAAACAGGAGGCGACCAAGCTTCCGCGCAACCGGCGTACGGGCGACGCTGCCCCGGAAGCCGCGAAGGAGGGAACTTCACCTTTAGGAGGCCAGCGTGCCTGAAGCACCGACGATCGACGGCGGCAACACCGTTTGGCTGCTGGTTTCGACCGCGCTCGTGCTGCTCATGACGCCCGGACTGGCGCTGTTCTACGGCGGGCTCAACCGGGCCAAGGGCGTGCTCAACATGATGATGATGAGCTTCTCCGCCATTGGGCTCATCTCTGTTCTGTGGTGGTTCTACGGTTTCAGCGTCGCCTTCGGGACCGACGTGAACGGCTTCTGGGGCGACCCGGGGGCGTACCTCGGCACCAAGACCTTCCTGGCCGAGACCGACCTGTGGGGCGCCACGGCGGAGAACCCCAGCGGCATCGGGGTCCCGCTCTACGTGTTCATGGCGTTCCAGATGGTCTTCGCGGTGATCACCGTCGCGCTGATCAGCGGCGCGATCTCCGACCGCGCCAAGTTCGGCGGCTGGCTGCTGTTCGCCTTCGGGTGGGCCACGCTGGTCTACTTCCCGGTCGCCCACTGGGTGTGGGGCGGCGGCATCATCGGCGGTGACATCCACGCGCTGGACTTCGCCGGCGGCACCGCCGTGCACATCAACGCCGGTGCGGCGGCCCTGGCCGTGGCGCTGGTGCTGGGCAAGCGGCTCGGCTGGCCCCGCGAGGGCATGAAGCCGCACAACATCCCGCTGGTCGCGCTCGGCGCCGGCCTGCTCTGGTTCGGCTGGTTCGGGTTCAACGCCGGCTCGGAGCTGACCGTCGACTCGGTCGCCGGCCTCGCCTTCATCAACACCCAGCTCGCCACCGCCGCAGCGGTGCTCGGCTGGCTCGCGGTGGAGTGGATCAAGGACAAGAAGCCGACCATGGTCGGTGCGTCCTCCGGCGCGGTCGCCGGCCTGGTCGCCATCACCCCGGCCTGTGGCTTCATCGCCCCGTGGGCCGCGGTCCTGCTCGGCATCGTCGCCGGTGCGGTCTGCGCCCTCGCCATCGCCCTGAAGTACAAGCTCGGCTACGACGACTCCCTCGACGTGGTCGGCGTGCACTTCGTCGGTGGCTGGATCGGCTCGCTCTGGCTCGGCCTGTTCGCCACCAACTCGGTCAACTCCGCGATCACCGACGTGGTCGGCGCCTCCGACGGCCTGTTCTACGGCGGCGGGGTCACCCAGCTCGGCCGCCAGGCCATCGCCGGCCTGATCGTGACCGTGTGGTCCTTCGGGATCGCCTGGCTGCTCGCCTTCGCGATCGAGAAGACGATCGGCTTCCGGCTCAAGCCCGAGGCCGAGGTCGAGGGCATCGACCTCGCCGAGCACGCCGAGAGCGGTTACGACCTCTCCGTGGCCGGTGGCAGCGGCGGCGGCAGCGCGTTCGCGCTCGCCGGGATCGGGACGCCGGCGGGCGTCGCCGGCACCAAGCCGGCCGCGGACGAGTCCGAGCCGGTCAGCGAGAAGGTCGCCGGTTAACGTTCCTGGGATGGAGGGGTTGGACATGAAGCTGGTGACCGCGGTCATCAAGCCGTACCAGCTGGACGCGGTGAAGGAGGCCCTGCACGCCCTCGGCGTGGCCGGGCTGACCGTCAGCGAGGTCCAGGGCTACGGCCGGCAGAAGGGGCACACCGAGGTCTACCGGGGTGCCGAGTACACGGTCGAGTTCCTGCCGAAGATCCGGGTCGAGGTGCTCACCGACGAGATCGACGTCGAGAAGATCGTCGACGCGATCGTCGGCGCCGCCCGGACCGGCAAGATCGGCGACGGCAAGGTGTGGGTGACCGGCGTCGAGGACGTCGTCCGGGTCCGCACCGGCGAACGCGGCCTGGACGCCCTCTAGGCCGGCCCGACCAGATGACCTCGTTGATCAAGGGGAACGCGTCGGACAAAGCCGGCGACGGCGACGCGAACCTCTTGATCAACGAGGTCGTCGGCGTTCCCGGGGGGATCGGGGACGCGGCGCGCCGGGCGCGGGCCGCCGCCTTCGACCGGTGGCTGGCGCCGCTGCTGCCGGAGAGCTCCGGCATCGCGCTGGTCGCCGTGGGCGGGCTCGGGCGGCGGCAGTGCGCCCCGTACGGCGACCTTGACCTGGTGCTCGTGCACGCCGGGGTGCCCGGCATGGACGAGCTGGCCCCCAAGCTGTGGTATCCGATCTGGGACGCCGGCCTGCGGCTCGACCATTCGGTGCGGACCCTGGCCGAGGCGCTGTCGGTGGCCCAGGACGACGTGAAGGTCGCCCTCGGCCTGCTCGACGCCCGGTACGTCGCCGGCGACCGGGAACTCGCCGACACCCTCGCCCGCACCGCCGCCGACCACTGGCGGCGCACCGCCGTCCGTCAGCTGCCCGCCCTGCGGGAGATCACCGAGGCCCGCTGGCAGGCCCACGGCGAGCTGGCCTTCCTCCTCGAAGGCGACCTCAAGGAGGCCGCCGGCGGGCTGCGCGACGTGGGCATCCTGCGCGCCATCGCCACCGCCGGCATCACCGACGCGCTGCGTCCCGCCGTCCGGGCCGCCCACCTGCGCCTGCTCGACACCCGCGACGCCCTGCACGAGCAGGCCGGCCGCCGCGTCGACCGGCTGGTCGCCCAGGAACGCGACGGCGTCGCCGCCCGGCTCGGCCTGCGCCAGCCGGCGGGCGACGCCGCCTCCGGGGCCGTGGCCGCGCACGACGGCGACGTGCTGCTGCGCCGGGTCGCCGGGGACGCCCGCACCGTCAGCCACGCCCTCGACGACGCGTGGCGGGCCGCCGACCGGCTGCGCTCCCGCCGCCGGGGGGCCGACCCCCGCCCGGCGCGCCGCCCGGTCGCCCGGGACGTCGTCGAGCACGACGGGGAGCTGGTGCTGGCCCGCACCGCGATCGGCGCGCGCCCCGACCCGAGCCTGTCCCTGCGGATGGCCGCCGCGGCGGCCACCACGCGGCTGCCCATCGCCCGCGCCACCTGCGAGTGGCTGGCCGCCTACTGCCCGCCGCTGCCGTCACCCTGGCCGGCGGAGGCCCGCGCCGCCCTCATCACCCTGCTCGGCGCGGGTCCCGGCCTCGTACCCGCCTGGGAGACCTGCGACCGGTACGGGCTGATCGACGGCTGGCTGCCCGAGTGGACCCGGCTGCGCAGCCTGCCCCAGCACAACCCCGTGCACCGCTACACCCTCGACCGGCACCTGGTGCAGGCCGCGTACGAGGCGAGCCGGCACACCCGCGACGTGGACCGGCCGGACCTGCTGCTGCTCGGCGCGTTCCTGCACGACATCGGCAAGGGGCTGCCCGGGGACCACAGCACCGTGGGCGCGCCGCTGGCCGAGGCCGTGGTGGCCCGCATCGGCCTGCCCGAGCCCGAGGTGGCGCTCATCGGCACGCTGGTCCGGCTGCACCTGCTCCTGCCCGACGTGGCCACCCGCCGCGACCTGTCCGACCCGGTGACCATCGCCCGGGTCGCCGAGGCCGTCGGCGACGGCGCCACCCTCGACCTGCTGCACGCCTTGGTCCGCGCCGACGCGGCGGCCACCGGCCCGGCCGCCTGGTCGGACTGGAAGGGCCGCCTCGTCGCCGAGCTCGTCGCCCGGGTCCGCACCGCGCTGGACACCGGCGTGCTGCCCGCCCCGCCCGCCCCCGACCCGGAGCTGCTCGACGGGCCGCTGCCGGTCGTACACCTGACGGGGGACCGGGTGGCGGTGGCCGCGGCGGACCGGCGCGGCCTGCTCGCGACGGTGGCCGGCTGCCTGGCCCTGCACCGGCTGGAGGTGGTCTCCGCCGACGCCTCCACCGTCGACGGCCGGGCCTTGGTGGAGTGCCGGGTGCAGCCCCGCTACGGCCTGCCGCCCGACCCGATCGCGCTCGGCGGCGACCTGCGCCGGGCGGTCGCCGGGGACGTCTCGGTCACCCAGCGGCTGCGGGGCCGGGCGCTCGCCGCGCGCGGCTCCGGCGCGGCACCCCGGGTCGTGTGGCACCGGGACGCGGCCACCGACGCGGTGCTGCTGGAGCTGCGCGCCGCTGACGCCGCCGGCCTGCTCTACCGGGTGACCTGCGCCCTCGACGAGGCCGGCGCGCAGGTGCGCGCGGCCCGGATCTCCACCCTCGGCGGGGACGTGGTGGACGCGTTCTACCTGGTGGGCGGCTGGCCGTCGGACGACGAGCGGGCCAGCCTGGAGGCGGCGGTCCTCGCCGCCGTGTAAGGAGGGGCCCCTTGTTAACGCTTCCGGTAGAGGAAGGGCCCCCTGCTAACCGCCGATCCCCGCGAGCGCGAGCGGGCGCGGGTGCTGGGCGGGCCGGAGCGCGGGTGCGGCCGTCGGGCTACCCTAGCGATGGCCGGACACCTGCGCCCGGTCGCGTTGTGCCCGCCGAAACACTGACAAACGGGATGTTCGCGTGTTTGACACCTTGAGTGACCGCCTCTCCGGGATCTTCACCAAGCTCCGCGGCAAGGGCCGGCTCACGGACGCCGACATCGACGCCACGGCGCGCGAGATCCGCCTGGCGCTGCTGGAGGCCGACGTCGCCCTGCCGGTGGTCAAGGGCTTCATCGCGAACGTCAAGGAGCGGGCGCGCGGCGCGGAGGTCTCCCAGGCGCTCAACCCGGCCCAGCAGATCGTCAAGATCGTCAACGAGGAGCTGATCAACGTCCTCGGCGGCGAGGGGCGGCGGCTCCAGTTCGCCAAGCAGCCGCCGACGGTGATCATGCTCGCCGGCCTCCAGGGCTCCGGCAAGACCACCCTGGCCGGCAAGCTGGCCCGCTGGCTCAAGAGCCAGGGCCACCAGCCGCTGCTGGTCGCCGCCGACCTCCAGCGCCCCAACGCCGTCGGGCAGCTCCAGGTGCTCGGCGGCCGGGCCGGCGTCGAGGTGTACGCCCCGGAGCCCGGCAACGGCACCGGCGACCCCGTGCAGGTGGCCCGCGCCTCGATCGAGCACGCGAAGCGGGCCGCCCGGGACATCGTCATCGTCGACACCGCCGGCCGGCTCGGCATCGACGCCGAGATGATGCAGCAGGCCGCCGACATCCGCGACGCGGTCGACCCCGACGAGGTCATCTTCGTCATCGACGCGATGGTCGGTCAGGACGCCGTGCGCACCGCCGAGGCGTTCCGCGACGGCGTCGGCATCACCGGCGTGGTGCTGTCGAAGCTCGACGGCGACGCCCGGGGCGGCGCCGCGCTGTCGGTGCGCGAGGTGACCGGGCAGCCGATCCTGTTCGCCTCCACCGGCGAGAAGCTGGAGGACTTCGACGTCTTCCACCCCGACCGGATGGCCAGCCGGATCCTCGGCATGGGCGACGTCCTCACTCTGATCGAGCAGGCCGAGGCGGCCTTCGACACCGATCAGAAGGAGAAGATGACCGCCAAGCTGATGGGCGGCGAGCAGTTCACCCTGGAGGACTTCCTCGACCAGCTCATCGCGGTGCGCCGGATGGGCCCGATCGCCAACGTGCTGGCCATGATGCCGGGCATGGGGCAGATGAAGGACCAGCTCGCCGAGCTGGACGACAAGCACTTCGACCGGGTCACCGCGATCATCCGGTCGATGACCCCGGCCGAGCGCACCAACCCGAAGATCATCAACGGCTCGCGCCGGGCCCGCATCGCCAACGGCTCGGGCGTCACCGTGATGGACGTCAACCAGCTGCTCAACCGCTTCGCCGATGCGCAGAAGATGATGAAGCAGATGGGCGGCATGATGGGCCTGCCCGGCGGCGGCCGGCGCAAGGCGACGAAGTCGCCGAAGAACAAGCGCAAGGGCACCAAGGGCGGCAACCGGCCGCGTACCGGGGCGGGTGCGGGGATGCCGGGCGGGTTCCCGGGCGGGATGCCGCAGCTCCCGCCGGGCCTGGACCCGGGCGACCTGGCCGGCGGCCAGGGCCTGCCCCCGGGCTTCAAGCTGCCGAAGATCGACTTCAACAAGCTCGGCAAGGGCGACAACCGGCCCCGCTGACGCGTGTCGGTGGCGGTGGGCGACCACGGGCCGCTCGCCACGGACGGGGAGTGATCGGGTAGGACTGTGCGCATGGCTCTGCATGTGCGCGGTGTGCTCCTGCCCGACGACGAGGTCCGGGACCTGTGGCTGGTCGGCGACCGGGTCACCTTCGACCCGGTGCCCGGCGCGGAGACCGTCGTCGACGGCGGTTTCGTGCTCCCCGGGCTGACCGACGCCCACTGTCACCTCGGCATCGCCCGGGGCGGCGCCCCGATCACCTCCCTCGACCAGGCCCGGGCGGCGGCCCACGTCGACGTCGACGCCGGGGTCCTCGCCATCCGGGACGCGGGCTCGCCGTACCCGTATCCGGAGCTCGACGACGACCCGGGGCTGCCGCGACTGGCCCGCGCGGGCCGGCACGTCGCCCCGCCGCGCCGCTACCTGCGCGACATCGGGGTCGAGGTCGACGCGCCGCAGGTGGCCGCCACCGTCGCCGCGCAGGCCGCGGCCGGCAACGGATGGGTCAAGCTGGTCGGCGACTGGATCGACCGGGACGCCGGCGACCTCGCGCCCGCCTGGGACGCCGACACGATGACCGCCGCCGTCGCCGCCGCGCACGCCGCCGGGGCCCGGGCGGCGGTGCACACGTTCTCCGAGGCGGGCGTCGAGATCATGGTGCGGGCCGGGGTGGACTCCGTCGAGCACGGCACCGGGCTGAGCCTCGACCTGATCGACCTGATGGCCCGGCAGGGCACCGCCCTGGTCCCCACGATGATCAACATCCGGACGTTCGGCGGGATCGCCGAGCAGGCCCGCGCGAAGTTCCCCGGGTACGCCGACCACATGCTCGCCCTGCGCGACCGCTTCCCCGAGGTGGTCCGGTCGGCGTACGAGGCGGGGGTGCCCATCTACGTCGGCACCGACGCGGGCGGCGGCATCGACCACGGGCTGGCCGCCGAGGAGATGCTGCTGCTGCACTCCCAGGCCGGCATGCCGGCGGTGGACGTCCTCGCCGCCGCCTCCTGGCGGGCCCGGGAGTGGCTCGGCTTTCCCGGCCTGGTCGAGGGCGGCCTGGCCGACCTCACGGTCTACCCCACCGACCCCCGCCGCGACCTGAGCGTGGTGCGCACCCCGAGCCGCATCGTCCTGCGCGGCCGGGTCCTGCGCTGACCGTCGCCGGGCGAGGACGCGGAGCCCGCCGCATTGCTCGCGCTCCGTGATGGCCCGCTGGCCTGTGCCCGGATGCCCGGCCGCCCCTACGGTCCGTCACGCCCTCCTGGCCGCACAGGACGTCCGCGTCCCCCTTTGCTCTGCACCCACTGCCGCAACACGTTGCCCGAACAGGGCGGATGCAGGAACCGGCGGGTGGAGGCGGGTGAGGTCGTGTCGCGCTGCGTGACCGTTGCGCATGTGGGTGCAGAGCAAAGGGGTCCGCTGATCGGTGGTGCCGCCGGTGGGCGGGGTTGCGCCGCGTCACGGTGCCCCGAACGGGCCCCTGCCGTGACGGGTGACGATCCGGTCCGAGCGGGACGGCGCGGGCCACGAGCGCGCCCGCCGACGGCGTCGCGCGGCGGGGCGCATAGGATGTGCGGTCATGGCACGCGTGCTCACTCCCCGGGCGGAGGACTTTCCCCGCTGGTACCAGGACCTGATCGCCAAGGCGAAGCTGGCCGACAACGGCCCGGTCCGGGGGACCATGGTCATCCGACCGGCCGGCTACGCCATCTGGGAGCGGATGCAGGCCGAAATGGACGCCCGGATCAAGGCGGCCGGCGCGGAGAACGCGTACTTCCCGCTGTTCATCCCGGAGAGCTACCTCAAGCGCGAGGCCGAGCACGTCGAGGGCTTCTCGCCGGAGCTGGCGGTGGTCACCCACGGCGGCGGCAAGCAGCTCGCCGAGCCGGTGGTGGTGCGCCCCACCAGCGAGACGGTGATCGGCGAGTTCATGGCCAAGTGGATCGACTCCTACCGGGACCTGCCGCTGCTGCTCAACCAGTGGGCGAACGTGGTCCGGTGGGAGCTGCGCCCGCGCGTGTTCCTGCGCACCAGCGAGTTCCTCTGGCAGGAGGGGCACACCGCCCACGCCACGCGGGACGACGCCCGCGCGTACGCCCGCAAGATCCTGCACGAGGCGTACGAGGACCTGATGGTCAACGTGCTCGCCATTCCGGTCGTGGTGGGCCTCAAGACCGCCCGGGAGCGCTTCGCCGGGGCCACCGCCACGTACACGTGCGAGGGCATGATGGGCGACGGCAAGGCCCTCCAGCTCGGCACCAGCCACGAGCTGGGGCAGAACTTCGCCAAGGCGTTCGACATCAGCTACTCCTCGGCCGAGGGCGGCCGGGAGCACGCCTGGACGACGTCGTGGGGCACCTCGACCCGGATGCTCGGCGGCCTGATCATGGCCCACGGCGACGACAACGGCCTGCGGGTCCCGCCGAAGCTGGCGCCCGTGCAGGCGTACGTGATGATCGTCAAGGACGGCGAGGGCGTCGGCGAGGCGGCGGCCAAGCTGCGCGACGCGCTGCGCGACGCCGGGGTCCGGGTCGCGCTCGACGATCGCACCGACACCGCGTTCGGCCGCCGGGCCGTCGACGCCGAGCTGCGCGGCTATCCGGTACGCGTCGAGGTCGGCCCCCGCGACCTGGCCGCCGGCAACGCGGTCGTGGTCCGGCGCACGGACGGCTCGAAGTCCCCGACCCCGGTCGCCGACGTGGTCGGCGCGGTGCTGGCCGCCCTGGAGGCCGACCAGCGCGCCCTGCACGACCAGGCGCTGGCCCACCGCGAGTCCCGCACCGTGGAGGTGGCCACGCTCGCCGAGGCGATCGAGGCGGCTGCCACCGGGTGGGCCCGCGTGCCGTGGTCGGCGGTCGGCGTGGCCGGCGAGGCCGAGGCGAACGGCCAGGGCGTGACGGTGCGCTGCCTGCTGCGCGCCGACGGCTCCGTCCCCGACTCGGAGGACGAGCCGGACCTGGTCGCGATCCTGGCCCGCGCC
This sequence comes from Micromonospora sp. NPDC002575, assembly GCF_042889525.1. NCBI lineage: Bacteria > Bacillati > Actinomycetota > Actinomycetes > Micromonosporales > Micromonosporaceae > Micromonospora > Micromonospora sp. NPDC002575. The sequence continues at coordinate 69,298 of NZ_JBIARA010000026.1, read as the reverse complement.
TACTGACCCACCGCCTTTCCGAGGGGCGGCCGGCACGTTCCGGCCGCCCCTCGGCGCGTCCGCAGGCCGGGCGTCACCCGGGCGCGGCGCGGGCGTTGGTCCGGTCGGGATGCCGACTCGTCGAGCGGGCACCGCGCCGACGGATCGGTCGCTATCATCGGGCACGCACCGCCTCGTGCTCCGAGGCACGCTGGTGATGGAGTTTGCCGATGCGCGGTAGCCGCGGGCCGGGGGCCCTGCGCCGGTGGCTTCCCCTGGCCACCCTCACCGGCGCGCTCTCCGGCCTGGCCGCCGCCGCGTTCGCCGAGCTGCTGCACCTCGGCAACGAGCTGCTGCTGCGTGGCATCGGCGGGCACGAGGTGCCGGGCCTGGCCGGCGAGGGCGGCCCGGCCGAGTCCGGTGGCTTCCCGACCCCGCTGCTCATCCCGCTGCTCGTCGCCGCCGGGGCGTTCGTCGCCACCGCCCTCGTGGTCTGGGTCGCGCCCGAGACCAGCGGGCACGGCACGGACGCGGCGATCCACGCCGCCCACCACGACCCGACCGGCATGCGGGCCCGGGTGCCGGCGGTCAAGATGCTCGCCTCCGCGGTGCTGATCGGCTCGGGCGGCTCCGGCGGCAGCGAGGGGCCCACCGCGCAGATCACCGCCGCCCTGGCCTCGGTGGTCGCCCGCCGGTCCCGGCTGACCTACGAGCAGGCCCGGATCACGGTGGCGATGGGCCTCGCGGCCGGGGTGGGCGCGATCTTCCGGTCCCCGCTGGGCGGGGCGCTGCTCGGGGCGGAGCTGCTCTACCGGGCCGACGTCGCGTCCGGCGTGGTCGTGCCGGCGCTGCTCGCCTCGGCGGTGTCCTTCCTGGTCTTCGGCCTGTTCCACGGGTTCGAGCCGATCTTCGGCACGGTCACCGGCACGGGGTGGGACCAGCCGGCCCAGTGGCTGGTCATCCCGCTGCTGGGCCTGCTCGCCGGCCTGCTCGGCCGGCTCTACGCCTGGGCGTTCTACGCGACGGCGGGCTTCTTCTCCTCGGCCCGGCTGCGCCGGCTGCCCCGCGTGCTGCGGCCCACCCTCGCGGGGCTGGTGGTCGGCGCGATCGGGCTGGCCGTGCCGGGCGTCCTCGGCACCGGCTACGGCACCGCCCAGCGCGCCTTCGACGCCGAGGCGATGCTGTCGACCTCCGTGTGGGTGCTGCTGGCGATCCCGCTCGTCAAGATCGTGTCGACCTCGCTGTCGGTCGGCTCCGGCGGCTCCGGCGGCATCTTCGGCCCGGGGCTGGTGATCGGCGCGACCGCCGGGGCGGCGGTGTGGCGGCTGCTGGAGCCGCTCGGGCTCGCCCCCGGCTCCCCGGCCCCGTACGTGATCATCGGGATGGCGGCGTGCCTCGGCTCCATCGCCCACGCGCCGCTCGCGCTGGTCGTGATGGCGGCCGAGACCACCGGCAACCTGAGCCTGCTCTTCCCGGCCATGCTGGCCACCGGCATCGCCTGCCTGGTCGTCGGCGACCGGACCCTCTACCGCAGCCAGCTTCGGGACCGCTCGGAGGACCCGCCGGCCCCGGGCAGCGCGCTCAGCGGTCCCGCCGTGGTCGGGCCCCGGGTGCCGGCCTCCGGGCCACCGGCCGGCCGTGCCCCGGCCCGGTCCGGGCGACGCCCGACGCGTCGGCCCCGCGACCGCCAGCCCGCCGCGGCGGCCCGCGTGCCACGCCGCTGGACGGCCCGCCGCTACCCGCCGGCCGACCCCGCCGGCAGGGCCGGCGAGCTGACCGGCCGCGAGGGCTGACCGGCCGGGCCGGACAGGCGCACCCGGCTCAGGTCGGCGGCGGCTCCACGTCGCAGTCCAGCCGCGTGCGGGCCGCCGCCGCCTCCGCCTCGGGATGGCCGACCCCCAGCGTCCGCTCGTAGCCGGCCATGGTCTCCCGCAGCAGCTCGCGGGCCCCCTCGTGGTCGTCGTCGGCCCGCCGGTCGTCGGCCAGGTTGGCCGCGCAGGCCAGGGTGTACGGGTGTGCCGCGCCGCGCACCCGCCGCAGGCGGTCCAGCAGTTCCTCGCCGAGCCGCCGCGCCGCGCGCACCTCGCCCAGCGCCCGCAGGTCGCTGGCCAGGTTGGTGGCGCAGGCCAGGGTGTACGGGTGGTCCGGTGCGAGCACCTCCGCCAGCCCCGCCCGGGTGCGCTCGTCGAGCCGGCGGGCCTCCTCGGGCTCGCCGGACAGCCGCAGGCAGATCGCCAGGTTCACCGCCGCGCAGAGGGTGTACGGGTGCTCCTCCCCGGCGGTGGCGCGCAACCGGTTCACGGCCTCCTCGGCGCGGGCCCGCGCCCCCGGCGCCTCGCCCAGGCAGCGCAGGTCGTTGGCGAGGTTGGTGGCCGCCGCCAGCGTCTCCGCGTAGTCCGGCCCGAACCGGTGCCGGTGCCGCGCCAGGCAGCCGCTGGCCAGCCGGTACGCGTCGAGGTAGTGCCCCGCCTTGCGACGGGTGACCGCGAGGTTCTTCATCGCCCGCAGCGAGTCCGGGTGGTCCGGGCCGAAGAACACCCCGTACCGCTGGAAGACGCCCTCCTGCATCTCCCACGCCCGCGCGTACTCGCCGCACTCGCGCAGGTCCCGGGCGACGTTGTTGGCGGAGAACAGGGTCGACCGGTTCTCCTCGCCGCCGAACCGGATCCGGTAGCGGCGCAGCGCCTCCTGGTCCAGCTCCAGCGCCTTGGGGAACTCGCCCATCATCCGGTGCGACACCGCGAGGTTGTGCGCGGTGAGCAGGGCCCGCGGATGGTCCGGGCCGAGCGCGCGCAGCGCCTGCTCGTGGGCCTGCCGATCCAGCTCGTACGCGGTCCGCCAGTCGCCGAGCCGGCGCAGGCTGGCCGCCAGCCCGTTCGCCGCGCCGAGCGTCTCCGGGTGCCCCTCGCCGAGCTCCGCGCGGGCGCGGGCCAGGTTCGCCTCGTCCAGCGAGCGGGCCGCCCGGTATTCGCCCCGGCTGCGCAGCGCGTTGGCCAGCGTGACGCTCAGCGCCACCACGTCGGGGTGGCTGCGCTCGATCACCTCCACCCAGGCCGCCCGCGCCCGGCTGCCCAGGCGCTGGCAGGCGGTGTACTCGCCCCGCGAGAAGAGGTAGCGGCACAGGTTGATCACCAGGGCGCGTACCGCCGGGTCGTCCGCGGCGGCGGCCACGTCGGCGGCCTCGGCGTGCACCAGCAGGTCGGCGTACCGGGGGCGGTGGGCGATCTGGTCCGGCTCGCCCGGGTCGGCGGCGGCGAGCAGCCGGCGGGCCGCGCGGGCGTACGTCCGGCGCTCGACCTCGGTGAGCTGCTCGCGGAGGAACTGCTGGAAGACCCGGTGCAACTGCACCGTCTCCCGGCCGTCGCGCTCGCCGATGCGGGCCAGCCCGCAGGCGCTGATCTCCCGGAAGATGTCCCCCCGGGACATCACGTCCCCGATCTCCTCGTCGAGCGGGGCGGGCAGCTCGACGGCCGGCCGGCTGCCGCCCGGCGGGCCCAACAGCAGGGTCAGCGGCACCGGCTCCGGGCCGAGGAACGCGCACAGCCGCAGCAACTGGGCGGCCGACCGGCGGCGTTCCCGCAGCCGGTTCATCGGCAGCACCCAGGCCATCACCACCTGCCGCTCGTACGACGCGACCCGGGTCTGGCTCAGCAGCGCCGTCATCCGCTGCTCGCTCTCGGCGAGGTAGTCCCGCACGGGCAGGTGCGAGGTCGACAGGTAGCCGGCGCTGGCGTCCAGGGCGAGCGGCAGGTCACCGAAGCGGTCGGCCAGCTCGACCGCGTCCGGCTCGGTCAGCCGGGGCGCGCGCCGGCGCAGGAAGTCGACGCTCTCGGCCCGCCGGTAGACGTCCACCTCCAGCACGTCGGCGCTGGACCGCCAGCCCTCGTCGCGCGAGGTCACCAGCACGTGGCACCGCCCCCGGGGCGCCCGGCCGGTGGGCAGCAGGCGGGTCAGCTCCTGCGGGGTCGGCGCGTTGTCGAAGATCAACAGCCAGTCGCGCACCGGCTCGCCACGGCGCAGGGCGTCCAGCACGGTGTCGGCGGTCACCCCGAGGTCGTCGCTGATCCGCAGGCCCAGCGAGGCGGCCAGCCCGGCGAGGTCGGCCCGCACGGTGGCGAGCTGCTCGCTGCGCACGTACCAGATCAGGTCGTAGCAGGCGGCGAAGCGGTACGCGTACTCGATCACGAGCTGGGTCTTGCCGACCCCGGCCGTGCCCAGCACGGCGGTCGGCACCACCGACGTCACCCCCTCGGTGAGCCGGTCCCGCAGCTGCGCCAGCGCCTCCTCCCGCCCCGTGAAGTGCGGGTTGCGGGACGGGAAGGGCTGGCTCCAGTGCCGGGGCTGGCCGGGCGGCCAGGGCGTGCCGGAGGGCCGCTGCCGCTCCGGGGCGGCCAGCCCGAACAGGGCAAGGACCTCGCCCTGGGCGTCGGCCTCCTCCATCGCGCCGAGCACCGGGCACTGCGCCGGGGTGAGGAACGCCGGCCGGCGGGAGCCGACCGAGACCGGCCGGAACGCCTCGCCCCGTTCCGCCCGCAGCGCGGTCACCGCCTCCGCCCACCCGGGCGTCGGCCCGCCGCCCGCGCGCAGCAGCGCGTCGCTGAGCACCAGCAGCAGGCCGGCGTCGTCGCCCGCGGCGGCGCGCAGCAGCGCGGCGGCCTCGTCGGTGGCCCGGGGCTCGACCCGCTGCGCGACGGCGTCGGCCCCTCCGCGTTCGAGCTGCTCGCACAGCCACTCCGCCCACAGGCGGTCCGTGCCGGCGTGCGCCACGACGATCCGTCGCCGGCCTTCACCGGCGGTGCGCTGAGCGGTCATCGAGCCTCCCCCGTGCCGGCCGTCGGGCGCACCGCGGCCCGGTTGGCGCGGTCCGGAGCTCCGAGGATAGTTTCCGTCGTCCCCACCGCAGCGCCCGTCCGTCCTATCGGGAACCCGACAGCGGGCCGGCCGGGCGTGCGCGCACCCCGTCGGGCCGGGCCGGACGACAGGCGGCGTCCGGGGCGCCCGCGACCCGCCGGGCCAGGTGCTCGATCAGCCGGTAGAGGTCGGGGCAGTAGACCGACGGGTTGTCGAAGCCCTGCCCGGCGCGGAACCGGTGCGGGTACAGGCCGCCGCCGCAGACCCGCCGCGCGGGGCAGGCCCGGCACGCCGTGGGCAGCCGCGCCGCGCCGCGCTGGCCCGCCCGCACGGCCGGGTGCGCCAGGGCCGCGTCGAACCGGTCGGCGTGCACGGTCAGCCCGGTCGCGGCGGCGCCCGGATAGGCCGCCTTGAGCGTGTCGACCAGCTCGATCTCGCCGTCGGTCTCGACCACCACGTACGCCGTGGGGGAGAGCCCCACGGACTCGATCCGGCTCGCCCCGCCCAGCAGCAGCACCAGGATCTCCTCCAGCATCCGCACCCCGGTCTCCCGCTGTGGCGCGGTGTACCAGCGTTCGAAGACCGCGATCAGCCAGTCGGCGTACGGCGTGCGGGCCGGATCGGCGGGGCGGCCCGGCGGCGGGGCGGACCAGGTGCCGTGGGGCAGCAGGAAGTCGACCGTCGGCGGGGCGAACTCCAGCAGGGACTCGTAGGCGCGCACCGGGTCGGTGGCCAGGTCCACGGTGGCCAGCAGGCCGGCGAAGAGCGGCCGGTAGCGCGGCCCGGTCAGCAGGCCCAGGGCGCGGACCGTCGCCGGGTGGCTGCTGCCGCCGTCCGGGCGACGACGGTGCCGGTCGGTCGCGGCCCGGTCGCCGTCGAGGCTCACCCCGACGCGGACGTCGTGCCGCCGGAACAGCTCCAGCATCCGCCGGTCCAGCAGGGTGCCGTTGGTCTGCACCACGAAGGAGAGCGTGATCCGTGGCCCGGCCAGCCGGCGCAGCTCCGTCACCAGCCGTTCGAGCCGGTGCGCCCCGGCCAGCAGCGGCTCCCCGCCGTGCAGCACCACGGTGGCGGCGGTGAGCCCGTGCCCGCGCAGGTGCTCGGCGATCCGCTCCCCGGTGCGCCGCACCACCGCCGCGCTCATCACCCGGGGCCGGCGGGCCCAGCTCTGGTCGGCCATCTCGTAGACGTAGCAGTAGTCGCAGGCCAGGTTGCACCGACTGTGCACCTTCAGCACGAACTCCTGGAACGGCACCGGCGCGTCCTGCGGGTCGTCGGCCCTCACCGCCGGTGCTCGTCGGGCCCGGCGGTCGGGTCGCCCCGGCCCGCCGCGTGCGGGACCGTGGGCACCCCGCCGTTCTGGTTGTTGAACCGGGCGACGGCCGGGGCCCCCGCCTCGGCCCGGACCCGTCGGATCGCGTGTCGGAGCACGTCCGGGCCGGTGCGTTCCCACTCGTCGAGGAGTTCGTCCGGCAGGATCGTCGGTGCGGGCCCGACTTCGGCTTCCCTCATGCGCTCGGCCATCCTTCCGCCAAGTGCCGCAGGCCGCGCTCCGACGGGCGACCAAGATATGAACTTCGATGCCAGAAGCCGAGGATATCTCCTGTGCGCCCGCCGAAGGGCCCGAGCGGGCCGGGCGCCCGGCCCCACCCGCCCCGGGCCGGCCCGGTGTCAGCCCTCCCCGGCCAGCCGGTCCAGCGACTCGCGGGTCGCCACCGCGTCCGGGTCGTCCCCGCCCCCCTGGCGAACCTGCCCGGCGAGCACCTCCCGCAGCTCGCGGCGGGCGCCGTCGAGGTCACCGAGCCCGGCCAGCGCCCGCGCCGCCGCGTGCCGGGCGGCGAGCGTACGCCGATGCTCCGGCCCGAGCCGCTGGGTCAGGACGTCGACCACCGCCCGCAGCTCGTCCCGCGCCTCGGCGAACCGCCCTGCGTCGATCAGCGCCACACCGAACGCGGCCCGCGCCTCCACCGTCCGGTCGCCGTCCGGGCCGTGCCGGCGGCCGTACAGCTCGACCGCCCGCCGGTAGCACGAGACCGCCGCCGCGCGTTCGTGCAGCGCGACCAGCACCTCGGCCAGCAGCCGGACCCGGTCGGCCGAGCGGGGATCGGCGGTGGGCGTCGCCTCGACCGCGCGAACCAGGGCAAGGCGCGCGGCGTCCAGGTCGGCGCGGGAGCCGAAGCGCCCGGCCCGGGCCCGCAGCGCGTCGCTCAGGTCGGTGAGCAGCTCCGCGAGCCGCGGGCCGTTCGGCGGCGAGAGCCGCACCGCCTCCTCGAACCGGGCACACGCCTCCTGGATGTCGCCGGCGTCGCCCTCCACGCCGTATCTGAGGCGGAGGGCGTCGCCCAGCGTGGCGAGGTGGTGGTGCCGGTCCGGATGGGCGCCGGGCACCGCGTCGAGCAGCCGGCGGGCGGCGTCGACCAGCTCGTCCAGGTCGTCGGCGCGGCGGTCCAGGGCGGCGCGCGGTCGCAGCACCCGGGCGAGGGTGGCCAGGCATTCGGCGTGCGCCAGGTCGTCCCCGCCGCTGGCCGCCACGGCGGACCGCGCCGCCGCCAGCGCCGCGTCCAGCTCGGCCGGGTCGCCGGTCGCGGCGAACAGCTCGCGGTGGGTCTCGGCGAGGCCCCGCAGCACCCGGGCGTCGCGGTCGCGGCCGGCGGCCTTCGCGTAGAGCTGCGCCGCGCGGCGCAGGAGGCCCGGCTCGCCGTCCGCGGCCCGGCGCAGCAGCTCGGCCAGGCGTACCTGCCGGCTGAGCCGCGCCGGGGTGTCCGCGGCGGCGCCGGCCACCGCGTCCGCCCGGTGCAGCGCGGCCCGGTCGCCGGTCAGCACGAAGCGGCGCAGCAACGCGTCGACCGCCCGCAGCCGCAGGTCGTCCCGATCCTCGCCGGTGGCCGTGCCGGCCGCCGCCAGATAGAGCTGCACCGCCTCGTCGAGGTCGGCCACCGCGCCGAGCCGGTCGGCCCGCACGACCAGGGCGCGGGCCAACCCGACGGCGGCCCGCGAGGCCGCGGATCCGGGCCCGCCGCCGGCGACGACGCCGCGGAACAGGCCGACCGCCTCGGTCAGGTCGCCCGCCGTGCCGCGCTCGGCGAACAGCGCCAACCGGACCTCGGCGAGGTCGAGCACCGGCTCCGGGTCGCCCGCGCCCCGGCCGCCGCGCACCACCTGCTCCAGGATGGACGCCGCCTCCAGCAGGTCGGCGGAAGCGCCGGTCAGCCGGAACCGGGCACGCAACGCGCGGGCCAGCTCCGGCAGGTCCACGTGGGCCGGGTCCCCGGCCGTCGCCCGGCGCAGCGACCCGATGGCCGCGTCCAGGCCGGCGAGGTCCCGCTCCTGCACGGGCGGGTCCGGCTCGGAGCTGCCGGGCGGGAGCTGGATGGTCGAGGGCTTGCCGTTGACCCGGGACCGCGGCTCCTGGGTCCCGTCCTCGACGAACGCGATCAGCTCCCGGTGCCGGCCGCCCAGCCGGGTCAGCACCGTGGCCGGGAGGCGACCGATGGGAGCGCCGAGGGCCGCGTGGCCGGCCGTCCCCGACGGCCCGCTCAGCGCCGCGGCGAACTCCCGCATGCTGATGCCCATCTGCCCGGCCAGGAACCGGGCGATCTCGTGCCGCAGCCGCACCAGGTCGGTGTGCAGCAGCAGTTCCCGAAGCATCGGCCGGACGCCGGCGTGGAAGTCGAAGCGCAGGTCGCCAGGGGGGCCGGGCTGGCGGACGAGCAGCCCGCCGAGCAGCACCTCCGCCAGGTGCGCCGGGTGGGTCGGCGTCGCCGACGCCTGCTGCACCAGGCGCATGACCGGCAGGGTGACCGGCAGCTCGGCGAGCTGCGTGGCGAGCCGCAGCGCCTCCGGGCTGGCGGTGGCCCGGAACCGGCGCAACCGGTGGGCGGCGGCCTCCGGCCCGCCCCCCGGTGCCGGCTCGGTGGCGGCCGGCGGCCCGGGCTGCGGCGGCAGGGTGATCACGGCGTCGATCGAACCGGCCCCGGTCCCAATCAGCCGGGCCCACCCGGCCAGCCAGTCCGGCTGGATCTGCAACACCGGCACCGGCACGATCCCGGTCAGGTCGCGGCCGGGGCGCCACTGCCGGGGCGTGAACCGGAGCTGCCGGTTCCCGACGCCGCGGTCCGTCGCCGTCAGCCGGCCCCGCACCGGCACCAGACCGCTGCGCCGCCACATCCGTTGCGGCAGCGGTTGCAGGATGGCCACCGTCTCCCGCCGGGCCCAGTCCTGCACGGTGCGGAACATCGACCCGTCGTGCCACTGCGGCCCGGCGCAGTCGCTGACGACGAGGATCAGCCGGCGTCCCCTCGGGTCGAGCAGCTCCCGCGTCGAGTGCCCGGTGACGGCCGGGCCGCCGGCCGTCCCCGCCTCGAACCGCTCAGCCGGCCCGGACGGCAGCCGCACCCGTTCCACGCGCCGGAACGCCCGCAGCCGGGTGAGCGCCGTCGCCAGGTCGTCGACCAGCGGGTGCCACACGGCCATCGACGCCCCGGCGTCCACGGCCAGGGTCAGGTCGAACCAGGGCCGCCGCACCTGCCGCAGGACGGGCAGCCACAGGCCCTCCTCGACGATCCGCGTCGCGGTCGCCTCCTCGTCGACGACCACGGTGCCTGGGTCCGGCACCCGTCGCCGCAGCGGACGCAGGCTGCGGGTCAGCGCGCGGGCACCCAGGGCGGGCGGCTCGGGGGCGCGCACCGGCAGCCCCGCGCCACTGCCGCCGCCCGTGTCGCCCTCGCCCGCGCCGGGGGTCGCCAGGCCCGGCAGGTGCAGCCCGACCCAGGGCCGCGAATCGGCCGCCCCGGGCTCCGGCGGCTCGGCCCCGCCCTCGGCCGGGCGGACCCGAGAGCCCCGTCCCGGCCCCGCCCCGGGGTCGGCCGCCTCCGGCGGGTCGGCTTCGCCGGCCGCGGCGGACCCCGGCGACCCAGGCGTTGGCGGCTCCCCCCGCGACGGCGACGCGCCGCCGCCGGGCAGGAACCGGGCCAGCCACAGCGCCTCCGCGATCTCCCTCGGCAGCGCGTCGAGGCCACCGCCGCGAAGCGCCTCCACCAGCCGGGCGGTGCGCATCAGGAATCAGGCCCCGCGTCGAGCTGCCGCAGCACCAGGTCGGCCAGCCGCTCCCGGTCGGGCCGCCCGCCGTCGGGCGCCTGGACGGTGAGGTAGATGGCGTTGAGGAGCTGGTCCGTCGCGAGGGTGCCGCGTTCGCGCCGGGCCAGGAAGAGCTCCACCAGCTCGGCCGTCCCGGCTGTCGGCTCGGTGCCGAAGTGCGCGGCCACGATGGCGCCGAGCTGCTCGGCGTCCGGCTGGCCCAGATCGAGCCGCAGGCACCGCCGGTGGAAGGCGGGGGAGAACTCCCGCTCGCCGTTGCTGGTCATCAGCACCAGCGGGAAGGCGTTGCACCGCACCACGCCCCGGTGCACCCCGACCAGGTCGTCGCTGCCCTCGATCGGCAGCTCCACCCGCGGCTGGCTGGCGGCGATCCGTTGCAGCTCCGGGATCGGGTACTCGCCCTCCTCGAAGATGTTGAGCAGGTCGTTCGGCAGGTCGACGTCGCTCTTGTCGATCTCGTCGATCAGCAGCACCCTCGGGTGCTCGTACGGCAGCAGGGCCGTGCCCAGCGGACCCAGCCGCAGGTAGCGGCCGATCTGCAGGTCGCCCGTCGTGCCGAGCTGGTGGTGCAGGCTGGCCTCCTGGAGCCGGCCGATCGCGTCGTAGCTGTAGAGCCCCTCGGCCAGGGTGGACCGGCTGGTGATCGGCCACCGCAGCACCGGGCCGAGGGCCAGCTCGTGGGCCACCGCGTACGCGAGGGTCGACTTGCCCACCCCGGGCTTGCCGGTGATCAACAGCGGCCGGCGCAGGTAGAGCGCGGCGTTGATCAGCTCCAGCTCGTCCGGGCGGGGCTGGTAGCTCACCGCCCGGTGCAGCTCACCGAGCCGTCGCCCGGCGTCGCCGTCCAGGCTCGACGGCGGCGGCACCAGGGGGGTGCCGTCGAACACCCGCCAGGGCGGGGGAGGCGGGAGCCGGAGTATCCCGGAGTGGGGCCGACCCGTGCCCCGGTAGATCCACCAGTCCTGCACGTCTCTTCCCTCCTGTCGGCCGGCCCGCGCCGGTCTCACCACTGCGCGTCGAGCGTCGAGGAGCCCCGGAAACGCCGAAACGGGTTGTCCCAGAGCAGGACCAGCCGGTGCCCGCAGTGGTTCTCGTCGCGTGCCTCCACCGCCGCGGCGCGCAACTGCCGGACGTCCAGGGGCAGCGCCCCGATCGGCCGGTGCCGCAACCGGGGCGCCAGGTCCGCGAGGAACGCCTCGCCCCGGCAGCCGCCCGTGCCGCCCGTGCCGTCGTGCCGCTCGCAGCCGACCCGGCTCCATAGCGCCACCGGCGGCCCGGCCCGCAACGCGACCTCCAGCAGGGTGCGCCGGGCCCGGTCCGTGGTCGGGCCGGGCAGCAGCACGCCCGCCGGGTTGGTGCGGGTGAGGTGGGCGTAGAACCAGGTCGGCCCGACGTCGACCCCGCAGCCGACGGCGGCGAACGACATGCCGTCGGCGTCCGCCGACAGCGCGTCCCAGCGCTCCTCGGCCTCCGGCCGGGACCCCGAGTCCTCGTCGTCGGCGAGACGCACCAGCACGGGCCGGACCAACCCGAGCGGGACGGGGTCGTGGTCGAGGACCCATTCGTCGACCGGCAGGTCCAGCAGCTCCGGCGGGAGGGTCAGCTCGACCATCACCCGGCGGCCCCAGCCGAGGTGACCCAGACCGAGGCGCAGCAGCCGCCGCAGCGCCGCCTCCAGCTCCGGCAGGGGGATCGGCTCGTCCTGCTGGGCGAGGCAGCGGACGTCGTCCCGGCTGCGGTACACCGACATCGACAGCAGGTACCGCTGCTGATCGTGGCCGGCCGGGGTGACCTCCAGGAGCACGGACGGCAGCTCGGCGGGCGTCGGCGTCCACGCGGTGGTGTGCCCCGCGAGCTGCCCCCGCTGGCCGAGGCGGACGGCCAGGTCGTCGATCCAGGCCCGCAGCACGGCCCGCTCGGCCGCCGGGTAGCGGGGCATCAGCTCGGTGGCGAGGACCAGCAGCGGGTGGAGCTCCCCGCGCCGGGCCCGCGCCACGTCGTCGAGGGCGGCGATGACGTCGCGCCGGTCCAGCAGCGGCTGCGCCGGCATCGGCGCGGCGGGCCCGCCGCACGCCCGCTCGTAGAGTTGGTACGCGTCCTCGGCCACCGGCAGCCGGGCCAGCAGCCCCCGCAGCCTCGCCTCCTCGGTGGCGCGCAGCACCGGCAGCCTGGCCGCCGGGTCCAGCAACTCCGCGACCTCGGGCCGGACCGTCTCGGTCCGTCGGTCCCGCAGCCGGTCGATGGCGTACGCCCAGCTGCCGTCGGCCCCGTGGTGCCGGTCGTGTCCGCGCCACAGCTCGCGCAGCAGGGCGATGGGCAGCCCGCGCAGCTCGGCCAGGGGGATGGCCAGCCCGCCGTCCGCCTCGCCCGGGCGGTGGGTGGTCTGCACCATCGCGCACACCTCGCCGGTGGTGAGGTCCAGCACCGGGCTGCCGGGGCTGCCCTTGGCGAGCTCGTCGCCGCGCAGCCGCAGCGCGGTGCCGCCCCGGACGCCCTGCGGGCCCGCCGACCTGGGCCAGGCCGGGGTGGACTCGGCCGTGGCGTGCTCCCCGGCGAAGCCCACGGTGTGCAGCGGCGTGCCCTCCGGCGGCGGCTGCTCGCCGAGCCAGACGCACGGGTGCCCGGCGGGCGCGTCGGTCACCCGCAGCACGGCGAGGTCGGGCGGGGACCAGCCCGGCCGGCCGCCGGGCGAGGACGGGGCGGCGTGCACCACCCGCGCGGTCAGCGCCCGGCCGTCCCAGCGCACCGGCAGCACCTCGCCCTCCCGGCCGCCCACCACGTGCGCGCAGGTCAGCGCGAACCCGGGGGCGACGAAGAAGGCGGTGCCGCCGGGGCCCGCGCCGGGGAGCACCTCGAGCACGGTGGAGCGCAGGACCCGCCCGAGGTCGTCGAAGCCGTCGGTGACCAGTGGAGCTCCCATGTGCCGCCCCTCAGTCGTCCGCCCCGGCGGACGCGGGGCGGACGGCCCCGCCCCCGCGCCGGCCCGGCTGCGGGACCCGCACGTCCTCCGACACAGGCTCGTCCTTCCCTCGACGACGCGCGCCCATCACACCGTAGCGATTCAGTGACGGGGATCGACAGCCCGCAACGGCCGATCGGGTGTCGGAACATGGGCTCGCCGCCGTACCGGCCCGCCGCCCGCCGCCGTACCGGCCCGCCCGCCGCCGGCCGGTGCCGCAGCGGGCCGGGACCGCCCGCCCGATAGGGTCGGTGCCATGAGGTTCGAGCCCGGCCGGCTGATCGTGCACCGCAACGTCCGGCGCGGCCGGATCGGCTGGGCCCGAACGGGGCGGGTGGTCAGTGACGACGAGCGCGGCCTGCTGGTCTACGTCGCCCGCGACTCGCCGGTGGCCACCGAGGTGACCGCGGCCGGGCTCGGCCTGCGGGGGGTGCCGTTCGCCGAGTGGATCACCTCGTCCTACCGGCTGGCCCTCGGGCGGTGGAGCGGGCCGGCGCTGCTGAAGTTCCTGCCCGTGGGCGAGGCGCACTCCGTCTGGTGGTTCTCCGACGCCGCCGGCCGGTTCAGCCACTGGTACGTCAACCTGGAGGAGCCCGGCGTGCGCTGGGACGACGGCGACGTGGCCGGGGTGGACATGGTCGACCAGGACCTCGACGTGGTGATCCGGCCCGACCGCACCTGGGAGTGGAAGGACGAGGAGGAGTTCGCCGAGCGCCTGGCCTTCCCCGCCGACTACTGGGTGGCCGACGAGGCGGCGGTCCGGGCCGAGGGCAAGCGGGTGATCGCCCGCGCCGAGGCCGGCGAGTTCCCGTTCGACGGTACCTGGTGCGACTTCGTCCCGCCGCCCGGGTGGGACGTGCCGGCAGAGCTGCCGCCCGGCTGGGACCGCCCGCCCGCCCGCTGACGCGAACCACCGCAAACAGCGCGAAGCGCGCGTTCCGGTGCCGTCGGGCGGTGGCGCGGGCGGCCGATGTGAGGAATCCCGGCCCGATCTGGCAGAATGGGTCGCTGGTATCCGGCGCGCGTCCGGCGCCCTCTACCCCGGGCGCGTCGCCAGTCCACCGAGCAGTCTCCGGCCCAACCCCACTGTGCCGGTCGGCGCTCACCCGTGCACCGCCCGGACCGGGCCGGTGAGATCGCAACAGGAGCGAAACAACTGTGGCCGTAAAGATCCGGCTCCTGCGGATGGGCAAGATCCGCAACCCGCAGTACCGCATCGTCGTCGCCGACTCGCGCTCCAAGCGTGACGGTCGCGCGATCGAGTTCGTCGGTGTGTACCAGCCGAAGGAGGACCCTTCGGTGATCGAGGTCAAGTCGGAGCGGGTCCAGTACTGGCTGTCCGTCGGCGCGCAGCCGAGCGACGCGGTGCAGCGCCTGCTGGAGCTGACCGGTGACTGGCAGAAGTTCAAGGGCCTGCCGGCCCCGCCGCCGCTGAAGGTCGCCGCCGAGCGCGCCGACCGCAAGGCGGCGTACGAGGCCGAGGCGAAGGCCGCCGCCGGCCTGGCCGACGCCCCGGCGAAGCCGGCCAAGAAGGCCGCCAAGGCCGAGGCCCCGGCCGCCGAGCAGGCGCCGAAGGCCGAGGAGCAGCCCGCCGCCGGCGAGCAGGCCTGACATGGCACTGCGTCCGGCGCTTGAGCACCTGGTCAAGGGCATCGTCGACCACCCGGACGACGTCCGGGTCCGGCTGGTCGACAACCGTCGGGGCAAGCGGCTGGAAGTCCGCGTGCACCCGGAGGACCTCGGCACGGTGATCGGGCGGTCCGGCCGGACCGCCAAGGCGCTGCGCCAGGTGATCGGCTCCATCGGTGGGCGCGGCGTGCGCGTCGACATCGTCGACTCGTACTGATGCGGCTCATCGTCGGCCGGATCGGCAAGCCGCACGGCATCCGCGGTGAGGTCACCGTCGAGGTGCGCACCGACGAGCCCGAGGCACGCTTCGCGCCCGGCTCGGTACTCGCTACCGAGCCGGGCGCGGTGCCGCCGGCCAACCCCGCCCCCGGCCCGGGCGTGCCCTTCCGCGTCCCGGCCGAGCTGACCGTGGAGTCCGCCCGCTGGCACCAGGGGCGGCTGCTCGTCGCCTTCGAGGGCGTCGGAGAGCGCGACGTCGCCGAGGCGCTGCGCGGCACCCTGCTGGGGGTGGACAGCGCCGACGTCGCCCCGCCGGAGGATCCGGAGGAGTTCCACGACCACCAGCTCGTCGGGCTGGCGGCCGTCACCCCGGCCGGCGAGCACCTCGGCGAGGTGGTCAAGATCGACCACGCGCCCGCGTCCGACCTGCTGGTGCTGCGCCGCCCCGAGGGGCGCACCGCGCTGATCCCGTTCGTCAGGGCGATCGTGCCCGAGGTCGACCTCGCCGGCGGTCGCGTCGTCGTCGACCCGCCCGGCGGCCTGCTCGACCTCTAGGCCCCTGGAGCACCCGCGCATGCGCGTCGACGTCGTGTCAATCTTCCCCGAGTACCTCGCCCCGCTCGACCTGTCGCTGATCGGCAGGGCCCGGGCCGCCGGCACGCTGCGGCTGGCCGTACACGACCTGCGGAGCTGGACCCACGACGTGCACCGCACGGTCGACGACACGCCCTACGGGGGCGGGCCCGGCATGGTGATGCGGCCCGAGCCGTGGGGCGAGGCGCTCGACGCCCTCGCACCGGCCGAGCTGGCCCCCGACGGCGTCACCCTGCCCCGGCTGCTGGTGCCGTCGCCGGCCGGGCAGCCGTTCACCCAGGCCATGGCGCACGAGCTGGCCGCCGAGTCGCACCTGCTCTTCGCCTGCGGCCGGTACGAGGGCATCGACCAGCGGGTGCTCGACCACGCCGCGACCCGGATGCGGGTGACCGAGGTCTCCCTCGGCGACTACGTGCTCTTCGGCGGCGAGGTGGCCGTGCTGGTGATCCTGGAGGCCGTGACCCGGCTGCTGCCCGGGGTGCTCGGCAACGCCGGCTCGCTGGACGAGGAGTCGCACGCCCACGGGCTGCTGGAGGCGCCGATGTACACCAAGCCGGCGACCTGGCGCGGCCACGAGGTGCCGGAGGTGCTGCGCTCCGGCGACCACGGCCGGATCGCCCGCTGGCGGCGCGACGAGGCGCTGACGCGCACCGCCGCCCGCCGGCCCGACCTGCTCGCCGCGCTCGACCCGGCCAGCCTGGACAAGCGGGACCGGGCGGCCCTGGACCGGGCCGGATTTCCGCTGCCGGCGGGAGATGTGGCAAAGTAGGGAGGTTGCCGTGACCGCCCGCGCCGCGGGCGGCTGCGAGGATCCTCGACCGGGGCCGCCCGCGGTCGCCACCCGGGGATCAGAATCACCCATCCGCGCACCGACTGACGGTGCGCCGTGAGCCTCACGAGGACGCAGCGATGAACATCCTGGACGCCCTTGACGCCCAGTCGAAGCGGGTCGACATCCCCCAGTTCCGCGCCGGTGACACCGTCAAGGTGCACGCGCGGGTCGTCGAGGGCAGCCGGTCCCGGGTCCAGATCTTCCAGGGCGTCGTCATCCGCCGCCAGGGTGACGGCCTGCGCGAGACCTTCTCGGTCCGCAAGATGAGCTTCGGCGTGGGTGTCGAGCGCACCTACCCGGTGAACAGCCCGGCGATCGACCGGATCGAGATCGTGACCCGTGGCGCCGTGCGCCGCGCCAAGCTCTACTACCTGCGCGAGCTGCGGGGCAAGAAGGCCAAGATCAAGGAGCGCCGCGAGAAGCAGCCGAGCTGACTTCCCGCTCGCCACGCCGCCTGAGCTGCGCGGATGTCGTACGGGCCCGCCCCGGTTACGCTGGTCGCACGGGCGCAGGCGGGCATCGATGCGTCGCGGCGTCAGCCGTGGTCGCGGATCGTCCCACTACCGCCCGTGGGGCCTCGTCGAGGCTCCCGGGCGGTAGTGGCGTTTCTGCGAACCGGGGAGTGGCATGGCGCGCACGCTTGACGAGGGCGACACGGTCGATCCGTGGCGTCGGCGGGAACGACGTTCCCGCCGGCAGATGCCGCTGTGGCAGGAGCTGCCGCTGCTGTTGATCGTCGCCTTCTGCCTGGCGGTGCTGATCCGCACCTTCCTGCTCCAGGCGTTCTTCATCCCCTCCGGCTCCATGGAGGACACGCTGCTCGTCAACGACCGGGTGCTGGTCAACAAGGTCGTCTACGACGTCCGCGACCCGCAACGCGGCGAGGTGGTGGTCTTCCGGGGCACCGACAAGTGGGTCGCCCAGGAGGTCCAGGAGCCCGAGCCCGGTATCGTCGGCAAGGTCGGCCGCACCGTCGGCGACCTGGTCGGGGTGAGCCGCCCCGGCGAGAAGGACTTCATCAAGCGGGTGATCGGCCTGCCCGGGGACCGGGTCCGCTGCTGCGACGCCCAGGGCCGGGTCACCGTCAACGACATCCCGCTCGACGAGCCGTACGTGATTCGGGACTCGCCGCTGGACCTGCCGCCCAACCCCGGCGAGTGCCGGTCGCGGCGCTTCGACGAGGTGGTCGTCCCGCCCGGCCAGATCTTCGTCATGGGCGACCACCGGCTCGTCTCCCAGGACGCCCGCTGCCAGGGCCCGGTGCCGATCGACAACGTCGTCGGCCGGGCGTTCGCGGTGGTCTGGCCGTCGTCGCGGTGGGCGTCGCTGCCGGTGCCGGAGACCTTCGCCACGGTCACCGGGCCCACCCCGGCGGCCGGGCAGCCCCTGGCCCCGGTGCGGCCCAGCGGCACGGGCGGTGTGCTGCTGCTCCTCCCGGTCCCGGCCGCGCTGTCCGTTCTCGCGCGTTCCGGGCGGCCGGTCCGCCCGCGGCGACGTAGGCTCCACCCGTGATTGACGAGCAGACCGACAAGAAGAGCGGCTCCTTCTGGAAGGAGCTGCCCATCCTCCTGGGCGTGGCGATCCTGGTAGCGGTGCTGGTGCGGGCCTTCGTGCTCCAGACCTTCTACATCCCGTCGCCGTCCATGGAGAACACCCTCCAGATCAACGATCGGGTGCTGGTCAACAAGCTGGTCTACGACTTCCGATCACCGCACCGGGGCGAGGTCGTGGTGTTCAAGGCGCCCACCGAGTGGAGCGGAAACCCCGACGGCGAGGACTTCATCAAGCGGGTCATCGGCGTCGGCGGCGACCACGTCGTCTGCTGCGACCCGCAGGAACGGATCATGATCAACGGCAAGCCGATCGACGAGCCGTACATCTACTCCGCCAACGGCCAGCAGGACAAGGCGGCCGACCAGGAGTTCGACATCACCGTGCCGCAGGGGCGGCTGTGGGTGATGGGCGACCACCGTTCGGCGTCCGGCGACTCGCTGGAGCACTGGCAGCAGTCGGGCCAGAACATCGACAGCGCCACCATCCCCGAAGACCAGGTGGTCGGGCGGGCGTTCACCGTCTTCTGGCCGGTCGACCGGGCCACGTGGCTCACCGTGCCGAAGTCGTTCGACGGCGTGCCGAACCCCTGACGCGCCCCCGCGACCCCAACGGCCCCGGGTGGGCATGGGCGTCGAGGGCCGCGTCTGGCAGGCTGGGACGGTGACGGTCTACACCCCCCGACGCGCGGCGCGCGTGCTGCTCGTCGACGCCGCCGGCCGGGTGCTGCTCCTCGCCGGGCACGACCCGGCGCGGCCCGAGCACCGATACTGGCTGACCCCCGGCGGCGGGCTGGAGCCGGGCGAGTCCCCGGCGGCCGGCGCGGCCCGGGAGCTGGCCGAGGAGACGGGCCTGCGGCTGACCCCGGCCGAGCTGGGCGAGCCCGTGGAGCAGGAGCGGATCCGGTTCCCGTTCGGCGGCGTCCACTACGAGCAGGAGCAGCAGTTCTTCCTGGTCCGGGTCCCCGGGTGGGAGGTCGACACGGCGGGCTTCGACGCCGTCGAGCGGGCCAGCATCACCGGGCACCGGTGGTGGCCGCCCGACGAGCTGGCGACCTCCGCCGAGCGCTACTACCCGGCCGACCTGCCGGCGCTGCTGCGCCGGGCGCTCGCCGCGCGCCCCGAGGTGTCCGGCCCCCCGGCCGCCGGGTCCACCGCCGGGGGCACGCCGTGCTGACCCCACCGCGCACCGTCGTGCGCCGCGAGGCCGGGCTGTACGCGCTGGAGCGCGCCCTGCAACGCCGGGGCTTCCGGCACGTGGCCGGCGCCGACGAGGCCGGGCGGGGCGCCTGCGCCGGCCCGCTCGTGGCCGCCGCGGCGGTGCTGCCCGAGGGGCGGCGCGGCGAGATCGACGGGCTGGCCGACTCGAAGCTGCTCACCCCGGCCAGTCGGGAGCGCGTCTACGACCAGGTGGTCGCCCGCGCCCTCGCGTACGCGGTGGTGGTGATCCCGGCCGACGAGGTCGACGCCCGGGGCCTGCACGTGTGCAACCTCGCCGCGATGCGCCGGGCCCTCGCCTCGCTGGCCACCCGCCCCGACTACGTGCTGACCGACGGCTTCGGCGTCGACGGCCTGGACGTGCCGGGGCTGGCGGTGTGGAAGGGCGACCGGGTGGCAGCCTGCGTCGCGGCGGCCAGCGTGCTCGCCAAGGTCACCCGGGACCGGATCATGGTCGAGCTGGACGGGTCGTTCCCCGGCTACGGCTTCGCCGAGCACAAGGGCTACGTCACCGCCGAGCACACGGCGGCCCTGCGGGAGCGCGGCCCCTGCCCGGAACACAGGTTCTCGTACGTCAATGTGGCCGCCGTCTCCGGACTGGACGGGCGGCCACCCAGATCGCGCCGACCGGTGGGTGCGCGGCCGGTCGAGCCGATGGAGCGTTTCGAGGCGGCAAAGGGTACCGTCGGCGTGGCGTTGGGCGAGCAGCCCCGACCTCCCGCGCCGGTGGGGGAGGATGTGGTCATGGAAGGCGGAGTGCGATGAGCGCGGAAGATCTCGAGAAGTACGAGACCGAGATGGAGCTCCAGCTCTACCGGGAGTACCGCGACATCGTCCGCCAGTTCTCGTACGTGGTGGAGACGGAGCGCCGCTTCTACCTGGCCAACCAGGTGGACCTGCACGTGCGCAACTCCGACGGCGAGGTCTACTTCGAGGTCGAGATGCACGACGCCTGGGTGTGGGACATGTACCGTCCGGCCCGGTTCGTCAAGAATGTCCGGGTGATGACGTTCAAGGACGTCAACGTCGAGGAGCTGGAGAAGCCCGACATCTCCCTGCCGGCCGACTCCGGCTTCGGCGGCTGACAGCCCCCACCGCCCCCCCGTCCCACCGCCCGTCCGACGCCGGGCTCGCCGGCACGTGTCCTCCCGGCTGCGCCAGCCACTCGAAGCGCCACCGTCGCCACGCCCCACCGCCCGCCCGCCCGCCGGCGGAGTCCACCACCGCCGGCACCCACCTCGCCCCGCCGGCGGTGGCACCCACCGATGCCGCCCGGAGGCGGCCCGCGCCCACCGGACATAGCAGATCATCGGGCCCGGCGGGGGTTGTCCACAACGACGCCGGCTGTCCACAGGCGAGCCGGTGTGCGGTGGCGGGCGCCCCGGGGAGTCCGGCACGCTGCCGGCATGCGGACGAGGCACGAGCCGGGCGGTCCCGGCCTGGTCAGGAACGCCGGCGACACCGGTACGGGTGGCCCCGGTGGGGGCGGCGTCGCGGACCGGATCGGGGATCCGCCGGTCCTGCGCCGGTCGCGGTCGGCGGCGGTGGTCGGGGCCGTCCTCTGCGGCTTCCTCCTCGCGGCCACCTCCGCCTCCGGCACTTCCGCCTCCGGCCCAGCCGCTTCCGGCCCAGCCGCTTCCGGTCCGGTCGCTTCCGGTCCGGCCGCTTCCGGCCCAGCCGGCTCCGGCGCAGCCGCTTCTGGCCTGGTCGCTTCCGGCTCGGTCGTTCCTGGCCCGGTCGGTTCCGGCTCCGGTGCCGGATCCCCTGCCTTCAGGTGGCCGCTCGACGGGGCACCGCGACTCACCCGCCGCTTCGAGCCGCCGCCGCAGCCATGGCTGCCCGGGCACCGGGGCGTCGACCTGAGCGCCGAGCCCGGGGCCGCGGTCCGCGCCGCCGGGCCCGGGGTGGTGCTCTTCGCCGGGCAGGTCGCCGGCCGTCCGGTGATCACCGTCGGGCACAGCGCCGGGCTGCGGACCACCTACGAGCCGGTGGCACCCGACGTGCGGGCCGGCGACCGGGTGGCGGTGGGGGCGCCGCTGGGCCGGCTGCACCCCGGGCACGTGGGCTGCCCGGACCGGGCCTGCCTGCACTGGGGCCTGCGCCGGGGCGAGGAATACCTGGACCCGACGGCCCTGCTCGGCCTCGGCCCCGTCCGGCTGCTGCCGCTCTGACCGTCGCACCGGCCCGGGGCGCTCGGCTGCCCGGGCGCGCTCGCCTGTCGGCGTCATGGCGGCGACATGGCGGTATCCCGGCCTCACGATGCCCCCATGTCGCTGGCACGGCGGGGCAGGGGGCAGCCCGGGCAGGTCGTCAGCGCTGGGCGAGCAGCGCCGGCAGGCGCGCGGCGAGGCGCTCGTACTCGTGCGGCGCGTTGTAGACCTGGCCGCACAGCCGCAGCCAGCCGCGCCCGTCCCAGGACATCACCGCCACCTCGGCCGACAGCTCGTCGGCGATCCGGTTGCGCAGCGCACGGGCGGCGTCGATCGTGGTGGCCAGCCCGGCCGGCAGCGGGACGAGCCGCATGGCCACCGTCGGCCCGCCGGGCTCCGGCAGGTCGGCCGGCGTCACCCCCAGCGCGTCCCCCAGCACCCGCTGCCCGTACGCGGCCAGCGCGGCGTTGTGCGCGCGTACCCGTTCGACGCCGAGGCTGCGCAGGGTCCAGACCCCGGCGGGCGCGGCGAGCCACGACGTGTAGTCCAGGGTCGCCTGCCACTCGACGTTGCCGGGGAAGCCGGCATCCTGCTCCCAGGAGACCACCAGCGGCTCCATCCGCTTTCGCCACGTCGGCGTCACCACCAGCGCGGCGGTGCCGCGCGGGGCGTACCCCCACTTGTGCAGGTTGCCCACCCAGAAGTCCGCGCCGATGCTCGCGACGGGGGTCGCCAGCATGCCCGGCGCGTGAGCGGCGTCGACGAGCACCGGCACCCCGTGTGCGTGCGCCGCCGCGACGATCGCCGCGACCGGGAACAGGCGGGCGGTGGCGGAGGTGACCTGGTCGACGACGAGCAGCCTGGTGCGGCCGGGGCGCAGCCCGGCGCGGATGATCTCGACGACCTGCTCGTCGGTCGCGGCCAACGGCACCGGCAGGATCCGCCGGGTCGCCCCGGTGCGCCGGCACTCCCGGTCGACGGAGAAGCCGACCGCGCCGTAGCCGTGGTCGGTGGTGAGCACCTCGTCGCCGGGGCGCAGGCCCAGCGACTGGAGCACCACGGCGACGCCGGTCGTGGCGTTGCCGACCAGGGCGGTGCCCTCCGCGTCGGCGCCGAGGAAGGCGGCCAGGTGCCGGCGGGTGTGGGCGATCCGGTCCACCAGGCTGAGCCCGAAGAAGCGCAGCGGGTTCGCCTCCATCTCGTCGCGCAGCCGCTGCTGCACGCGCTGCACGTTGACCGGCACCGCGCCGAACGAACCGTGGTTGAGGTGGCTCACGGCCGGGTCGAGCGAGAAGAGCAACCGGGCGCCGGGGATGGGTTCGGGCGGCTGCGGCGCGCTCATCTGATGATCGTAGCCCGGCAGGGTGGGCCGCGCCCTCCGACGAGGACGGGACCGCGACGGGGCCGGCCCTCGTCGCCGGGGGGCGTGACCGGCCGGCTCAGGCGCGCGGGTGGGCCTGCCGGTACGCGGCCCGCAGCCGCTCGACCGACACGTGGGTGTAGATCTGCGTGCTGCCCAGCGACGAGTGCCCCAGCAGCTCCTGCACCGCCCGCAAATCCGCGCCGCCCTCCAGCAGGTGGGTGGCGGCCGAGTGGCGCAGGCCGTGCGGGGTGGTCCGGGGCAGGCCGGCGGCCTCGGCGTACCCGGCGACGACCCGCCGCGCCGCCGTCGGGTGCAGCCGCCCGCCCCGCGCCCCGAGCAGCAGGGCGTCCCCGGAACCGGGGCCCGCCAGGGCGGGCCGCCCGACCCGCAGCCACTCGTCGAGGGCGCGTTGCGCCGGCACCCCGTACGGCACGGACCGCTCCCGGGAGCCCTTGCCGAGCACCCGCACCACGCGGCGGCCGTGGTCCACGTCGGCGGTGTCCAGGCCGCACGCCTCGCTGATCCGTACGCCGGTGGCGTAGAGCAGTTCGAGCAGGACCCGGTCCCGCAGCAGCACCGCGTGCGCCCCCTGCCCGCTGCCGACGGGCGCGGTCGGGCAGATCCTGGAAGGACGAGGCCCCTCCGGGGGCGCTCCGCTTCGAGCATCCTCCACGAGGGCCGGGGCCTGCATCAGGGTGGCCGCCTGGTCGGCGCGGAGCACGGTCGGCAGCTCCCGGTGGGCGCGGGGGCTCGCCAGCGGCGCGGCCACGTCGGTGGGCAGCAGCCCGGCGCGGTGCGCCCACGCGCTGAAGGCGCGCGCCGCGGCGGCCCGCCGCGCCATCGTGGTGCGGGCCGCCCCGGTCGTGCGCTGTCTCGCCAGCCAGCTACGCACCACGCCCAGGTCGAGGTCGGCCACCTCGGCGCAGCCCATCCGCGCGGCGTGGTCGAGCAGGAAGACCAGGTCGCCGACGTACGCGCGGACCGTGTGCGCCGAGCGGTTGCGCACCCGGGCCAGGTGGTCGGCGAAGGCGTCGACCGCCTCCCGCATCGGTGCCGGCAGGGCCGCGTGGGTCGCCCGGCTGTCGGGGCCGGCGCGGCTCACCGGGGGCCGCCCCGCGCGCCCGCGGCCCGCCGCCGCCCCCGTCCGTCGCCTCGCACCGGCTCAGCTTACGAGCGCCCGGCGAGCCCGGCCCGACACCGGCGTCGGGACACCGCACCCGTCACGTCGCCGGAGTAGGGGCGGGGCCGGTGGCCAGCGCGTACCCGTCGTCGCGCCGGCGCACCAGGCCCAGCTCCTCCAGCAGGGAGAGCTTGCGCAGGGCGGTCCGGACGTCCACCCCGGCGCGGGCGGCCAACCGGTCGACGCCGACCGCTCCCCGGCGGGGCATCGACTCCAGCACCTGCGTCGCCTCGTCGTCGAGCAGGTCCCGGGGCCGCTGCGGGGCGCGCGCGGGCGGGGCGAGGTCGGCCCCGATGCGGCCGACCTCCTCCAGCACGTGCGCCACGCCGGTGACCAGCCGGGCCGACGGGTGCTCGCGCAGCAGCTCGTGGGTGCCGACCGACATGGCGGAGGTGACCGGCCCCGGCACCACCATGGCGCGCCGGCCGGCCGCGAGGGCCCGGTTGACGGTCTGCGTCGCGCCGCTGCGGGCCGACGCCTCCACCAGCACCGTGCCCCGGGTCGCCGCCGCGATCACCCGGTTGCGGATGAGGAACCGGGGACGCAACGGCTCCGCCCCGGGCAGCCACTCGCTCACCAGCAACCCGGTCTCGCCGATGCGGTCGAACAGCGCGGCGTTGCCCATCGGGTACGGCCGGTCGATCCCGCAGGCGAGCACCGCCACCGTCAGCCCGCCCGCGTTGAGCGCGCCCCGGTGCGCCGCCGCGTCGATGCCGAACGCGCCGCCGGAGACCACCGTCCAGTCCCGGTCGGCCAGCCCGTAGCCCAGCTCGGTGGCGACGTGCACCCCGTACGGGGTGGCCGCCCGCGCGCCCACCACCGAGACCGCCCGGTCCAGCGCGTCGCCGAGCGGCCACGCGCCGCGTACCCAGAAGCAGAGCGGGGGCGCGGTCTCGACGTCCACCCGGCGGGTGGCGCTGGGCAGGGCCAACCGGCGCAGGTGCTCCACGGTGGCGGGCCACTCCCCGTCGGCAGGGGTGACGAGCCGGGCGCCCAGCCGTTCCGCGCGGGCCAGGGCGTCGGCCGCCACGGCCCGGGCGTCCCCGTCCCGGCAGCGGGCGGCCACGGCGGCGCGCAGCCGGTCGTCCGGCGCGTCGCCGCGCAGCAGCAGCTCCAGCGCGCCGGCCGCGCCGAGCTCGTCGACCAGCCGGTGCACCGAGCGGGTGCCGGGCTCGGCCAACCAGGTCAACGCCACCCGGGACTGCCGATCCTCGTCGCCGCTCATGCCCCGTCCCCCAGCCTCAGTTGCAGCGCCTCCCGGACGTCGTCGGCGTGCGGGCGGTCCCGCCCGTCGAGGTCGGCGATCGTCCACGCCATGCGGACGACCCGGTCGAACCCGCGCGCCGACAGCGACCCGGAGTCGAGCCGCCCGCGCAGCTCCCGGGTGTCCCGCTCGGGCAGCCGCCACGGCGGCCGGCGTAGCCAGGGGCCGGGCACCTCCGCGTTGACCCGCCAGCCGCTGCCCGCCCAGCGGTCCGCCGCGGCCCGGCGGGCGGCCGCCACCCGGGCCGCGACCGTCGTCGACGACTCGCCGGTGACCCCCGCCTCCATCAGCTCCGCCGCCCGCAGCGGCGGAAGGGTCACCTGCACGTCGATGCGGTCCAGCAGCGGCCCGGAGAGCCGGCCGAGGTAGCGGCGGCGGACCAGCGGCGCGCACTCGCAGTACGCGTCGCCGGCCGGCCGCGCGCAGGGGCACGGGTTGGCGGCGAGCACGAGCTGCGTCCGGGCCGGGTATTCCGTGCCGCCCCGGCTGCGGGCGAGCTGCACCCGGCCGTGCTCCAGCGGCTGCCGCAGCGCCTCTAGGGCCCCCTTGCCGAACTCCGGCGCCTCGTCGAGGAACAGCACCCCGCGGTGGGCGAGCGACACGGCGCCGGGGCGGGCCAGCCCGGACCCGCCGCCGACCAGCGAGGCCACCGTGGCGGTGTGATGCGGGGCCTGGAACGGCGGGCGGCGCAGCAGGCGACCGCCGGCCGGCAGCAGCCCGGCGATCGAGTGCAGCGCGGTGACCTCCAGCGCCGCGTCGTCGTCCAGCTCGGGCAGGATCGACGGCAGGCGCTCGGCGAGCATGGTCTTGCCCGCCCCGGGCGGCCCGAACAGCGCGAGGTGGTGCCCGCCGGCCGCGGCCACCTCCAGGGCCCGCCGGCCCAGCGCCTGCCCGGCCACCTCCGACAGGTCCGGCCCGTCCGGCCCGTCCGCCGGGGCGGGGCCGGGCGGCTCGATCAGCGGCGTGCCGTCCCGGACGAAACCGACCATCCGGTGCAGCGTGTCCACGGCGCGGACCCGGACGCCCGGGATGACCGCCGCCTCGGCGGCGTTGCCCACCGGGACGACCACCCGGTGCAGCCCGGCCCGCGCGGCGGCGGCCACCATCGGCAGCACCCCGCGCACCGGCCGGACCGTGCCGTCGAGCCCCAACTCCCCGAGGACCACCACCCGTTCCAGCGGCAGCAGCGGCAGCTCGCCGGAGCCGCCGAGCAACGCCACCGCGATGGCCAGGTCGAAGGCCGAACCGAACTTCGGCAGCGTGGCCGGCAACAGGTTGAGGGTGATCCGCCGGTTGGGCCAGCGTTGGCCGGAGTTGACGATCGCGGCGCGGACCCGGTCGCGGGCCTCGTGCAGGGCGGTGTCCGGCAGCCCGGAGATCGCCACGGCCGGCAGCCCCGGCGCGAGGTCGGCCTCCACCTCCACCACGTGCCCGGTCACCCCGACCAGGCCGACGCAGAGCACCTTCGCGTAGCTCACGCCCGGCCGCCCATCAGAACGCGCCCTTGAGGTGCTCGACCCGGGCCGCACCGGCGTCGGGCAGCTCGACGGAGAGGACGTCGAAGCGCACCTCGCCGGCCGTGGTGCCGGTCTCGGCGAGCCAGCGCGCCGCCAGCCCCCGCAGCCGCCGTGCCTTCGCCGGCACGACCGCCTCGGCCGGCGTCCCGTAGTGGGTGGTGCGCCGGGTCTTCACCTCGCAGAAGGCGAGCACGGGGCCGTCCCAGGCGATGATGTCGATCTCGCCGGCGGGGCAGCGCCAGTTGCGGGCGACCGGGCGCAGCCCGGCCCCGATCAGGTGCCGGACGGCGCATCGTTCCCCGTACGCGCCGACGGCCTGGTTCCGCTTCGTCATGGGCCGCACCATGCCGAACCGCCGTCGCCTGCGCCGTACGCCTGTGGATGACGGAGGCGGTTGTGGACGAACGGACGATCATGCCCTTGCTGTGCTATGTGCGGACGGCCGGCCGACGCCCGTTTCGGCGTACTCCTGCGGTTCTCGTCGCCGGCGCGCCGTCCGTCCGGATGGCGCGGGGGTGCGCCTGTCACATACGGTGCCGATCGTGAACGCACGACGGAGCTTTCCCGAAGATCAGGAGTCGCGTTGGTACCCCGGCGAGCGCGGGTACGACGAGTCGGACTGGCGTCCGGCGGGCGAAGACCGCTATCGAGCGGACGAGTTCCGCGTCCCTGACCAGCGCGGCGACACCGGCGAGCGGCGTTACGACGAGCTGACCGACCCACCGGTGGGCCGGTACGGCGAGACCGGGCGGCACGGCGCGGACGACGCGTTCGGGACCGGCGACCCCGATACGGACAGTTACCGTCCCGCGCGGTCCCGCCGGGCCGACACGGGTTCGTTCGGGGTGTCGCTGGACGAACTCGCCGCCGAGCGGGAGGCGCGCCGGGCGGCGCGGGCCGCCGACCCGGCCCCGTCCGCCGACGCGGCGCTGCCGGCCGGTCAGCACTCCGTCGCGTTCCCGCTGCCGCCCGCCCGGCGGGCGGTCGAGTTCCCGCTGACCATCGGGCAGCGCCCCGCGCCGCCCTCCGCCCCGGCGCACGAGGACCGAGCCCTGTCAGCCCCGCCCCACGAGGACCGAGCCCTGTCCGGTCCGGCGCGGGAGGGCGCCCTGCTGTCCGGTCCGCCGCGCGAGGCGGGTCCCCGGGACGCCCCGCTCGATGCGGACCCGCTCGGCGTCGACCCGGCGGGGCGCGGGCCGGAGCCGTCACGCCCCGCGCCGCTCGGCGGATACCCGATCATCGAGCCCGGTCGCCCCGGCGAGTCGGGTCGTCCGGGCGAACCCGGCCGTTCCGGCGAGTCGAGCCGCCACGCCGAGCCCGGCCGCCCGGACGAGCCGGCGGACCGGGGCGTGGGGGAGTGGGGCCCGGTCGACCGGGGCGCGGGCGTCGCCACCGGGGAGCTGGCGCGCGCCGCCGATCCGGGTCGCCCCGCCGAGCCGCATCCGCTGGACCTGCCGACCGGGCCCATGCCCCCGGTGACGCCCCGTCCGGACCTGCCGCCGCCCGGCCTGGACCAGGCGTACGCCCCGGACGGGCTGCGCCGTCCGGGGCCGGCGCCCTCCGACGGCGTCTACCGCACCCGCCGCCCGGCGCTCGCCGTGCTGATCGCGGTGCTGGTGGCGGCCTTCGAGGTCCCGGCCCTGCGGGTGCTGCTCCACGGCGTGCTCGGCGACCCGCTGTCGGCGGCCGACGTCGTGGTGGGCATCTTCCTGGTCGGCGGGCTGCCGATCTTCGGCATCGGGCTCTACGGGCTGCGCACGGGCGGTCTCGCGCTCGCCGAGGGCGGCCGGGGCTGGCTCCGCCCGCCGACGGCGTACCTGACGGTGGGTCTGGTGCTGTTCCTCGCCGCCGCGCTCGCCGCCCGCTGACCGGCGGGCCGGGCAGGGGCGTACACTGGGCGCTTGGCGACCGCCTCGCGCGGTCGACCTCGCGCGCCCTCCCCACGTCCCGTGGGGCGGCGGCCTCCCTGGTCCCGATCCTCGTCGGGCCCACCACGGCCGGCGACCGGGCGCCAGGACGCCCGGCCGCCGGCCGGGCGACGCAACCAGGGATCACAAGGAGTACCCCACCATGGCCGTCGTGACCATGCGTCAGCTGCTGGAGAGCGGTGTCCACTTCGGGCACCAGACCCGGCGCTGGAACCCGAAGATGAAGCGCTTCATCTTCACCGAGCGCAACGGTATCTACATCATCGACCTGCGCCAGACCCTCGACTACATCGAGAAGGCGTACGACTTCGTGCGCAACACGGTGGCCGAGGGCGGCAGCATCCTCTTCGTCGGCACCAAGAAGCAGGCCCAGGAGGCCATCGCCGAGCAGGCGACCCGGGTCGGCCAGCCGTACGTCAACCACCGCTGGCTCGGCGGCATGCTGACCAACTTCCAGACGGTGTACAAGCGGCTCCAGCGGATGAAGGAGCTGGAGGCGCTGGGTGACCTGAGCGGCACCGCCGCCGGTTACACCAAGAAGGAGACGCTCCAGCTCTCCCGCGAGAAGATCAAGCTCACCCGCACCCTGGGTGGCCTGCGGGACATGCAGAAGCTCCCGGCGGCGATCTGGGTGGTCGACACCAAGAAGGAGCACATCGCCGTCGACGAGGCCCGCAAGCTGGGCATCCCGGTGATCGCGGTGCTCGACACCAACTGCGACCCCGACGAGGTCGACTTCCCGATCCCGGGCAACGACGACGCGATCCGCTCGGCCGAGCTGCTGACCCGGGTCGTGGCCGCCGCCGTCGCCGACGGCCTGATCGCCCGCTCGGGCCGTCGCCGGGGTGGCGACGAGAAGCCGGAGCCGGGCCAGGTCGGCGCCGACGAGCCGCTGGCCGAGTGGGAGCGCGAGCTGCTCGAGGAGCCGAAGAAGGCCGACGAGCAGCCGGCGCAGGCCCCCGCCGAGCAGCCGGCGGCCGCCGCCGCGGAGTGACCGCGCCGCCGCGCGCCCGCCGTCCGGTTCCCCGGGCGGCGGGGCGCGGCGGGCACGCCGGGCACGCCCGGCCCGGATCCGGGTGACCGGCCCCGGCTCGATCCACCCGCCCCCAGACCAACCCACCGAGTCCCAACACCGAAGAGAGAGTCATGTCCAACTTCACCGCCGCGGACGTCAAGAAGCTCCGCGACCTCACCGGCGCCGGCATGATGGACTCCAAGAAGGCGCTGACCGAGGCCGAGGGCGACTTCGACAAGGCCATCGAGATCCTGCGCGTCAAGGGCGCGAAGGACGTCGGCAAGCGGGCCGGCCGCACGGCCGCCAACGGCCTGGTCGCCCACTCGGGCAAGGCGCTGCTGGAGCTCAACTGCGAGACCGACTTCGTCGCCAAGAACGACGCCTTCATCGCGCTGGCCCAGCAGCTCGTCGAGCACGGCGAGGCCAGTGGCGCGACCTCCGCCGAGGAGCTGCTCGCCAGCAGCATCGACGGCAAGCCGGTCGCCGACCTGATCCAGGAGCAGTCCGCCAAGATCGGCGAGAAGCTGGTGCTCAACCGCTTCGCCAAGCTGGACGGCACCGTCGCGGTCTACCTGCACCGCAAGAGCCAGGACCTGCCGCCGGCGGTCGGCGTGCTGGTGGAGTACGCCGGCAAGGCCGACGAGGCCGGGGACGCCGACGCGCGTGGCGTCGCCATGCAGATCGCCGCGATGCGGCCGAAGTACCTCACCCGTGACGAGGTGCCGGCCGACGTCGTCGAGTCCGAGCGGCGCATCGCCGAGCAGACCGCCCGCGAGGAGAACAAGCCCGAGGCGGCGCTGCCGAAGATCGTCGAGGGTCGGGTCAACGCCTTCTTCAAGGACTACGTCCTGATCGAGCAGCCGTCGGTCGCCGACAACAAGAAGACCGTGAAGCAGGTGCTGGCCGAGGCCGGCATCGAGGTGACCCGTTTCCTGCGGTTCGAGGTCGGCCAGGCCTGAGCCGCCGGTCGGGCGCGTTACGCGCGCCCGCGGGCAGGGAACATCGACGAGGAGGCCGCTGGTGTACGTGACAGGCACCGCGGCCTCCTCGTCCCATGCCTGGCCCGCGCGGCCGGACGGGCGGCGTAGGGTCAGCGACGGCAGGTACGCGGTAACCGGCGCACGTGGGGTGCGGCCGGGGAAGGGCGGGGCGGATGACGCAGGTTGTGAGTGACCGGAGCCTGGCGGCGGATGATCCGACCGCCCCACCGCCCGGCCGGGCCCGTCGGGTGGTGCTGAAGCTGTCCGGCGAGGTCTTCGGCGGCGGCGCGATCGGCGTCGACCCCGACGTCGTCCAGGCCATCGCCCGGCAGATCGCCACCGTGGTCCGCCGCGGCGTGCAGGTCTCCGTGGTGGTCGGCGGCGGCAACTTCTTCCGTGGCGCGGAGTTGCAGAAGCGGGGCATGGACCGGGCCCGCGCCGACTACATGGGCATGCTGGGCACCGTGATGAACTGCCTGGCCCTACAGGACTTCCTGGAGAAGGAGGGCATCGAGACCCGGGTGCAGAGCGCCATCACGATGGCCCAGGTCGCCGAGCCCTACATCCCGCTGCGCGCGATCCGGCACCTGGAGAAGGGCCGGGTGGTCATCTTCGGCGCCGGCGCGGGCATGCCGTACTTCTCCACCGACACGGTGGCCGCCCAGCGGGCGCTGGAGATCCGCGCCGACGTGGTGCTGATGAGCAAGAACGGCGTGGACGGCGTCTACACCGCCGACCCCCGGATCGACCCGACCGCCAGCAAGCTCGACTCGATCACCTTCTCCGAGGTGCTCCGCCGCAACCTGCGGGTCGCCGACGCGGCCGCGTTCAGCCTCTGCATGGAGAACGGCCTGCCGATGCTGGTCTTCGGCGCGCAGGGCGACGACACGATCATCCGTGCGGTGGGTGGCGACAAGATCGGCACCCTGATCACCGCCTGAGCGGCCGTGGGCCGCACGAGACGGCCCCGCGACACCACAGCACAGCCCACGACGAGCACAAAGAAGGAGGCGAGGAGACCGGTGATCGACGACACCCTCCTCGAGGCCGAGGAGAAGATGGAACGGGCCATCGAGCACGCCAAGGAGGAGTTCGGCGCCATCCGCACCGGTCGCGCCAACGCCGCCATGTTCTCCAAGGTCATCATCGACTACTACGGCACGCCCACGCCGCTGCCCCAGATGGCGTCCATCGGGGTCCCCGAGCCGCGCATGGTCATCATCAAGCCGTACGACAACTCGCAGATCGGCGCGATGGAGCGGGCGATCCGCGACTCGGACCTCGGCGTGAACCCGAACAACGAGGGCAACCAGCTGCGCATCCTGCTCCCGCAGATGACCGAGGAGCGCCGCCGCGAGATGATCAAGGTGGCCCGGCACAAGGGCGAGGAGGCCAAGGTGGCGGTGCGCAACATCCGCCGCAAGGGCAAGGAGGAGCTGGACCGGCTGGTCAAGGACGGCGAGGTCGGCGAGGACGAGGGCCGCCGCGCCGAGAAGGACCTCGACGACCTGACCCAGAAGTTCGTGGCCACCGTCGACGAGCTGGTCAAGCACAAGGAGAGCGAGCTGCTCGAGGTCTGAGCCCCTACCGGCCCCCGTGGGCCGGCGCGTGACCTGTCGTGGCACCGGTGTGCCGCCGTCGTCGGGCGGCGGCGCCGGTGCCTCCGTCGTCACGGGGCGAAACCGGGCGAACCCGGGGCGCGCCGCAGGGGGCGGCACGGAGGGCTCGTCCACCCTGCCGGGGCGACCCGTGCAGTAGGCTCGGCACGATTCCGGCCACCACGCGGTGAACGGGCGGGATCGCCCGGCCGTCGCGCCGGTCAATCGGACGGAACAGTCGTCGTAGGGGATGGTCTTGCTCGTACGTCATGTGGTGAACCCCGTACCGCGTCCGCTCGGTGCGTGATGTCCCACCTCGACCCCTACCGCAGCCCCGAGCCCCGCAACTGGGACCGGCCGGACGCCCCGACGGCGCTTCCCTGGCCCGACCGTGAGCTGGAGCCGGGGCAGTGGGCCCGCAGCGTCACCACCGACGCGTACGCCCCCGCCGCCCCCGGCGGCCGGCCCGAGACGCGCCGCCCGGCGGGCCGGCCGCAGCCGTTCGACGCGGACGCCACCGACCCGTACGGCGCCCGCCCGGTGCCCGACGAGCCGCCGCGACCCGGTGACCCCGTCGACCCGCCGGGTTGGCACGGCGACCCCGGGCCGGGCGGCCGGTTCGCCCCCGAGCGCCCCGACGGGCCCTTCCCCGACCGGCCGCAGAGCGGGCCGTACCTGCCCGACGAGCCGACCCGGCCGGCGTATCCGCTGGACGATCCGACCGGCGGCGTCGCCGAGCCGGAGCCGCCCCGGGGCCGACGCGGGCCCGGCCGGCGGCGGGCGAGCGCGGAGCGACCGCCCACCCAGCAGGCCCCGTCCGGCCGCGCCGGCCGCAACCTGCCGGCGGCGATCGGGGTGGGCGTCGGCCTCGGCGCGGCCGTCCTGGTGCCGCTCTTCTTCTACCTGCCCGCCTTCCTCCTCGTGCTCGCCGCCGCGATCGCGATCGGCACCTGGGAGATGGCCCGGGCGGTCCGCCGCAGCGGGGCCCGCCCGCCGCTGGTGCCGCTGATCGCCGGTGGCGTGCTCACGGTCGGGCTGGCCTGGTTCGCCGGCCCCGACGCGCTCTGCCTCGGCCTGCTGGTCACCGTGCTGGGCACGATGATCTGGCGGCTGGGCGACGGGCCGGGCGACTACCAGCGCGACCTGACGGCGGCCACCCTCATCGCGGTGTACGTGCCGTTCCTCGGCGGGTTCGCGGCGATGCTCGCCGCCGCGCCCGGCGACGGGCACCTGCGCGTGCTGGTCACCCTGGTCGCGGTGGTGCTCTCCGACACGGGCGGGTACGCCGCCGGGGCCAACTTCGGCAAGCACCCGATGGCCCCCTCGATCAGCCCGAAGAAGTCCTGGGAGGGCTTCGCCGGCTCGGTCACCGCGGCGGCGGCGGGCAGCGCCCTGCTGATCTGGCTGCTGTTCGACGTGGCCCCCTGGTGGGGCGCCCTGTTCGGCGTGGCCGTGTCCTGCGCGGCGGTCCTCGGCGACCTGGCCGAGTCCATGATCAAGCGGGATCTCGGCGTGAAGGACATGAGCAACCTGCTGCCCGGCCACGGCGGCCTGATGGACCGCCTCGACTCGATCCTGTTCGCGGTGCCCACCGCGTACCTGTTGCTGGCGGTTTTCGTCCCGGTGGTGGGCTGAGGCATGAATCACGCCGGTCAGCCCGTTCCGGCCGCGTGGTCGGGTCCGATTCGGCACCTCCGGCCAGGTGCGTCGGGCGAACGGCGTGGGAGACTGGACGGGTCATGACGAGCCTTCCCCTGATCCCCGTCAGCCCGGACGCCCCCGCCGCACGCCGCGCGGCCATGCCGCCCCGTCACCTCGCCGACCTCGACCTGCCGGCCCGGCAGGCGTTGGTCGCCGAGCTGGGTGAGCCGGCGTTCCGCGCGAAGCAGATGTCCACCCACTACTTCGGCCGCCTGGTCCGCGACCCCGCGTCGATGACCGACCTGCCCGCGGCCACCCGGGACAGGCTGGCCGGGGAGCTGCTGCCCACCCTGCTCACCCCGGTCCGCGAGCTCGCCTGCGACGACGGCGCCACCCGCAAGGCGCTCTGGCGGCTGCACGACGGCTCGCTGGTGGAGAGCGTGCTGATGGGATACCCGGACCGCGTGACCGTCTGCATCTCCAGCCAGGCGGGCTGCGGCATGGCCTGCCCGTTCTGCGCCACCGGCCAGGCCGGGCTGACCCGCAACCTGTCGACGGCCGAGATCGTCGACCAGGCGGTCTACCTGGCCGGGGTGGCCGCCTCCGGCGCGGTCGCCGGTTCACCGCCCCGGCTGTCCCACGTCGTGTTCATGGGCATGGGCGAGCCGCTGGCCAACTACTCGCGTGTGGTCGCGGCGATCCGCCGGCTGGTCGCCCCCGCCCCCGAGGGGCTCGGCCTGTCCCAGCGGCACATCACCGTCTCCACGGTCGGCCTGGTCCCGGCGATCCGCCGCCTGGCCAGCGAAGACCTGTCGGTGACCCTTGCGTTGTCCCTGCACGCGCCCGATGATGAGCTGCGCGACGAACTCGTGCCGGTCAACCAGCGGTGGAAGGTCGCCGAGGTGCTGGACACGGCGTGGGACTACGCGGCCCGCACGGGGCGTCGGGTGTCGATCGAGTACGCGATGATCAAAAACGTGAACGACCAGCCGTGGCGGGCCGACCTCCTCGGCAAGCTGCTGGCCGGCAGGTTGACCCACGTCAACCTCATTCCGCTCAACCCGACCCCGGGCAGCCGGTGGGACGCGAGCCCGAAGCCCGTCGAGCGGGAGTTCGTCCGGCGGCTGCGCGCCGCCGGGGTGTCGACGACGGTGCGGGACACCCGGGGCCGCGAGATCGACGGCGCGTGCGGGCAGCTCGCCGCCACCGGGGACAGGGACACCGAGACGCCGCAGGAGGCAACGGCGTGACGGGGCGTACCGAACGAGACCAGGAGACATAGTGGCGAGTCAGGGTCAGCGTTTCCGGCGCAAGGCGCTCCGCCGGGGTTACAAGGTCGACGAGGTGGACGCCTTCCTGGACCGGGTCGAGGCGACGCTCGACGGCCGGCCCGTCGGCGCGCCCGTGGCCTCCCAGGAGGTCCACGACGTCGTCTTCCGGGTCCGCTTCAACGGCTACGACGAGTGGCAGGTCGACCTGCACCTCGACCGCGTCGAGCGGCAACTGGCCGAGTTGGAGGAGCGCGGCGGCTCGCCCGGTCGCGGCGTCGACCCCCGGATGCCCGACCGGATGGGCCCGCCGGACCGGATGGGCCCGCCGATGCGCGACGACCGTGGGCCCGGCCCGATGCGCGACGACCGGGGCCCCGGCCTGATGCGCGACGACCGTGGGCCCCTCACGATGCGTGACGATCGGGGCCCGGGGCCGATGCCGCAGCCCATGCCGCCCCGGTCGATGCCGGCGCAGGCCGGCCCGCCCGGCGACCGCTACGGCCGCTACGACGAGCCGACCGGCGGCTTCCCCGGCGGTTACGACGAGCCGACCGGTGGTTTCCCCGGCGGGTACGACGCGCCGCGCGGCGGGTACGACGCACCGCGCGGCCCGGGCGGCCCGGGTGCCGGCCCGATGGGTCCGGGCGGCCCGATGGGCCCCGGCCCCGGCATGGGGCACGGCGGCCCGCCGCCCCGGGGCCTGCCCCCGGGCCCCGGCGGCTACGGCCCCGACGAGCAGCGCTTCGACGGCTTCGAGGCCGGCCGGCACGGGCGGGCCGACATGACCGCCGAGATCCGGATGCCCGAGCGGGACCTTCGCGAGCTGCGCGGTCGTGGCCCCGCCGGGCCGCTGCCGCCCATGCCGCCGCAGCCGATCGGGGGCCCGCCGCCGATGGCCGGCCCGCCCGTGGGCGGCCCCCCGGTGGGTGGCCCGCCCGTCGGCGGCCCCCCGGCCGGCGGCCCGCCGATGGCCGGTCCGCCGGGCAGCGACCTGCACCGGGTGGACCAGATCCGCCGCAGCTTCCAGGTGCGCCGGTTCGGCAGCGGGTACGACCCGGACCAGGTCGACCGGCTCTTCGAGGGCATCCTCGGCGGCATGGCCGGCCGGGGCCCGATGCCGGTCAACCCGAAGGACCTGGACACCCTGCGCTTCGGCCTGGTCCCCGGCGGCTACTTCGAGGCCGAGGTCGACGCCGCGCTCAAGGACGTTCAGGACATCCTCTTCGGCCGCTGACCACCCGGCGGGCGCGGGCGAGCCTGCCCGCGCCCGCCGGGCGCGCGTACACGACGAAGGGCCCGCCCCCGACGGGGCGGGCCCTTCGCGCGTTGTCGGTCGGGGTCGGGTCAGGACCGCAGGCCGTTGCGGCGCAGCACCGTGTCGCCGACGACGACGGCCAGCAGCAGCACGGCCAGGCCGACCAGCCAGATGTCCTCGACCCTGCCCTCGTGGTTGCCGCACAGCATGGCCAGCATCGCCAGCGCGGAGACCACCGCGCCGATCCGCCCGGCCTTGCGGTGCCCCGGCTTGTGCTGATCTGGCGACGTCACCGGCTCGCTTCCTGCCACTGTCGGTCCTTCCCTCGCGATCGGATCTCCGGTTAGTCTGGCACGCCCCGCGGCTGACCTCGTGCGGTGGGGGTTTCCCGCCCACCCGCCCACCCGCCGGCCCGCCCACCCGTCGGCCGCCCACCGGCCGGCCACCCGCCCCGCCGTCCGGTGCCCGCCGTCGGTTTCCCGTGGACCGGCCGGAGGCCGCAGGACCCGGGCCGGAGGACACTACCGGCGTCGCGGGCCGGCGACCAGACTGCCTCCGGTAGCGTCGGGACGTACACCTTGATTGTCTTTTTGAGGGGGACTGCGGTGCGAGTGACCGGTACGGGACACGCCAGCATGCGGATCGACACGGCCGCGGGCAGCATCCTGTGCGACCCGTGGGTCAATCCCGCCTACTTCGCCTCGTGGTTCCCGTTCCCCGACAACTCCCAGCTCGACTGGGAGACCCTCGGCGACGTCGACTACCTGTACGTGTCGCACCTGCACCGGGACCACTTCGACGCCGCGCACCTGCGCGACTTCGTGTCCAAGGACGCCACCGTCCTGCTGCCCGAGTTCCCCACCTCGGAGATGGAGGACGAGCTGCGGGCGCTCGGCTTCACGAAGTTCCTGCGGGCCCCGAACGAGCAGGTCGTGGAGCTCGACGGCGGCCTGCGGATCATGATCCAGGCGCTCACCAGCCCGACCGACGGCCCGATCGGCGACTCCTCCCTCTGGGTGGAGCACGACGGGGTGCGGCTGCTCAACCAGAACGACGCCCGCCCGACCGACCTGAGCGTCTTCGCCGAGCTGGGCCACGTGCACGCGCACCTGCTCCAGTTCTCCGGGGCGATCTGGTATCCGATGGTCTACGAGCTGCCGCAGTCGGCGAAGACCGCGTTCGGCAAGCAGAAGCGGGAGCGGCAGTTCGACCGCACCTGGCGCTACATCGCCGACCTGAAGGCCGACCACGTCTTCCCGATCGCCGGCCCGCCGTGCTTCCTCGACGACGAGCTGTGGCAGTTCAACGACATCCACGGCGACGAGGGCAACATCTTCCCCGACCAGTCGGTCTTCCTCACCGAGTACGCGAAGGTCGGCGGCGCCAACGGCATCGTGCTGCTGCCGGGCAGCGTCGCCGAGGTGACCACCTCCGGGGCGACCACCACCCACCCGCAGCCGGTCGAGGAGTTCTTCGCGAACAAGGCCGCCCACCTGGAGGAGATGCGGGAGCGCAAGCGCGGCGTGATCGAGGCGGAGAAGGCGTCCTGGCGGCACCCCGAGGTCGACGTGCTGACCGGGATGAAGCGCCGCATCGAGCCGCTGCTGGAGGAGTCGATCTACCTGGCCAAGGGCGTCGGCGGCCCGGTCCGCTTCGACCTGGTCGGCTACGACGGGGAGTCCGTCGAGTCGATCGTGGTGGACTTCCCGGGCAAGGAGGTGCGGCCGTACGCCGACGAGAAGGTCCGCTACCGGTTCCGCACCGAGCGGGCCCTCGTGGAGCACCTGCTGCACATCGGCGAGGTGGACTGGGTCAACTCGCTGTTCCTGTCCTGCCGGTTCTCGGCGGCCCGGATCGGCCAGTACAACGAGTTCGTGTACGCCTTCTTCAAGTGCCTGTCGACCGAGCGCCTCCAGTACGCCGAGGGCTGGTACGACGAGCACGAGCGCACCAGCGACGCCGAGGACATCACCCTCGGCGACTGGGTGGTGCAGCGCCGCTGCCCGCACCTGAAGGCGGACCTCACCCGGTTCGGCATCGTCGAGGGCGACCAGCTCACCTGCCAGTTGCACGGCTGGAAGTTCGACCTGCCCAGCGGGCGCTGCCTGACCAGCGTCGGGCACAAGGTCCGGGCGCACCGCGCGGACGCGTCCACGCCGGCCCCCTGACCCCGGCGCGTTTCGTGGCGGGCCGCCCCCCAGCCCTCGTCGGAAGAGATCGCCCCGGCCGGGCGGTGGGCGGGGCTCACCCCCAGTCGGCGAGGATGCGGCGGGCCGCGTTGTGGCCGGCCGCCCCGATGACGCTGCCCGCCGGGTGGCAGCCGGCGCTGCCGGCGTACACGCCGTCGACGCCGGTGGCGTACGGCATCCGGTCGGTGAAGGAGACCGTGTTGTCGACGTGGTGGATGTGCCCGCCCGTGATGCCGAAGTGCGCCTCGATGCCGGGCGGGGGCAGCGGCACGGCGTCGGCGATCAGGTCGCCGGTGCCGGGCGCGTACCGCTCGCAGATGCCGACCAGCCGGTCGACGTAGCCGGGCAGGGCCGCGTCCCAGGTGCCGTCGGCGAGGGCGTAGGGCACCGACTGCACGAACAGCGCCGACGAGTGGTGCCCTTCGGCGTCGGACAGCGACGGGTCGACGGTGGTGTGCAGGTACCACTCGATGGTGGGCTCGGCGGGCAGCCGCCCGGCCTGGACGTCGGCCCACATCGCGCGCAGCGCCGCCATCGGCGGTTCGCCCCCGCCGCCGACCAGCGACGCCGAGCCGGGCAGCAGGTGGATGGTGGAGCCGAACGGGCTGGGCGCGCCGGCGGGCAGGCAGGAGAAGCGGGGCAGCCCGGTCAGCGCCAGGTTGACCTTGAGGGTGGTGCCGGGGCGGCGGACGGCCGCCATCCGCGCGCCCAGCTCCGCCGGGAGCGCGCCGTCGGGCAGCAGGTCCATCAGCCGGTACGGGTCGCAGGCCCCGAGCACCACCCGCGCGGCCACGTGCCGGCCGTCGGCGAGGGTCACGCCGCCGGCCGTGCCGCCGTCGAGGGTGATCGCGGCGACCGGGGCGTTGGTCAGGATGCGCGCCCCGGCGGCGCGGGCGGCGTCGGCGAAGGTGCGGGAGACGGTGCCCATCCCGCCCTCGGCGATCATCCAGGTGCCGTCGGAACCGGGCAATCTGCACATATTGTGCACGAGGAAGTTGTGGCCGGTGCCGGGGTCGTCGGGGCCGGCGTTGAGCCCGGACAGCCCGTCGGTGACCGCGTACATGCTGACCAGCAGCTCGGAGCGGAAGTCGAAGCGGGCCAGGTAGTCGGCGACGGAGCCGCGCACGAGGTCGACGAAGACCTGCCGCAGGGCGGGCCGGACGTGCCGTTGCGCGATCTCCTCGACCGGCAGCGGCTCGGCCAGCCAGGCGGGGGCGAGGTCGTCGCGGAGCTGGGCCAGCTCGGCCTGCATCGCGTCGTCGGCGGCCACGTCGGCGGGGGAGAAGAACTCCGCGAGCTGCCGCCGGGTGGCGGCCGTGTCGCTGCCCATCAGCAGGTACGGCGACCCGGGGCCGCCCGGGGTGGGCAGGAAGTAGTGCGGGTCGCGGCGCAGCACGGGGATGCGCACGTCGAGCGTGGCCAGCAGCTCCGGCGGCATCAGGCCGAGCAGGTACGACCCGGTGGAGTGGCGCAGCCCGGGCACCTTCGGGAACGGGTTCTCGGTGCGGGTGGCCCCGCCGATCACCCCGGCCGCCTCCAGCACCAGCACGTCGAGGCCGGCGCGGGCCAGCAGGATCGCCGAGACCAGCCCGTTGTGCCCGGAGCCGACGACCACCACGTCGGCGCGGGCCGGCAGTTCACTCGCCTTGCTCGTCGCGGTCGTGCCGCTGTGCTCGCTCATGCTCGGGCAGCCTAGTGCCGCGCGGACCCGGCCGGGAGGCCCTTGCCGTTCCCGGTCGGCGGGGCCGTCGCCGGATGCCCCGCGGAGCTGGGCGAACAGCGCGGCGAGTTCGGTCTGGCGGCCGAGCCGGGCCCGTCGGGCCGGAGAGCCGTCACCCCGCGTTCACTAGGTAGTCATTGGTGTCGATGCCTCGCCGGCTCTACCGTCGGTAAGGCATCGACCCTACCGGGAGGTAACCGATGGACCGCCGTACCATCCTGCGCGCCACCGTCGCCGGCGGGGCCGCCGCCTTCTGCGGCAGCCTCTGGGCCTCGGCCGCCCTCGCCGCGCCCGCCCAGCCCGGCCCCGGCCCGTACGGGGACCTGCTCGCCGCCGACGGCAACGGCCTCCAACTGCCCGCCGGCTTCACCAGCCGGGTGGTCGCCCGCTCCGGGCAGCGGGTCGCCGGCACCTCCTACCTGTGGCACTGGGCCCCCGACGGCGGCGCGTGCTTCCCCGCCCCCGACGGCTGGATCTACGTCTCCAACTCCGAGATCCCGCTCGCCGGCGGCGCGTCGGCCGTGCGGTTCCGCGCCGACGGCAGCATCGCCTCGGCGTACCGGATCCTCGGCGGGACCAACCTCAACTGCGCCGGCGGGGCCACCCCGTGGGGCACCTGGCTCTCCTGCGAGGAGGCCCCGCTCGGCCGGGTCATGGAAACCTGGCCCGACGGCAGCCGCGCCGCCGAGGAACGCACCCGGATGGGCCGGTTCACCCACGAGGCCGCCGCCTGCGACCCCGACCGGCGCGTCGTCTATCTCACCGAGGACGAGGAGGACGGCTGCTTCTACCGGTTCGTCCCCGACACCTGGAGCGACCTGCGCACCGGCCGGCTCCAGGTGCTCTGCGCGCCGGCCGGTCAGGTGACCGGCCCGGTCACCTGGGCCGACGTGCCCGACCGCGACGGCCTCCCCGTGCCCACCCGCCGCCAGGTCGGCGCGGCGCAGCACTTCGACGGCGGCGAGGGCTGCTGGTACGACCGGGCCACCTGCTGGTTCACCACCAAGGGCGACAACCGGGTCTGGGCGTACGACGCCGCCAGCCAACGCCTCGACCTGGCGTACGACGACTCGCTGGTGCCCGCCGGGGCGGCCCCGCTGACCGGCGTCGACAACATCACCGGCACCCGCTCCGGGGACCTGTACGTGGCCGAGGACGGCGGCAACATGGAGATCAACATGATCACACCGGCCGGCGTGGTCACCCCGTTCCTGCGCCTGCTCGGGCAGTCGGGCTCGGAGTTGACCGGCCCGGCGTTCTCCCCGGACGGCAGCCGCCTCTACTTCTCGTCCCAGCGGGGCGTGAGCGGGTCGGTCACCGGCTCCGACGGCATCACGTACGAGATCACCGGCCTCTTCCGCCGCTGACCCCTGACGCAACCCGGACGACTGCTTCCCGGACGACTGCGCTGCCGAACATCCGCAGACCGCCCGAGCCGCCCCACCCACCCACCCCACCCACCTGCCTCCTGGGCCACCCACCCCAGCCTCCTCGGTGATCAAGAGAAATGTGTCAGGGATGATCTCGACGATGACGCAAACTTCTTGATCACCGCGCCGGGGCGGGGCGGGGCGGGGCCGCCGGGGCGCGGGGGGACTGCGGGGTGGGGGTGATGTCGTGAGTGACTCAGCTCCCCAGCGGCTGTCTTCACCGTGTTGGCTGGTTCTGCTTGCGGAGGCTGCTGGCTGTCGTGGGGTGGATCAGCCGAAGGACTTCATCGTGCTCCAGTCCGAGCCCAGCACGACCTTCACCGGGGACCCGACACTCGTGGCGGAGGGGTGGTAGACCCGGATCTGACCGTCGGAGCCGTACCGGACCCAGAGGTCGGGCACCTGGTCGCCGCTGACGTCCGGGATCGCGATCACCGCGCTCATCGCCGCCTCCGTCCAGCCGGTGCCGTAGGAGACGTCGCCGTCACGCGAGTTGGCGGCCTGCTTGAGCGAGTGCAGGTCGACGCTGCCCGCTGCCGTCCCGGGCAGGCCGTGGCGGACGTACATGTTGCCGTTGTCCAGGTTGCGCCAGAGCAGGTCGGGGGTGCCGTCGACGTCGACGTCCGCCACGTTGACGATGTCCCGGCGAGCCCAGGCGGACCCCTCCATCAGGGTCGCCTCCTGGAAGCTCGCCCCGGTGTAGCCACCGAGCATCCAGAACGCCGTCCCGGCCCGCACCACCAGGTCCGGTCGTTGGTCGCCGGTGACGTCACCGACGGCCTTGATCTGGGTCCAGGTATTCGGATCCGGTACGCCGGGCGGCAGCAGGACCCGCAGCCGACGGTTGACGTCGAAACTGCCGTACCCGTCGCCGGGGTAGAGCCAGAACCGGCCGTCGGGGGTGCGGGCGAACAGGTCGGTGACGCCGTCGCCCGGGTAGGTGTCGTCGTACTTGGCGATCAGGGCCGCCTTGGCGGTGCCCGCGTCCCACCAGTGTCCCGGCGGGTTCAGTTCGTTGCCGGTGGTGTAGGAGGCGGCGAGCCACGAGTACAACTCGCCGCCCTCGTCGCCCGCGTAGGTGCGCAGGTTGCCCGTGGCGTCGACGAGGAGCAGGTCGGGCAGGTCGTCGCCGGTGACGTCGCCGGGTTTGTCGGCAGCCTCACTCGGCGGCACGTAGAAGGTGTAGTCGGTGCGGACGCTGCGGTTGCCGACCGCGTCGAGGGCGTACACGTGCAGGGTGTTCGGGCCGGAGTGCCGGGGAGCCAGACCGGCCACGGTGGCCTTGCCTCCGCTGGCCGGGATCGTGAGAGGGTTGATGCTCTCGAACGAGTAGGTGAACTGTGCGGCGCCGGCCGCGCTGAACTCGATCGGACCGGTCTGCCCGAACTTGACCGTGGACCAGGTGGCGCCGTCCGGGGTGGCCTCCAGCCACACGTTGCTGGCCACGTCGGGCGCCGGCGGCGCGGAGGCGTCAATGGTGAAGCGGCACGGTTCGGTGCCCGGCGGATAGTACGAGGACGAGGCGTTCGAGTGGTCCTCGGCGCGGACGTCCCAGGAGTAGGTGACCCCGTCGTCAAGGCTGCTGACGGGGACCGTCCAGCTGGCCTTCCTGTAGGAACCCTCGGCTTGCGTGTCGGTGACGAGGGTGCCAGCGGGCACCGTGGTGCCGGTGCGCCAGAAGCGGAACCGCAGTCCCTTGAGGTTGCCGTCCGGGTCGATGGCCTTTGCCGACAGGGAGATCGTGGTCCGGGCGATGGTGGCGCCGCCGCCGGGGCCGGGCACGCAACCGCCGCCGGGTGAGGTCCTGCCGTCCGTCGGCTCGCCCGGGGGACGATTGTGGACGACCTCCAGCTCGGCCGTGTTGGCCTTGAACTTGCGCCAGGTCAGCGTGTCGGACTCGCTCGTGGCGCGCATGCCGAGGGTGATGCTTCCCCAGCCCTTGGTGGCGGCCTCCTGGGCCGCG
Organism: Micromonospora sp. NPDC002575; assembly: GCF_042889525.1. Classification (NCBI taxonomy): domain Bacteria; kingdom Bacillati; phylum Actinomycetota; class Actinomycetes; order Micromonosporales; family Micromonosporaceae; genus Micromonospora; species Micromonospora sp. NPDC002575. The sequence continues at coordinate 25,906 of NZ_JBIARA010000026.1, read as the reverse complement.
CCCAGCACGTCGAACCGCACGTACTCGTCGTCGCAGTCGCTGCCGTAGCCGTGGGCGAAGGACCGCTTCTGTTGCAGGGATTCCCATGCGGGCTGCTTCTGCCAGGTGCTACTGGACGAGATGGCGCCGGTGAGCCAGAGCTGCATCTCCCGCGCCGTGCAGGACCAGGAGTGGTTGTTCAGCACCCGGAAACCGGCCTCGCTGACCACCGTTCCCTTGATCTTGCTGTCGAAGCCCATCCGCCAGAAGGAACGCGTCGTCAGCGGGGTGTCCTTGTCGTAGCCGACCCGGGCGTCGGAGGTGCCGCTGTTGAAGTTGGTGCTGTGGTAGGTGTTGGTGTTCGGGCTCTGCTTGTAGACGGTGGCCCAGGACTGCAGTCCCGTCTTGAGGGTCGGGTCGAGGAAGAGTGGGAAGAGCGCGTCGGGGTCGGAGAGCAGCCCGGTGGCGGCGGCGTCCAGGTGTAGCCGGGCCTCGCCGGTGTCCTCGCCGTCGAGTCGGGTGGGCATCGGTCCCTGACGGGAGCCGGGCTCAGCGCCGCTGAGGCCGGAGAGTTGCAGCACGTCGGCGCTGGTGGCCACCGCCGTGCGCAGCGGCGTCTCGGGAGAGGTGGGTTCCCGGCCGGCGGAGTCCCAGGCGAACGGGCTGGGGATGGAGCCGATCTCCGCACCGCTGGCCGGGTCGAGGATCTGCACCCCGTTGGTGGGTTGCTGGTGACGGAAGACGGCCGTCGCGGACCGCAGCCCGTAGGTCAGGGTGTCGACGGCGTCGAGGGTGGCGGCGTTCCGGTTCTTGACGATCAGCAGCTGCCCGAACCCGCCCTCTTCGCGGGCGACGACGAGCAGGTCGACGCCGGGCCGCACCTCGGGGTAGAGCGCGCGGGGCCCGTCCAGCACCGGTTCCGGCAGGGGGCCGGGCCACAGGTACGTGATCGTATGGCCGTCGATCTGCACCTCGGCGAGGGCGGTCTCGGCAGGAGTCTCGGGCTGGGCGGCCGGGGCGAGCCGAAGGGACTGGGTGGTGCCGCTCGACTGCCCGCCCTGCTTCGCCGCCGATGGGCTGCCGGCCGAGAAGCGGACCGGTGCCGGCGGGTTGGCCGGCGTGACGTCCAGTCCGGTGGGGGTGTCGCCGGCGCGGGTGAGGGTGGTGTCGATCGGGGCCCACTGCCCGGAGGCGGTCTTCGCGCGCCGGGGCACCGCGTGGAAGGTGGTGCGGAGCTTGCTGTCGGGGCGCGCCCAGGTCAGCGAGGTGGCGGTGGTCGCGGTGTCGACCGGCACCTCCTGACCGGTGCGCCGGGCCTCGGCCATCGCGGCTGCGTAGTCCCGGCCGACGGTGTCCACCGGCGCGGCCTCGGTGGCCCGCTGCGGTCGGGAGGGTCGGCTGTCGTCGGCGCGCAGCCAGTACGGCAGCCCGGCCACGAGGAGCGCGACCAGCAGGAAGCCCAGGGTGCAGAGCTGCCGGGTGCGCGTACGCACGAAGGGACTGAGCAGGCGAGGCACGGTCACGGCGGTCTACTCCCGTGGGGGCCGGGCGGACAGGGCGGCGGCAACGACGAGCGATCCCGTCCGGCGGAGGGCCACGGGGCAGCAAGCGCGGGCACACGATCGCACAACCAGTCGCCGGCTCGTCACACTTTCTTCCGTTATCAATTCGTGATCTTGCACTCGCTGTCGTCGGAAGCTGCGACCGAGAGTTGACCTATGCGGCATTCATCGGCCGCACTTGCCCGTCATCTGCCGATTGATCCGTCAAAAGCGAATCCATTGACTCGGTGGCTCTCGGGAGGAAATTGGCGGTGACCAGGATCACAAATATGTCGCTCTGATCACATCCAGTCACCTTGAGTAAGAGCGCGAGTTGATCCACAGTGCTCGGGCGTGCCACGCCCGGCGCGTGCCGTGCCATCGCGGTCGTACCGCGATCTCTTCCGTCTTCGCGCCTGGGTGGGAGCCGACGTATGCCTGCTACCGGATTGCTGTCCCGACGGCGTCCCGGCCGACCCGCCCGACCGGTCGCGGGCCGCCGGCGCTGGTCGCCCACCCGTCGGGCCCTGGCGCTGGCGCTCTCGGTGAACCTGCTGGTGGCGCTCGCCCCCGCGCAGGCGTGGGCGGTGCCGGGCGCCGGGATGAGCCGCACCGGGATGCCGGTCGAGCTGCCCGACATCCCCACCATCAAGCACGTCGACCACGACTCGGACGCCGAGACGGAGCTGACCACCGCCGACGAGGTTCCGGTGGACCCGTACGAGCCGCAGGCGGTCACCCCGTGGCAGCAGGACAGCGGCGAGGTGGACCTGACGGCCGCCACCCCCGGCAGTCCGCTGCCGGTGGAGGACCTGCCGGTCGCCCTCGGCGTGCCCGATGGCGGCGACCCGGCCGACCTGGCCGGCACCTGGAAGGTCGACCTCTCCGGCCCGGAGGCGTCCCAGGCCGTCGGGGCCCCCGGCCTCATCATGAAGATCACCCCGCCGGCGACCGCCGACCCGGACGCGGAGGTCGCCCTCAGCGTCGACTACACGCCCTTCGCCGACCTTTACGGCCCGCAGGCCGCCGACCGGTTCGGCCTGGTGCTGCTGCCCAGCTGCGTCTACGACGACCCGGACGGCGGGGACTGCGCCCCCGACACGGGCGCCCCGCCGCCCCCGTCGTTCGCCCCCTACCAGGCGCCCGGCCCGGACGCCGGGGCTGCCGTGTCCAGCGAGACGGAGCTGGTGCCGGCCGACGAGACGCCGACGGCGACCGACGACGGCACCCGCCGGATCGTCAACGGCAGCGTCTCGATCGGGTCGCTGCTCGCCGGCCCGACCGGTTCCGCCAGCGCGCGCAGCGCGGCGAGCACCGCCGGTGCCGGGGTCGTCGGCGTGCTCGACACCGGGGCCTCGGCCGGCGGCGACTTCACCGCCACCCCGCTGCTCTCCTCCGGCTCCTGGGCGGCCGGCGCCTCCTCCGGCGCGTTCACCTACGGCTACCAGGTGCAGGTGCCGGAGGCTCCCGGTGGCCTGATGCCCCGGGTGAACCTGGGCTACTCCTCGCAGTCGGTCGACGGCCGGACCTCGGCCACCAACAACCAGGCATCCTGGATCGGCGACGGCTGGGACTACAGCGCCGGATCCATCACCCGCAGCTACGCCAACTGCACCCAGGACTCGAAGAAGCCCGGCGCGAACAACGCCACGCACCGCACCGGCGACCTCTGCTGGGGCTCCGCCAACGCGACCCTCTCCCTCGGCGGCATGACCACCGAACTGGTCTGGGACGCGGACGAGGAGACCTGGCTCACCGCCAACGGCGACGGCTCCCGGGTGGAGCTGGTCGAGGACACCGGCAAGGCGAACGGTGACGCCGACGGTGAGTACTGGATCGTCACCACCCGCGACGGCACCCGCCACCACTTCGGGATGCACCGCCTCCCTGGCTGGTCCACCGGGGACCCGGTCACCAACTCGGTGCTGACCGTCCCGGTCTACGGCAACCACGCGGGCGAGGACTGCTACCAGGCGGGCAACTGGGCAGGATCGGTCTGCACCCAGGCCTGGCGCTGGTCCCTGGACTACGTCGAGGACGTCCACGGCAACGCGATGAGCCTGTGGTGGGCCAAGGAGACCAACCACTACGCCCGCAACTTCAACTTCAAGTCCCCCGTCCCGTACGACCGGGGCGGCTATCTCACCCGGATCGACTACGGGCAGCGCGCCAACACCATCTTCTCCGCCGCCCCGGCCGCCCAGATCACCTTCACCGTGGCGGAACGGTGCTTCGCCGAGGGCACCGTCACCTGCACCGAGTCCAACTTCACCAGCAGCGACCCGGCCAAGTACCGGATCTGGTACGACACCCCGGCCGACCTGCGCTGCGGCGACGACAAGAAGTGCTGGAACGCCTCCCCGTCCTTCTTCACCCGCAAGCGGCTCGACAAGATCACCACCTCGGCGCAGCGGCAGCCCGGCAGCACCGCCCGCCAGGTGGTCGACGAGTACCAGCTCACGCAGGCGTTCCCCACCACCCGCACCGGCCCGAACACCGCCCTGTGGCTGGAGTCCATCACCCGCACCGGGTACGAGCCCACCGGCGGCACCGACAAGATCACCCTGAACCCGGTGCGCTTCGAGGCCAACCCCGAGGACATGCCCAACCGGGTACGCAACGACAACCGCCCCGGGTTCTCCCGGCTGCGCATCGCCCGCATCATCAACGAGTACGGCGGCGAAACCGTCGTCAGCTACAAGCAGCCGACGGGCGACTGCGCCACCGGCACCGGACTGCCCGGCAAGACGGACACCACCGCGCTGAAGAACAACAACCGGCTCTGCTACCCGTCCTTCTGGCACCCCGACCCCAGCGCCGAGGAGATCGACTGGTTCCACAAGTACGTGGTGGACAGCGTCGAGGAACTCCCCGCCATCGACGGCCCCGCGGTCAGCACCCGCACCCGGTACAGCTACGCCGACCCCGGATGGAAGCTCGCCGAGCAGGAGTTCACCAAGAAGTCGGCCCGGACGTACTCGCAGTTCGCCGGCTTCGCGCAGGTCACCGTCCGCACCGGCGAGACCGACGCGGACCACGGCGACGGCAGCGTGGCGACCAAGTCCGTCACCCGCTACTTCCGGGGCATGGGCGACGACGTGTCCGTCGAGGACACCGCCGGCCAGGAGATCGCCAAGGACCGTGAGCCGTTCGCCGGCCGTATCGCCGAGGAACTCACCTATCCCACCGCCGACGCCGCCACCGGCGACTGGCTCACCCGCAGCGTCACCTACCCACAGGCCGAGGAACTCGGCCGGCGCAACCGGGACGACGGGCTCAGCCCGCTGCGCGCCTGGCGGGTCACCGAACCCCGGGTGGTCGCGCACAGCCGCTCCTCCGGCACCGGCGACGACACCCGCACCACGCGGAAGGTCGAGACGAAGACCAGCTACGACGCCACGCACGGCCTGCCGACGCAGATCGAGTCGCTCGGCGACACCGGTAAGACCGGCGACGAGACGTGCACCCAGCTCACCTACCTGCACCGGACCGACCGGAACCTGGTCGGCCTGACCCAGCAGATGCTGACCAGCCCCACCACCTGCGCCGCCGCCACCTGGACGAACCTGGCGTCGCTGAGTTCCGCCAGCCGCATCGCCTACGACGGCGCGGCGTACGGCGCCGCCCTGGCGGCGGACGCCCGCGCCCTGGTCACCCAGACCTGGTCGCTCAAGGGCGACGGCTCCGGCTTCCAGTCCGACGGCACCGTCGGCTTCGACGCCCTCGGCCGGGTCGTCTCGCGCACCGACCCCGACCTGAAGACCTCCACGACCACCTACACCCCGACCACCGGCCAGCCCTTCCAGGTCGAGGAGAAGAACTCCCTCAACCACCGGCAGATCCAGGAGTTCGACCCCGGCCGCGGGGTCGTGGTGCGCAGCACCGACCTCAACGACCGGGTCAGCGAGTCGAAGTTCGACGCCCTGGGCCGCCTCGTCGAGGCGTGGGCCGCCGGCCGTACCCCGTCGGCCGGCGCGATCCCCGACTTCCGGGCCGAGTACACCATCCAGGCCGGCAAGCCCTCGTACGTGACCACGAAGGCCCGCAGCCACGAGAACCGGGTGGAGACCGCGGTCACCATCTACGACGGCCTGGGCCGGGAACGGCAGAGCCAGCAGGAGGCGGTCGGCGGCGGACGGCTGATCACCGACACCCTCTACAACCGGGCCGGCGAGGTGGGGCAGACCCGCAACGCCTACTACGCCGACGGCGACCCGGGCGGCACCCTGTTCACCCCGGCCGCCGACACCGCCGTGCCCAACGCCACCCGCTACACCTACGACGGGCTCGGGCGGGTCGTCGAGGAGATGCCCGTCCACAACGGGGTCGAGGTGCCGCTGCGGTCCACCCGCTACGAGTACGGCGCGGACCACTCCACCGTGCTCAACCCGGCGGGCGCGGCCTCGTACCGGCTGTTCACCGACGCCCTGGGCCGCACGGCGCGGGTCGACACCTACACCAAGGGCGACCGCAGCGCCTTCGTCTCGATGCGCTACCAGTACGACCCGCAGGGCCAACTGACGCGGGCCACCCACTCGGAGAACCCGAAGGAGTGGACCTGGAGCTACGACCACCGGGGGCGGCCGGTCAGCGCCACCGATCCGGACACCGGCGTCACCACCCTCACCTACGACCACCGGGACCGGCAGGTCACCAGCACCAATGCCCGGGGCGTCACGGTGTGGAACGGCTACGACGAGCTGTCCCGCCCCGTCCAGCAGCGGCTCGGCGGCAGCGGCGGCGCCCTGCTCGGCGAGTACACCTACGACACGGTGGCCGGCGGGAAGGGCCTGCCGGCGACCGCCACCCGCTACACCGACGGGCTGCCGTACACCCAGAGCATCGGTGGCTACACCGACGACTACCAGCCGACGTCGACCACGCTGACGCTGCCGGCGTCCGTCGCCGGCACCTGGGGGCTGCAAACCTCCTACACGTACGGCTACACCTACACCGACACCGGTATGCCGGAGTCGACGGTGCTGCCCGGCGTCGGGACGCTGCCCAGCGAAAAGGTGCTGGTCCGCTACACCAAGGACGGCCTGCCCCTGTCGGTCTCCGGCAAGGACTGGTACGGCGCGGAGACGGTCTACTCGCCGTACGGTCAGGTGTTGCGCTCGACGCTCGGCGCGCAGCCGCACCGGGTCTGGGCCATGGCCTCGTACGACGACGCCAGCGGCGCACTGACCAGCCAGCAGGTCTACCGCGAGAAGGCCGGCGACACCGGCGTCGTGGGCGGCAACCTGGTGTCGAACCGCCACTACTGGTACGACAACGCCGGCAACGTCCTGGCCATCCGCGAACAGGCCGGCGGCATCCAGGAACGGCAGTGCTTCCAGTACGACGCGCTCGGCCAGCTCAAGCGGGCATGGACCGCCGCCGACCAGGCATCCTGCGCACCGGGCCCGGCGGGCACGGGCGGTGTGCCCAACGTGGCGGCCGGCGCGGACGGCTCCGGCTACTGGCAGGAGTACGAGTACGACCTGCTCGGCAACCGCACGAAGCTGGTGGAGAAGGACCTCACCGGCGACACGGCCAAGGACGCCACCACCACCTACGCCTACGGCAGGGCCGACGGCAGCCAGCCGCGCACCCTCACCACGGTCACGAAGAACTACGTCACCCCGGCCGGCGCCGCGATCACCGCCGCCGCCCAGCGGCTGTACGAGCTGACCGGCGAGACGAAGTCGGTCACCTCGGTGCAGAACGGCGACGAGCAGACCCTGACCTGGACGTACGACGGTCAGGTCGAGCGGATCACCGGGCAGGGCAGCAAGGGCCGGACGCCGTACGTCGGCCTGGGCGGCAAGTGCCTGGACCTGAACGCCGGCCACGCGGCGGCCGGGCAGCCGGTGCAGCTGTTCGCCTGCAACGACACGGTGGCGCAGAAGTGGGCGTTCACCCCGGCCGGCGGGCAGCCCGACCCCAACCTGGGCACCCTGTCCATCTACGACACGTGGTGCGTCCAGCCGACCGGCACGACGGCCGGGTCGGCGGCGCAGATCCGCGCCTGTGACAGTGGCGCCGACCAGCAGGTGGAGCGACTGTCCACCGGGCAGCTCCGGCACACCTCGTCGGGGCTGTGCCTCGCGGTGCGCGACGCGGCAACCGCCGACGGCACCCCGATCGTCCTAACCGCGTGCGCGGGCGGGGCGGCGGCGCAGCAGTGGCAGGCGCAGAACGAGACCCGGCACATCTACGGGCCGGGCGGCTCACGGCTGCTGACCGTGCAGGGCCGGCAGGCCACCCTGCACCTGGGCGAGTCGCAGGTGACCACCCAGCAGGGCGGCGCTCTGGTGAGCAGCCAGCGCTCCTATGCGGCCCCGGGCGGGTCGGTGCTGCGCTACGCCCACGGCACCAACCCGTCCGCCCTCGCCGCCGTCGTCGGTGACCACCAGGGCACCCCGTACGCCGAGGTCACCCTCGACGCCACCATGACCACGCGGATCCGCAAGCAGGACCCGTTCGGCAACCAGCGCGGCACCGCCGCCCTGGCCGCCAACATGCAGACCCCGGCCGGGTTCCTCGGGGCCAACCGTGACGACCCCTCCGGGTACGTCCCGTTGGGTGCCCGCCTCTACGACCCCAGCGTCGGCCGGTTCCTCTCCGCCGACCCGGTGCTGGACACCGCCGACCCGTTGCAGTCCAACGGCTACGCCTACGCCCACAACAACCCGGCCACCCACACCGACCCCTCCGGCCTGTCCATCTCCCTGACCCCGTCGGAGACCGCCGCCGCCCTCGCTGGCGCGGGCCTGTCCGCAGCCCAGGTCGCCGACGCCCAGGCCATCATGGGCAAGTCGGTCACCTCGATCATCTTGTCCGTCGCCTGGGACGTCCTGAAGGACTTCCTCGGCATCAACGCCGCCCTCGGCTGCTTCGGCGGCAGCGTCTGGTCCTGCATCGACCTTGTCACCAGCCTGAACCCCGGCTGGAAGGCCGCCAGGAGCGCGCTGAAGATCGCCAGCGCGGTGAAACGCACCTTCAGCGCCATCCGCGCCCTCCAGAACGCCAAACGCGCCGCCGAGAACGTCCTGCGCGCCGCCAAGGCCGCGGAGACCGCCGCCCTCAACGCCAAGAAACTCGCCATCGAACGCGCCAAGCAGGCAGCCCAAGCGGCCAAGAAGAAGGCCCAGGACAAGGTCAACACGGTCAGCAACCGCGCCACCGAGCAGGCCAAGAAGACCGGTAACCCCGTCCAGAAGCAGGCTCAGGCCCGCGCCAATCCCAAGGGCTCCACCGCAGCCACCACCAGAAGCGGTGGCGGCGGAAAGTCAACGGGCTCCAAACCCGGCGGCAGCTCGGGCGGCTCCAACCGGTCCAGCGGTGGCTCCAGCGGAGGCGGCGGCTCCGGCAAGGCCGACGGCGGTGGCTGCAACTTCGACAACAGCTTCGTCCCCGGCACCAAGGTCCTGATGGCCGACGGCACCACCAAGGCCATCGAGGACATCGAACCCGGCGACAAGGTCGTCGCCACCAACGCCGACACCGGCGAGACCGAGGTCGAGACGGTCACCGCCGCGATCACCGGCACCGGTGCCAAGCACCTCGTCACCATCACCACCAGCGAGGGCCAGAGCGACGGGGACGGTGACGACGGCACCACCAAGATCACTGCGACAGACGGACACCCCTTCTGGGTGCCTGAGCTTCGGCAGTGGGTCGACGCCACCGACCTCCAGGCCGGACAGTGGCTCCAGACCAGCGCCGGCACCCGCGTCCAGATCACCGCGATCCAACGACACGTCACCACCTGGGCAACCGTCCACAACCTCACCATCGCCAACACCCACACGTACCATGTGGCAGCCGGCAACACTCCGGTCCTCGCACACAACTGCGGTGACGGTCTCCTGCATCCTGGTCGAAATGGCGCGGATGATAGTCCTCAAGACTGGATTCCCATGAATTCATGGACGAGGAACGGTGCGAATCTGGCGGAGGGAAACTACCATTTCGTGGTCATGCCAGATAGGTCAGTTCGAACCTTCCATGAGAGTATCTGGGAGATCGCGCCAGGCGCTGGTCACACCAGCCTCTCGCGGGGTAAGGGTGTGCTGGCGGCTGGTACGTTCGACGTGGGATCGGGTGGAGTGATCAATCGGTTCGACAACTTCTCAGGTCACTATCGGCCAGGTGCTTCCACTCAAGGCGTAATACGTGATGCCTTGAGTCGCAATGGGTTCGACCTAAGAAATGCGCAATGGGATCCATTCGAATTTAGCTAGCCGCTAGCGTGACTATTCCTGGCTAGATAGCCTGCGGGATCACCGACGCATCCAGACCGATGCGTCGGTGATCCCGCTTGTGCTAGGTCAGGGGGTCTTGCTGCCGGGCTTGCCGCGGTCGGAGGGACTCGGGCCGGTCAGAGTGCCCGTGCTGCCCGTACGCAGGCGGCGTCGGCGGTGGCCCGGGGCTAGTCAATCAGTCCCTGCGCGCCGAGTTGGTCCAACGCGGCGACGTTCAACCTGCGCCGCAGCCCGGCAGCCGTCCACGCCTGGAACGGCGATGTGCGGTGGCGATAGATACCCCGAACCCTGGCGGCAGATGTCGGCAGACACAACCGTTGGTCAGCACGTACACGATCGCTGCGAACACCACCCGCCCATCCTCGGCGGCGTCCCTCCGCCCTGCCGACGCCGAGACGGTGGCGGGATCAACGGGCCGGTCAGGCTCCACAACTCTTCAGGCACCCACTGCTGGATCAACCGCTTGACGGTAGAAGCGACCTACCACGAAGATTATCCGACCGCCACCCGAGGAATGCGCTAAGGGGTGCCCCCGCGATGTTCTTGGGTTTCGCGCCTGAGAGCTTTGGCGGATTGGACTAATAGCGTGACCTCTGGGGGGGTCAAGAAGCTGGCGGCAGCAACGAGTTGGCCTATCTCCACAGTTGCAGGGTATGGCTCGCGCGCGACATTTTCGGAATCCACGCAAAGGTCTGCAATGACAAACAGGTCGGCTGTGTCTAGTTGCAGTACGGGCGCGAGATCCCGAAGGATATCGCGCGTTGGTTGAAGCTTACCCGTAAGTAGTTGATTGAGGGTCGACTCGGCCCGACCAGTAGCTCGGCTGACGGCTCTGGCCGATAGTCGACGATTCTGCATAAGGCCATGAAGAACTCTAGCGAAATCGGCGCTCATTATTGAATTCTACACAGGTCCGACGTCCGTCTGAGTCAGCCTGGAGCGCGGTTGTGTCGCGGAGTTGTGCGCTGACGGGCCTGGCGGTGCGCGTCGGTTGCTGTGGGTGGACCGGGACTGCTGGTCTGGCTGCACAAGCAGCCACGCAACGTGCTCCTGGCCGTCCTGAGCGCGATCCTTGGCTTGGTCTCCGACTCTGCGCCACGGAACGCGACCGAGATGCGCGACGGTTCCGGTGCTGCGCGACTGGTGGCGATGGCCCGGCAGTTCGACGCCCTGACGGTGGCGGGCAGCAGCACCACGTCAGTGTCCAGGTGCTGCCGCCCGGCCGCCGGGCTGGTCCGCTGGTCGTAGGCGGGCACCTTCACCATGCTCGACTTCCCGCAGCAGGTTCGGGAGCCCGAGCCGACCACCCATCTAATCTGACGGGCCGTGGCGCGGTCTACCTAAACAGGCCGAACGAGATCGAAATCTACGAGGAAGCCTGGCGCTCGGTCGCCGAACAGGCGCTGAGCGGGGCCGAGTCCCGCGAACTGATCGCATCGATGGCGAAGGAAATGTCCAGTGGCCGTGTGTGGCGCACGTCCACCCGCTCCGGCGGGGAAGGTGACTGCGTCGAGGTGGCGGCGTTCGCCGAGGCGGTCGGCGTGCGCGACAGCAAGGACCGGCAGGGCCCAGCGCTGAGCTTCGCCCCGGCGGCCTGGGCCGGCTTCGTCGGGGCCACCCGTTCGGGCTTGCTCGACCGCCCCTAGCGGCACCCGGGCGGGAGGCCCGCCGCGCCCCCGCGCGTGCTCATCGTGCGGCGGCGCGGCGGGCCCGCCAGTCCGACAGGGCGAGCGTCGCCGAATACCCGGCCAGCACGATCACGTGGAAGAGGTAGAGCCACAGCAGCACCGCCACCCCGCCGCCGATCGCGTCGAAGCCGCCGAACGGCGCGCCGAGGTCGAGCGGCAGCGAGGCGAACAGCACGAAGCCGTGCAGGAAGCCGGACAGGTTCGCCGCCGTGAACGACCCGATCACCAGCGTCGACAGGAAGTCCGGCGATGCCGGCCCCACCACCCGGAACACCCACATCAGCACCGGGGTGAGCACCAGCCAGACGCCGAGGAAGGACAGCACCACGCCGAGCGCGCCCAGCCAGCCGCCCTGGCGTACCAGGCGGGTCGTGAGCGGCAGGGCCAGCAGGATCGACAGCAGCAGCGCGGGGGCGGGCGCGAGCAGCGGGAGCAGCAGCAGCCGGCCCCGCCAGCCGACCAGCGTCCCGCCCGGCTCGTGCGGCGTGGCCACCGAGACGAAGGCCCGGCGCAGCCCCTCGCCGTACAGCGACGCCGGCAGCAGCGAGGCCAGGGCCAGGGCCGGGGTCAGGCCGAGCCCGCCCTCCAGCAGCGCGGCCACCGCCCGGTTCGCACCGATGTCGGTGGGCAGCGTCTCGATGGCGTACGAGGTGAGCCGCCGCACCCGGTCCGCCCCGGCGACCAGCCCCGTCGTCCAGATGGCCAGCAGCGCCACGGGCACCACGGCGATCGCGCCGTAGAACGTGATGGCGGCGGCGTGCAGCGACAGGTCCCGCCCGCGTACGGGCCGGAACGCGGCGCTGACGATCCGCTTCGTCCGCTGCCATCCGTCTGCCACCGCGACCTTCTTCCCCGCCTCACCTGCCGGTACGCACTACGATCCCGCGTCATGACCGTGCTCACCACGGAACGCCTCAGCATCCGCGACTGGACCGCCGGAACGGGCGACCTGGCGCGGATCTACGACATCTACTCCAGTGCCGAGGTGGTGCGCTGGCTGGGCACGGCCCCGGGCCTGCCGCTGACCGATCCGTCCGGCGCGGCCGACCGGCTCGCCGCCTGGCGGGAGCGGCACTGCGCCCACGGCGACCGGTACGGCACCTGGGCGATCGAGACGCGCGCCGACCGGCGGGTCGTCGGCACGGTGCTGCTCAAGCCGCTGCCGGGCCGCGACGAGCGGGTGCCGACGACCGACATCGAGGTCGGCTGGCACCTGCACCCCGACTCGTGGGGCCACGGGTACGCCACCGAGGCGGCCCGCGCGCTGGTGGCCCGGGAGCTGGCGACGGGCACCCCGCAGGTGTGGGCGGTGGTGTCGCCGGGCAACACGGCGTCGGCGGCGGTGGCCCGGCGGCTCGGCATGGCGTACGTGGGCCGGCGCACCGACTGGTACGGCGGCGAGGAGCTGGACGCCTTCGTCCTGCGCGCCGGAGCCTGACGGCACGGTCGGACACCGTGTGCGAGCAGGGCGGATCGGGGCTGCGCGACTAGGCTGGATGCCAGCAGGATGTTCCGCTGAGGGGGTGAGCCCGGATGGCCCAGGCAGCGTTCGCGCCCGAGCCGGCGCCGCAGCGGCCCGAGCCGTCGTTCGACGTGCTCCGGTGGCACGACGAGCCGTGGACCGCGCGGCTCGCTCTCGACCTCTTGCCGGAGACCAACGGCCCCAAGGTCGAGGTCCTGAGCGGAAGCGTGATCGTGACACCACATGCCGGCTTCGACCACCAGAACGTCGAACTCGACCTGGCTTACCTGCTCAAGCAGGCGGCCCGGCGGGCGGGGCTCTGGCTCTACCACGAGGTCAACATCGTCTCCGGCGACGATCTGTTCATCCCTGACATCGTCGTGCTGCGTGCCTCGGGTGGCGGCCGGACGACGATGAAGATCAGCGACGCCGTGCTGCTCGGGGAGATCGTCTCGCCGGGCAACCGGCGTAAGGACGTGATCGACCGGCCCCGGGAGTACGCCGCCGCCGGCGTGCCCTTCTTCCTCCGCGTCGACCTGCGCAACCGGGTGCCGACGCTGGCGCTGTACGAGCTGGTCGACGGCGACTACCGCCCGCTCGCCGCCGCCGCGGCCGGCAGCACGTTCACGATGGTCCGCCCGTTCGACTTCTCCGTCGACCCGGCCGACCTGCTCGACGACGAGGCGTCCTGACGGCGGTGAGGCTCCCAGCGGGCGCGCAGCCCGGCTGGGGAAGAATGGGCGGGTGACAACTCCCCGCGATCTTGTGCTGCTCGGCTCGACCGGCTCGATCGGCACCCAGGCCATCGACATCGTCCGGCGCAACCCCGACCGGTTCCGGGTGGTGGCGCTCGGCGCCGGGGGCGGCAACGTCGAGCTGCTCGCCGCGCAGGCCCTCGAACTGCGCGTCGAGGCGGTCGGGGTGGCGAAGGCGTCGGCCGCGCAGGACCTCCAGCTCGCCTTCTACGCCGAGGCGAGCCGGCGCGGCTGGTCCAGCGGCGACTTCAAGCTGCCCAGGATCGTGGCGGGGCCGGACGCGATGACCGAGCTGGCCCAGTGGCCCTGCGACGTCGTGCTCAACGGGGTGGTCGGCTCGCTGGGGCTCGCGCCGACGCTCGCGGCGCTGCGCGCCGGGCGTACCCTCGCGCTGGCCAACAAGGAGTCGCTCGTGGCCGGCGGCCCCCTCGTGAGGGCCGCGGTGACGCGGCCGGGGCAGATCGTGCCCGTCGACTCCGAGCACTCGGCGCTGGCCCAGTGCCTGCGCGGCGGCGCCCGGGGCGAGGTGCGCCGGCTGGTGGTCACCGCCAGCGGCGGGCCGTTCCGGGGGCGGCGGCGCGACGAGCTGACGCAGGTCACGCCCGCGCAGGCGCTGGCGCACCCGACCTGGAACATGGGGCCCGTCGTCACGATCAACTCCGCGACGATGGTCAACAAGGCGCTGGAGGTGATCGAGGCGCACGAGCTGTTCGACGTGCCGTACGCCGACATCACCGTCATGGTGCACCCCCAGTCGGTGATCCACTCGATGGTCGAGTTCGCCGACGGGTCGACGCTGGCCCAGGCCAGCCCGCCCGACATGCGGCTGCCCATCGCGCTGGGCATCGGCTGGCCCGACCGGGTGCCGGAGGCCGCCGCCGCCGTCGACTGGACCACCGCGCACACCTGGGAGTTCGCCCCGCTCGACGACGAGGCGTTCCCGGCGGTGGCGCTGGCCAAGGCGGCCGGGGAGGCGGGGCGCTGCCGCCCGGCGATCTACAACGCGGCCAACGAGGAGTGCGTCGCGGCGTTCGTCGCCGGCCGGCTGCCGTTCCTCGGCATCGTGGACACCCTCCGGCGGGTCCTGGAGGACGCTCCCGATTTCGCCGAACCAGGTACCGTCGAGGACGTGCTCGCCGCCGAGTCGTGGGCGCGCGCGCACGCGCAGGAGATCATCGTGGCGTCGCCGTCGGCGGCGTCAGCGTCGTCGGTCTCGGCGTCGTCGTCATCGGCATCGGCATCGGTGGAAGGAGCTTGATGGCGTACCTGCTCGGGGTGGTCCTGTTCGCCCTGGCCATCCTCGTCTCGGTCAGCCTGCACGAGGCGGGGCACATGCTCACCGCCAAGGCGTTCGGGATGAAGGTCACCCGCTACTTCGTCGGCTTCGGCCCCACCATCTGGAGCTTCAAGCGGGGCGAGACCGAGTACGGCCTCAAGGGCATCCCGCTCGGCGGCTTCTGCAAGATCGTCGGCATGACGCCGCAGGACGACGACGTCGAGCCGGGCGACGAGCACCGCGCGATGTGGCGCTACCCGGTCTGGAAGCGGACGATCGTGATGTCCGCCGGTTCGGTCACCCACTTCGCGCTGGCCCTCGTCGCGACCTGGATCATCGCCGTCTCCGCCGGCCTGCCCAACCCGGACTTCCCGACCACCGACGCCGAGGCCCGCCAGGAGCCGGCGGTCATCGCCCTGGCCAAGTGCGTGGTGCCGGAGAACGCCGTGCGCGAGTGCGCGGCGAGCGACCCGGCGAGCCCGGCCGCGACGGCCAACCTGCGCGACGGCGACAAGATCACCTCGTTCAACGGCGCCCCGATCGCCAACTACGGCGAGCTGCTCGTCGCGCTGCGGGCCACCAAACCGGGCGAAACCGCCCAGATCGGGTACGTCCGCGACGGCCAGCCCGGCACCACGAGCACCGTGCTCGCCCAGACCCAGCGCCCGCCCCTGGACGACCCGAAGGGCGCGGTCGGCCCGGTCGCCGCGCTCGGCATCGGCCTCCAGTTCAGCACCCCCACCCGGGTCCAGTACGGGCCGGTCGCCGCCCTCGGCGGGACCGCCCGGTTCACCGGCGACATGGCCGTCGGCACGTACGAGGCGATGAAGCGCATCCCGCAGAAGGTGCCCGCCCTCTGGACGGCCATCAGCGGCGGCGAGCGCGACGTGGACACCCCGATCAGCGTGGTCGGCGCGAGCCGGCTCGGCGGCGAGGCCGTGGAGAACAACGCCTGGCTGGTGTTCTTCATGCTGTTCGTGTCGCTCAACTTCTTCATCGGCGTGTTCAACCTGCTGCCGCTGCTGCCGCTCGACGGCGGGCACATCGCCATCGCCTGGTTCGAGCGGGCCCGGTCCTGGGTCTTCGCCCGGTTCGGCCGCCCGGACCCGGGCCGCGTCGACTATCTCAAGCTCATGCCCATCACGTACGTGGTGATTTTGATCGGTGGCGTGTTCACGCTGCTGACCGTCACCGCGGACGTCGTCAACCCCATCACGCTCTTCTCAAGGTGAGTGCCTGAAGTGACCGCAGTCAGTCTCGGTATGCCCGCCGCGCCGCCCCCCGCCCTCGCCCCGCGCCGGGCCAGCCGCCAGATCATGGTCGGCTCGGTGCCGGTCGGTGGGGGCGCGCCGGTGTCGGTCCAGTCGATGACCACCACCCTCACCTCCGACGTCAACGCCACCCTCCAGCAGATCGCCGAGCTGACCGCGTCCGGCTGCCAGATCGTGCGGGTCGCCGTGCCCTCGCAGGACGACGTGGAGGCGCTGCCGGCCATCGCCCGCAAGTCGCAGATCCCGGTGATCGCCGACATCCACTTCCAGCCCAAGTACGTCTTCGCCGCGATCGACGCCGGCTGCGCCGCCGTGCGGGTGAACCCGGGCAACATCCGGCAGTTCGACGACAAGGTCAAGGAGATCGCGGCGGCGGCCTCCGCCGCCGGGGTGCCGATCCGCATCGGCGTCAACGCCGGCTCGCTGGACAAGCGGCTGCTCGCCAAGTACGGCAAGGCCACCGCCGAGGCGCTCGTCGAGTCGGCGCTGTGGGAGTGCTCGCTGTTCGAGGAGCACGGCTTCCGGGACATCAAGATCTCCGTGAAGCACAACGACCCGGTGGTCATGATCCGGGCCTACCGGCAGCTCGCCGAGCGCTGCGACTACCCCCTGCACCTCGGCGTCACCGAGGCCGGCCCCGCGTTCCAGGGCACCATCAAGTCGGCGGTCGCCTTCGGCGCGCTGCTGGCCGAGGGGATCGGCGACACGATCCGGGTGTCGCTGTCCGCCCCGCCGGTGGAGGAGATCAAGGTCGGCAACCAGATCCTGGAGTCGCTGGGGCTGCGCGAGCGGGGCCTGGAGATCGTCTCCTGCCCGTCGTGCGGCCGGGCCCAGGTCGACGTCTACAAGCTGGCTGAGGAGGTCACCGCCGGCCTGGAGGGGCTGCCGGTGCCGCTGCGGGTGGCCGTCATGGGCTGCGTCGTCAACGGGCCGGGGGAGGCCCGCGAGGCCGACCTCGGCGTCGCCTCGGGCAACGGCAAGGGGCAGATCTTCGTCAAGGGCAAGGTCGTCAAGACCGTCCCCGAGGGGCAGATCGTGGAGACGCTGATCGAAGAGGCGCTGCGGATCGCCGACGAGATGGGCGCGGAGCTGCCCGAGGAGCTGCGGGGCCTGGTCCCGGGGGCCACCGTCACGGTGCACTGACCCGCCGCACTGACCCGTCACGCCACGCCGACAGGGGGCCGTTCCGCCGGGAACGGCCCCCTGTCGTGTGCCCTGCTGTGCCGCGCCTGCCGCGCCTGCCTCCTGCCTCCTGCGCGGGCGGTGCCCGGGGCGTGAGAAGGGGACCCTTCTCGACCGTATGCGTTAACAAGGGGCCCTTCCTTACCCCTCGGCGAGGATGGCGTAGAGCTTGCGCCGGGTCTCGGCGAGCACCTGCGCGGCGCGCTCCCGCTGGTCGTCGGTGCCGGTCATCATCACCTGCCGCAGCGCGTGCATCGCCTGCGTGCCGGCGTCGCGGATGTCGTGCCAGCTCGCGACGGTGTCCTCGGCGAACTCGCCCCACGGCGGGGCCTGCGCCGCCTCGTCGGCCTCGGCCCGGCCCGCCTCGGTGACGGTGAACCGCTTGCGCCCGCCGCCGGCCTCCTCGGTCGCGGCGACGACGACGCCCTCGTCCTCCAGGAGCTGGAGGGTCGGGTAGATCGACCCGGGGCTGGGCCGCCAGGCCCCGCCGGTGCGGGAGTCGATCTCCTGGATCATCTCGTAGCCGTGCATCGGCCGCTCGGTGAGCAGGGCCAGCACGGCGGCGCGGACGTTGGGCCGCCGCCCTCGGCCGCGCCCCCGGTGGCCGCCCCGCCCGCCGCCGTGCGGGCCCCCGTGCCCGGGCGGGACCGGCGGGAACGGTGGGCCGGGCGGGCCGGGTGGGAACGGCGGGAAGCCGAAGCCCCGCATCCGCGCCTCGTGCATGTGTGTCCGGCGGTGGAACCCCATGGGTTCTCTCCTCTCGAAGTTCTGTCGCTGATGCATCAACGATATATCGGCAACGGGTCGGCAACAACTCGTTTTTCGGCACCGCCTGGCGGGCCGGCGGGGGAGTCCCGCCCAGCCTGCGGCGGACTCCGTACTCGGCCGGCGGGGCGGGCGGCCGATCTGGCAGGCTGGAGGCGTGCTGACGGCGCCGGTGCGGCAACTCGGGGAATCGGAGCGGCGCGCGGTCGAGCGGCTGCTCGACCTCGACCCGTTCGCGGGGGCGCAGGTCGCCGAGCGGGTCACCGCGCGCGGGCTGGCCTGGTGGCGGGCCGAGGCACGCATCCTGGGCTACGGCGCGCGCCGCCACCTCGAGTCGATCTGCTGGCTCGGAGGAAACCTCACCCCCGTGCTCGCCTCGGAGCCGGCCGTCGCCGCCTACGCCGAGTTGCTCGCCGCCGAGGAGCGGCTCTGCTCGTCGATCGTGGGGCGGGCCGACGCGGTGCTCGGCCTCTGGGACCGGCTCTGCGGGCACTGGGGGCCGGCCCGGGACGTCCGGCCCAACCAGCCGCTGCTGGCCACCGACGCGCTCCCGTCGGTCGCCACCGACCCCGACGTGCGGCTGGTGCGCGGCAACGAGGTGGACCGCCTCTTCCCCGCCGCCGTGGCCATGTACACCGAAGAGGTCGGCGTCTCGCCGCTGGCCGAGGACGGCGGGCGCGGCTACCGGCGGCGGGTCGACGACCTGGTCCGGGCCGGCCGGGCGTACGCGCGGTTCGTCGACGGCCAGGTCGTCTTCAAGGCCGAGCTGGCGGTGGTGACCCGGCACACCGCGCAGGTCCAGGGCGTCTGGGTCGCCCCGGAGTGGCGCGGCCGGGGGATCGCCACGGCGGCGATGGCCGCGGTCACCCGCGACGCGCTGCTGCGGGTGGCCCCGACCGTCAGCCTGTACGTGAACGACTTCAACCAGCCGGCCCGCCGCGTATACGAGCGCTGCGGCTTCCGCCCGGTCGGCACCCTCGCCACCGTCCTCTTCTGAGGTGCAAGGAAGGGCCCCCTGTTAACGCCTGCGGTAGAGAAGGGTTCCCCTCTCACCCCGAGGCGCGGGAGGCGCCGGGGCACGGAAGGCGCGGGAGGCGCCGGGGGCACGGAAGGCGCGGGAGGCACCGGAGGCGCCGGGGGCGCCGGGGGCGCGGTTGGGTGGCGCGGACACCCGGGCGGGTGGCGCGGGCGGTAAATGCGTTGAAGGCGTCGACCGGATCACGGAGGGTGGAAGCACCGCCATCCGAGTGTCCGGGGGGACCGACATGCGCCTTTTCCGTGACCTGTGGGCCACCTCGGCCCGCCGGATGACGCTGGTGGCGACGCTGGTCGTGCTCGGGGCCGCCGGCCAGGCCGCCGCCGCGGCGCTCGCCGGCCCGGTGCTCGTGCACCGCTCGGGCTTCCTGTTCGCGGTCCTGGCCGTGGCGCTGTGCGCGGCCGTCGTGACCGACCTCACCATCGGGCTCGTGATGGCCGGCCTCACCGCCGACTGGTCGGCTGACGTGCGGCGGCGGTTGTGCCGGGTGGCGCTCGGGCAGGACCTGCCCACGCTGGAGGGCACCCCGGTCGGCGAGCTGCTTGACCGCATCGACGGCGACGTCTACCAGGTGGCCTCCGAGGTGCGCGGGCACGGCGTACGCATCGCCCAGATGGGCGCCACCGGCCTGCTCTCCACGGTCGTGGCCATGTTCGTCTGGTGGCCGGCCGGGGTGAGCATGCTCGCGCTGACCGTGCTGCTCGCCCTCGTCCTGCGCCGCCCGACGCGGCGGATCGCCCCGGCCCGGATGGCCGAGGAGGAGGCCTGGACCGACCTCGCCGCCGTCATGGAGGAGGCCGTCCACGGCCAGGACGACGTGCGCACCAGCCTCGCCCGGCCGTACGTGCTGCGGCTCTACGCCCAACGCGCCGCGGCGGTGCTGGCCCGGGGCAACCTGGTGTGGCGGATGTCGGCCTGGGTGACCGCGACCGGTGCCGGCGTCATCCGGGTCGGCATCGTCGGGGTGGTCCTCGGCGGGGCGTGGGCGTTGGCCGCCGGCCGGATCGACGCGGCCCGGCTGACCGCCGTGTGGCTGCTGGTGCTCGCCTTCGGCGCGACCGTCGAGCACGTCAGCCGGATGGTGCCCGAGCTGCAGTACGCGCTCGGCGCCTGGGGGCGGGTGCAACTGCTCCAGGACGCCCCGCAGGAGCCGGCCGGCGGCCGGGAGCCCGCCGACGGCGACCTGGTCGTGCGCCATCTCACCTACCGCTACCCGGCCGGCGGCTCCGACGGCGACCGCGCGCCGGCGCTGCGCGACGTCTCGCTGACGTTCGCCCGGGGCCGGTCGTACGCCCTCGTCGGCCGCACCGGGTCCGGCAAGTCGACGCTGGCCAAGGTGCTCACCCGGGCCGTGGACCTGCCGCGCGGTACCGTCCTGCTCGGCGACACCGACCTGCTCGACCTCGACGTCGAGCTGCTGCGCCGGTGGATCGCCGTGGTGCCGCAGCGCACCGAGATCCTGGCCGGCACCCTCGCCGAGAACGTCGCGCTGTTCGACCCCGACCTGCTCGACGACGCCGCCCGGGCGCTCGACGAGCTGGGCCTGGCCGGCTGGATCGCCGGGCTGCCCGACGGCCTGGACACCCGGCTGGGCGAGGGCGGGCACGTGCTGTCCGCCGGGCAGGAACAGCTCGTCGCGTTCGCCCGGATCCTGGTCCGCGACCCGCACGTGGTGATCCTCGACGAGGCCACCGCGCGGCTGGACCCGGTCACGGAGACGCTGGTGCAGCGGGCCACCGACCGGCTGCTCGCCGACCGGATCGGCATCGTCATCGCGCACCGGCTCTCCTCGGTGCGCCGCTGCGACGAGGTGGTGGTGCTGGCCGACGGCGCGGTCGTCGAGGCGGGGCCGCTGCACACCTCGGAGCGGTTCGCCGAGCTGCTGGCCGTCAGCCACGCCTCCGCGTACGCCGGTGCGGGGGTCGGGGCCGGTGCGGGCGG
The DNA here is from genome assembly GCF_042889525.1 of Micromonospora sp. NPDC002575. Taxonomy (NCBI): domain Bacteria; kingdom Bacillati; phylum Actinomycetota; class Actinomycetes; order Micromonosporales; family Micromonosporaceae; genus Micromonospora; species Micromonospora sp. NPDC002575. The sequence continues at coordinate 4,761 of NZ_JBIARA010000026.1, read as the reverse complement.
CGGCGGGCGGGCCGGCGGCGCGGCCGTACTGACCGATCCGCCGCCGCCGTCGGACGCGCCCGGCGGCCCCGCGGGAACCGGCGCGCCCGGGTCCGCCGCCGCGCCCGTCGGGGCCGCGCGGGTGAAGGCCGAACCGCCTCCGCTGCCGCCGGCACCGCGCACCCGCACGATGCGGGAGATCCTCCGCCTCACCACCAACAACCCGCGGTACGGTCTCGTGGCGATCGCGCTGTTCGGGTTCGGGGGCCTGCTCGGCCTCGACGGCTCGGTGCTGCCCTGGCTCTGGGCCGACCTGGTCGACGGGGTGGGCGACCCGTGGTGGCCGGCGGTCGGGATCGTCGCCGCGCTGCTGGTGACGACGCCGGTGCCGTACCTCACCAGCACCCTGTTCCCCAACTGGTGGGTGCGGCAGATGCTGCGGATCAGCCTGCGGCTGGTGCACGGGCAGACCGGGCCCCGCCGGATCAGCGGGCACACCCCGGCGGAGGTGGTCGCCCAGGGCGGCGACACCGAGCGGGTGGTGATCCTCGCCGACAACATGCTCGACCAGGGCATCTCCGTGCTCATCGTGGTGACCATGACGCTGGTCTCCGGGAGCTGGGTCCCGGCCCTGTTCTTCGCCGGGACGATGATCGTGTCCGGGCTGGCCGCGACGCTGTTCGGGCCGCGCCTGGAACGGTCGGCGCGGGCCACCGTGGCGGCGCGGGCGGCGTTCGCCACCGCGCTGGTGTCGTCGCTGTCGGCGGCCCGCACGGTGAAGCTGGCCGGCGCGACCCGGCCGGTGCTGGGCCACCTCGCCGACCTCGACACCGCCCGCAGCGAGCGGCAGCGCCGGGAGATCTCCGTGCAGGTCTGGGCCCGCTCGACGCCCGCCCTGGCCAGCGGCCTGCTGCCGATCGGCGCCTGGGCGCTCTACCTCGGCGGTGGGTTGTCCGCCGGGGCGACCCTGGTCGCGGTCTCCACGCTCGGCGCGGCCCGCTGGTTCGCGTGGACGACGGCGTCGCTGGTGTCCCAGCTGCCGTCCGCGCGGGTGTGGACGCGCCGGACGGTCGCGATGGCCGGGGTCGGGGCCTACTCGGCGTCGGTGCCCGGGGTCGACCTGGCCGCCGGTACCGCGCCCGCGCCCGAGCCCCCGCCCCGGCACCCGCTACGCCGGCTGGAGCTGGTCGGCTTCGGCGCGCTGCACACCGACGGGACGCTCGCCGCCCACGACGTCGACCTGACCGTCGAACGCGGGCAGCTCGTGCTCGTCGTCGGGCCGGTCGGGTCGGGCAAGTCGTCGCTGCTGCGCGCCCTCGCCGGGATCGTGCACCACACCGGCACCCTGCGCTGGAACGGCGAGCCGGTCACCGAGCCGGAGGTGTTCCTGCGCCCCCAGCAGGTCGGCTACGTCGGCCAGTTGCCCCGGGTGCTCTCCGGCACCGTCGCCGACAACGTCGCGCTCGGGCACGACGTGGACGCGGCGGCGGCGGTGTCGACGGCCCAGCTCGAACACGACCTGGCGGCGTCCGGGGGCGTCGGCGGGGGCGGGCTCGGGCTGCTCATCGGGCACAAGGGCACCCGGCTGTCCGGCGGGCAGCTCCAGCGGCTGGCGCTGGCCCGGGCGCTGGCCCCGCGTACGGAACTGCTGGTCGCCGACGACGTGTCCTCGGCGCTGGACGTCACCACGGAGCTGGAGCTGTGGGCGGCGCTGCGCGAGCACGGGGTGACGGTGGTGGGCTCGACGTCGAAACGGGCGGCGCTGGTCCGCGCCGACCAGGTGGTGGTGCTCGTCGACGGCACGGTCGCGGCCCACGGCCCCTGGCGGGACCTGGAACGGGACTGGGGCCACCTGGCCGGCTGACCCGCCCCGCACCCCCGAACCCCGCGCACCGACCTTGCCCCGGGGCCCGCGCGCCCCCGCAGGCCCCGCAGGCCCCGCGGGCCGACCTTGGACAGTTGCCGTCACCGTCGAACGACAACTGTCCAAGGTCCGGGCCCGCGCGCACCCGGTCGGGGTCAGAAGGCGCGCTCGTACTGGGCGGGCCAGTCGGGCGTCGCGCCGAGCTTCGCCGCCGCCCGCCGCGGCCAGTACGGGTCCCGCAGCAGCTCCCGGCCCAGCAACACCAGGTCCGCCTCCCCGCCGGCCACGATCTGCTCGGCCTGCTCCGGCTCGACGATCAGGCCGACCGCGCCCGTCGGGACGCCCGCCTCCCGGCGGATGCGGGCCGCGAGCGGCACCTGGTAGCCGGGGCCCACCGGGATGGTGGCCCGGGGGGCCGCCCCGCCGGACGAGGCGTCCACCAGGTCGACGCCGGCCGCCGCCAGCTCCCCGGCGAGCACCACGCTGTCCTCGATCGTCCAGCCGCCCTCGGTCCAGTCGGTGGCGGAGATCCGGGCGAGCACCGGGACGCTCTCGCCGACCGCCACGCGCACCGCGCGGGCCACCGCCAGGGTCAGCCGCATCCGGCCCGCCCGGTCACCGCCCCAGCCGTCGGCACGGTGGTTGGTCAGCGGCGAGAGGAACTCGTGCAGCAGGTACCCGTGCGCGGCGTGGATCTCCACGGCGGCGAAGCCGGCGTCCACCGCGCGGCCGGCGGCGGCAGCGAACGCCGCCACCACCCCCGCGATGCCCGCCTCGTCGAGCGCGGCCGGCACCCGGTAGTCCGGCACGAACGGCTCCGCGCCGGGGCCGACCGGCGTCCAGCCGCCGTCGGCGTCGGGCACCCCGCCCCGCCCGGCCGCCCACGGCCGGTACGTCGACGCCTTGAACCCGGCGTGCGCGAGCTGCACCGCCGGCACCGCGCCCTGCGCCGCGACGAACGCGGTGACCGGCCGCCACGCGTCGACGTGCGCGTCGGACCAGAGCCCGACGTCCTGCGGGCTGATCCGGCCCTCGGGCACCACGGCGGTCGCCTCGGTGAGCACCAGGCCCGCGCCGCCCACCGCGCGGGAACCCAGGTGTACGCGGTGCCAGTCGGTCGGCAGGCCGTCGGGGCCCGCGCTGTACTGGCACATCGGGGCCAGGGCGACCCGGTTGGGCAGGGTGACGGCGCGCAGCGCCAGGGGCGTGAACAGGCGGCTCATGTCGTTATCCTCTCCGAGCTGTCAGGCGGGGACGGGAGCCGGCGCGTCGGGGCGGGCGGGACGGCCGGCGTCGCCCGTCCCGGCGTCGGCGAGGCCGCGGCGGCCCGCCGAGTCGTACGCGGCCCGGTCGAGGATGCCCTCGCGGGCGGCCACGATGGTCGGCACGACGGCCTGGCCGGCCACGTTGGTGGCGGTGCGGATCATGTCGAGGATCGGGTCGATGGCCAGCAGCAGGCCGGCGCCGGCCAGCGGCAGGCCCAGCGTGCTCAGGGTCAGGGTGAGCATCACGATCGCGCCGGTCAGGCCGGCGGTGGCCGCCGAGCCGACCACCGACACGAACGCGATGAGCAGGTAGTCGCCGACGTCCAGGTCCACCCCGAAGACCTGCGCGACGAAGATCGCCGCGAGGGCGGGGTAGATCGCCGCGCAGCCGTCCATCTTCGTGGTCGCGCCGAACGGCACGGCGAACGAGGCGTACTCGCGGGGGACGCCGAGGCGCTCGACGGAACGCTGGGTCACCGGCATGGTGCCGACCGAGGAGCGGGAGACGAACGCCAGCTCGATCGCGGGCCACGCCCCGGCGAAGAAGCGCAGCGGGTTGAGGCGGCCGGCGGCGACCAGCAGCAGCGGGTAGACCACGAACAGCACGATCGCGCAGCCGACGTACACGGCGGTGGTGAACTTCGCGAGCGGGGCCAGCAGGTCCCAGCCGTACGAGGCGACGGCGTTGCCGACGAGGCCGAGGGTGCCGATCGGGGCGAGCCGGATCACCCACCACAGCGCCTTCTGCACGATGCTCAGCAGCGACCGGTTGAGCGCCACGAACGGCTCGGCGGCCTCGCCGACCAGCATTGCCGCCGCGCCCACCACGAGGGCGAGGAAGACGATCTGGAGCACGTTGCCCTCGACGAACGCGCCGACGGGGTTGGTGGGGACGATGCCGGTGAGGAAGTCGGTCCAGGAGCCGGTGGTCTTCGGCGGGGCGGCGGCGCCCACGTCGAGGGTGACGCCCCGGCCGGGGTCGGTGAGCAGGCCGAGGCCGATGCCGATGCTCACCGCGACCAGCGCGGTCGCGCCGAACCAGAGCAGCGTCTTCAGCGCCAGCCGGGCGGCGTTGGCGACGCCGCGCAGGCCGACCACGCTGACCACGATGGCGGTGAACACCAGCGGCGGCACGGCCAGCTTGAGCAACTGGACGAAGAGGCCGCCGACGGTGTCGAGGGCGCCGGCCAGCCAGCCCAGGTCGTTGGCGCGGGCGACGAAGCCCAGCGCCACGCCGAGCACGAGGCCGAGCAGGATCTGGAGGGAGAAGGGAAACTTGCGCAGGACGGAAGCCATGGGAACGTCCAAGCGGGAGAGGGCGGTCGGGCGGGCGTCAGGAGGAGACGGGCCGCGCCGGACAGACGCCGCTGGCCTGCCGTCGGAGGTCGACGTACAGGCGGACGGTGAGGTCCCAGACGTTGGTCATCGCCCGCCGACGATACGCCCGCCACCCGCCGGGCGGAAGGATCACTCCGCGTGAGGCTCCTTACACAGTCGCCCGTCGATGCGAGGGCCGCGCGCCGCGGGCCCTGCGTTAGGAAGGGCCCCCTGTACAACAGCTTGGGGTCTAGCGGTCCTCGCAACGCCTAGTTCTTCTGGGGGTTGCGAGGACCGTGGTCGTTTCCGCTGAGGTCAAGGCAGAGTTCTTCCGGA
>NZ_JBIARA010000025.1:0-91827 GCF_042889525.1 Micromonospora sp. NPDC002575 | reverse complement strand
GGGCGATCGTGCGGGGGCTGCACTACCGCCTCGACATCAACTCCCTCCACCGCGACGAAACCGCCACCGAACTCAAACTCAACGAGATCGGCCGGGTGCGGCTGCGCACGACGATCCCGCTGCTGGCGGACGAGTACCGGCGCAACCGCACCACCGGCGGGTTCGTGATCATCGACGAGGCCACCAACCGCACCGTCGGCGCAGGCATGATCGTCGAGGCCGCCTGACCTCCTGCGGCACCCGCCGGTCGCCGCCCGGCGTTGTTAACAGGGGCCCCTTGCTATGCAGAATGCGTTAACAAGGGGCCCTTCCTTACAAGCGGTGGGCGCCGGGGGCCGGGGTGGCCCGGTGGAAGCCGGGGGCGCGGAAGCCGCGCTCGGCGTACCGGGTCGTGACAGCGTCGGCCACCGCGTCGGCGCGGTCGGCGTCGACCAGGGCGAGAACGCAGCCGCCGAAGCCGCCGCCGGTCATCCGGGCCCCGTACGCGCCGGCGGCCAGGGCCGCCTCGACCGCCGTGTCGACCTCCGGCACGGTGATCTCGAAGTCGTCGCGCATCGACGCGTGGGAGGCGGTCAGCAGGGGCCCGATGTCGCGGACCCGGCCGGCGCGCAGCAGCGCCACGGCGTCGAGCACCCGCTGGTCCTCGGTGACGACGTGCCGGACGCGGCGGCGGGTCTCGTCGTCACCGAGCCGGGCGAGGGCGTCGTCGAGGCCGGCGGCGGCCACGTCGCGCAGGGCGGGCACCCCGAGCAGCCCGGCAGCCTTCTCGCAGGCGGCGCGGCGGGAGGCGTACTCGCCGTCGGCGTGCCGGTGCGGGGCCCGGCTGTCGATCACCAGCACGGCCAGCCCGGCGGCGGCCAGGTCGAACGGGATGTGCTCGACGGCCTCGGTGCGGCAGTCGAGGAAGAGGGCGTGCCCGGCGCGGCAGCGGATCGCCGCCGACTGGTCCATGATCCCGGTGGGCGCGCCGACGTAGGCGTTCTCGGCCCGCTGGGCGAGCCGGGGCCGCCCCTCGGCCGGCAGGTCCAGCCCGCCGAGGTCGACGAGGGCGGCCAGCACGGCGGCCTCCAGCGCGGCCGAGGAGGACAGCCCGGAGCCGAGCGGCACGTCGGAGGCGATGGCCAGCCGCGCGCCGGGCACCCGGTGGCCGGCCTCGCGCAGCGCCCACACCACCCCGGCGACGTACGCGGCCCAGCCGGCGACCCGGCCGGGGGCGGCCACCTCGTCGCCGCCGAACCCGACCTCGTCGCCGGTGAGCTCCGACCAGACCGTCCAGCGGTCGCCGTCGTCGGGGGCGGCGGCGACGACGGTACGCAGCGGCAGCGCGAACGGCAGCACGAAGCCGTCGTTGTAGTCGGTGTGCTCGCCGATCAGGTTGACCCGGCCGGGTGCCGCCCAGCGGCCGGCGGCGGGTGCGCCGTACCGGTGGCGGAAGCCGGCGGCGGCCCGGTCGGCGACCTCCCCGGCCGGCGCGGGAGAGGTGACATCCCTGGCCGACGCGGGGGCGGCGACGTCGGCCGGCGGGGGCGAGGGGTGCGCGGGGTCGGTCACGGACGCTCCAGGACGTGGGTGCGGTAGAAGGCCCAGGCGTCGCCGACCATGTCGTGCAGGGTCGGCTTCTCGGGCGTCCAGCCCAGCTCCTCGCGGGCCAGGGCGGAGGAGGCGACCAACTCGGCCGGGTCGCCCTCGCGGCGCGGGGCCACCTCGACCGGCAGCGGCCGGCCGGTGACCTCGCGGACCACGTCGACGACCTGCCGGTTGGTGAACCCGGCGCCGTTGCCCAGGTTGTAGACGCGGTGCCGGCCGGGCGCGGCGGCGGTGAGCGCCAGCAGGTGGGCGCGGGCCAGGTCCTCGACGTGGATGTAGTCGCGCACGCAGGTGCCGTCGACGGTGGGGTAGTCGTCGCCGAAGAGCTGGAGCTTCTCCCGCCGGCCGGCGGCGACGTCGAGGGCGATCGGGATGAGGTGGGTCTCCGGGTCGTGCCGCTCGCCGATGGCGACGTCGCCGCGCAGGTAGGCCCCGGCGACGTTGAAGTAGCGCAGGGACACGGCGGCCAGGTCGTGCCCGATCGCCTCGGAGGTGAGCGCCATGTCCACGGCCAGCTTGGTGGCCCCGTACGTGTTGGTGGGGGCTTTGACGGCGGTCTCCGGGATGGGCAGCTCGGTCGGGTTGCCGTAGACGGCGGCGGTGGAGGAGAAGACCATCCGGGGGACCCGGGCGGCCCGGACGGCGTCGATCAGGGCGAGCGAGCCGACGGTGTTGTTCCGCCAGTACAGCTCCGGGCGGACCATGGACTCACCGGCGGCGATGAGGGCGGCGAAGTGCAGCACCCCGTCGAAGCCCGCCCCGGGCGTGAGCACCCGGGCCGCCTCGTGGATGGGCGCGTCGACCCAGGTGGCGTCCGGGGCGAGCGCCTCGCGGTGCCCGGTGCGCAGGTCGTCGAGGACGACCACCTCGTGGCCGGCGTCGAGCAGCATCCGGGTCACCACGCTGCCGATGTAGCCGGCACCGCCGGTGACGAGCAGTTTCACGTCGGGGTCCTCCTGCCTGGCCGCGCCACGCCGCGGCCGTCCGCGCTCACCCTACGGCGGCCGGCCGTGACGGCGCTCAGGGTCGCCGCACCGCCATTCCAGCACAATCTTTCAGGACTGAACAGATACGCACACCATCACTCTGGGTGGACGACCTGTGCCGAACCGTTGCGGGCCCTACGATGAGTTGTCATGCGGGAAGCGGGTGGTCCCGGGCTCCGCCGGCGACCGGCGGGGCGGCTCCGACGCGAGCCGGGCCCCCTGGCCCGCGCCGTCGCCCGGCTGGTGGTCCGGGCCGCCGACGGCGCGACCCGGCTGGTCACCGACCTGCTCGGGGCCAGCCCCGCCGCCGGCCGGGAGCGGATCAGCGAGGCCGAGCTGCGGGATCTGGTCGCCGCCAGCACCGTCCTCGACGCCGACGAGCGGCGGATCATCGACGAGGTGCTGGCCGCCGGGGCGAGCCTGGTCCGCGAGGTGATGATGCCCCGCACCGAGGTCGTGTTCCTGTCGGTCGCGATGACCGTCGCCGAGGCGGAGCGGCTGGTCCGGGCCGAGACGCACCGCCGGTACCCGGTCGTCGACGGCACCCACGACGACGTGGTCGGCTTCGTGCACCTGCGCGACGTGCTGCTGCGCCCCGACCTCGACCCGGGCACCACCGTCGGCGAGCTGGCCCGGGAGGTCAAGCGGCTGCCCGGCAGCAAGCGGGTGCTGGCCGCGCTGACCGAGATGCGCCGCGAGGGCCACCACCTGGCGGTGGTGGTCGACGAGTACGGCGGCACCGCCGGCATCGTCACCTGCGAGGACCTGATCGAGGAGCTGGTCGGCGAGATCCACGACGAGCACGACGGCGACCCCGAGCCGGAGCCGACCGGCCTGCCCACGGTGGTCGACGGCCGGCTCAACCTCGCCGACTTCGCCGAGCGCACCGGGGTACGGCTGGCCGCCGGCCCGTACGAGACGGCCGGTGGGTACGTGATGGCCGCGCTGGGCCGGCTGCCGGTGGTGGGGGACGAGGTGCCGGTGGCCCCGCCGGCGGCGGACGGCGGCGACCGGGACCCGGACGACCCGCCCGGCGGGTGGCTGCTGCGGGTGCTCGCGCTGGAGGGCCGCCGGGTGTCCCGGCTCGCGGTCTCCGTGGTGCGCCTGCCCGAGCCGCGGCGGGAGGTCGCCGGCCCGCTGGCGGCGGCGGAGAGCCGACCCGCCGGCCCGTCATGACGTACGCCGGGGGTTGCTGACAGAATGCCGGCATGTCCGACGTACCCGCCCGCCCCCGCGTGTTCTCCGGCATCCAGCCGACGGCCGACTCGTTCCACCTCGGCAACTATCTGGGCGCGGTGCGGCACTGGGTGGCGTTGCAGGACACCCACGACGCGTTCTACTGCGTGGTCGACCTGCACGCCATCACGGCCGGGCACGACCCCAAGGTGCTGCGGCAGCGCACCCGGGTGGCCGCCGCGCAGCTCTTCGCCGTCGGCCTGGACCCGGAGCGCAGCACGCTGTTCGTCCAGTCGCAGGTGCCCGAGCACCCGCAGCTCGCCTGGGTGCTGGGCTGCATCACCGGCTTTGGCGAGGCCAGCCGGATGACCCAGTTCAAGGACAAGTCGCAGAAGCAGGGCAGCGACCGCTCCAGCGTCGGCCTGTTCACGTACCCGATCCTCCAGGCCGCCGACATCCTGCTCTACCAGGCGCACGCCGTCCCGGTCGGCGAGGACCAGCGGCAGCACCTGGAGCTGTCCCGCGACCTGGCGCAGCGGTTCAACTCGCAGTTCGGCAAGACGTTCGTCGTGCCCGCGCCGCACATCGTCAAGGACACCGCGAAGATCACCGACCTCCAGGACCCGACGGCCAAGATGTCCAAGTCGTCGTCCTCGCCGACCGGCATCATCGACCTGCTGGAGGACCCGGCCCGCTCGGCCAAGAAGATCCGCTCGGCGGTCACCGACACCGGGCGGGAGATCGTCTTCGACGCCGAGACCAAGCCGGGCGTGTCCAACCTGCTCACCATCTACTCCGCGCTGACCGGCCGCAGCATCGACGACCTGGTCGCCGCGTACGCGGGGCGGGGCTACGGCGACCTGAAGAAGGACCTCGGCGAGGTCGTCCGGGAGTTCGTCACGCCGATCCAGGAGCGTACCCGGGCCTACCTCGACGATCCGGCGCAGCTCGACAAGCTGCTCGCGGCGGGCGCGGAGAAGGCCCGCGCGGTGGCCTCGGCGACGCTGCACGAGACGTACGAGCGGGTCGGGTTCCTCCCGCCGGTCCGCCTCGGCTGACCGCCCCGGCGCGGCGGGTGCGGGTGGAGACGGGCGGGCCGGTGGCCGGAGGGGTGGCGCGGAGCGTGGATCGCAGGGACGGGGCGCCGCAGGCCGGCGACACCATCCAGATCGGGATCGCGGTGGACATCCCGGAGCCGTGGGGCGGCATGCTCACCCGGCGGCGGGTCGAGGCCGGGGACCCGCTCGTGGTGCCCGCGCACGTGACGCTGCTCGGGCCCACCGAGATCCCGACGGCGGCGCTGCCGGCGGTCGAGCGGCATCTCGCCGGGGTGGCCGCCACGCACCTGCCGTTCACCCTGCACCTGCGGGGCACCGGCACGTTCCGCCCGGTGACGCAGGTGGTGTTCGTCGCGGTGGCCGCCGGGATCAGCGAGTGCGAGCTGCTCGCCGCCGCCATCAACGCGTCCCCGGACCTGCACCGGGAGGCCCGGTTCCCCTACCACCCGCACGTCACGGTGGCGCAGGACGTCGCGCCGGAGGCGCTGGACCGGGCGTACGAGGACCTGGCCGACTTCTCGGCGATGTTCGAGGTCGACTCGTTCACGCTCTTCTCGCACAGCGGTCAGACCCGGTGGCAGCCGCGCCGGGACTTCCTGCTCGGCGTGTCCTGAGCCGGCGACGCTCTCCCGTGCGGGCGGCGGATCGGCGAGGATGACGGCGTGGAGGTCTTCGGGCGGATCGAGGCCGGCATCGACCGGCGGGTGAGCGCGGCGCGCCGCCGGTCGCGGACCTTCGACCACCTGTGGCGGGCCGGCAGCCTCTACGCGGAGGTGCTCGGCGGGCGGCTGGCGGCGGCGATCGCGTACTACGGCTTCTTCGCGGTCTTCGCGCTGGCCCTGGTCGCGTACTCGATCTTCGGGGCGATCCTGGAGGACAACGACGACGTCAGCGACGCGGCGGCCGGCTTCCTCAAGGAGAACCTGCCCTTCCTCGACCCGGTGCAGATCGCCCAGAGCAGCAACACCGTCGGGGTGGTGGGCCTGGTCATCCTGGTCTTCACCGGGATCGGCTGGGTGGAGGCGATCCGCTCGTCGCAGCGGCTGCTGTACGGGCTCAACCAGCAGCCCGGCAACCTGGTGGTGCGCCGGCTGGTCGACCTCGGCGTGCTGGTGGGGGTGTTCGTCCTGCTCGGCCTGTCGGTGGCCGCCGTGGACGCGCTGGAGTCGCTGCTGCGCTTCCTGCTGCGCAGCACCGGCTCGGTGGGGCTGACCGTGATCAGCGCCGTGCTCAGCGTGCTGGTCAACGCGGTGCTGGCCACCGCCCTGCTGGTGGCGGTGCCCCGGCTGCGGATGAGCCGCCGCCGGCTGCGGCCGGTGGTGTTCGCCGTCGCGGTGGGCATCACCCTGCTGAACACGGTCGGGCGGTTCTACGTGGTGCGCACCGAGCGGAACCCGGCGTACACGGTGGTGGCGGGCGCGGTCGGCCTGCTGCTCTACCTCTACCTGCTCAACCAGCTCGTCCTGTTCGGCGCGGCGCTGGCCGCGACCAGCCCGTACGGCCGGGTGGTGGACCTGGCCGAGGGGGCGGCGCCGGCCGACCTCGACGCCGACGCCGAGGCGGACACCGGCCCGGGGACGCCCGGCGGGGCGGGATGACCCGCGCAACCAATCGGCCAATTCGGGCAAATGCCTCACACGTGAATGTGAGGAGCGGCCATGATGAGCGCGTGGGCGCACTCGTGACGTTGGACCTGCCGGACGACTCGCCGATGCTCGGCCTGCCGTGGATCATCACGTTCGGCCCGCTCGACGACGCCGACGAGTGGGAGCCGGTGGTCTGCGGCCCCTACGAGCGCCCGCACGCGCTGGCTCTCGCCGAGTCGGTGGTGGCCGAGGAGCAGCTCATGGCCGTGGTGGAGCCCCTGGTGCCCGCCCTGTCGCCCGACGAGATCCGCGGCGAGATCGCCGCCGCCCGCATCGCCGCCTCCGACGAGGCGGCCCGGATCGAGGCGTCCGACCTCTACGGCGACTTCGACGACGTCATCGACGACGAGCTGGAGGCAGCCGCCGAGGCGGCGGGGGAGCCGGCCGGGCCCCGCCCCGCGCCCGCCGAGGCCGAGCTGCGGGCCGGCTTCGCCCGCATCGCCAAGCTGCTCACCGAGAAGGGGAGCTGACCCCGCCGCCCCGACCGCCACGATCGCCGCCGGGCCCAGCCCGGATCACGTCGCGTACGCGACGCCGACCGGGATCTCCCGCACCGCGAGCGGGAGCAGCCCGGACGCCCGAATGCCGGGTCAGCCCTGCTCGGGCAGCGCCGGGTAGTCGGTGTAGCCCTCGTGCCCGCGGCCGTACGCGGTCGTGTAGTCGGGGGTGTTGAACGGGCCGCCCTCGGCCAGCCGCCGGGGCAGGTCGGGGTTGGCGAGGAACAGCGCGCCGTACGAGACCAGGTCGGCGTCGCCGCTCTCGATCAGCTTCAGCGCCTCCGGCCCGGTCCAGGCCCCCGGGGTGTACGGGTTGAGCAGCAGCGCCCCCGACCACCGCTCGCGCAGCACGGGCGTGAACCCGGTGTCCGCCCCCTCGGCCACGTGCAGGTACGCCAGCCCGACGGGGTTCAGCGCGTCGACCAGGGCCAGGTACGTCTCGCGGTGGTCGTCCTCGGCGATGTCGTTGTACGGGTTGGCCGGCGAGATCCGCAGCCCGACCCGGTCGGCGTCGATCGCCTCCGCCACGGCGGTGGCCACCTCGACGACGAGCCGGATACGCCCGGCCGGGCCGCCGCCGTACTCGTCGTCGCGCCGGTTGGTGTTGGTGGCGAGGAACTGGTGCAACAGATAGCCGTTCGCCCCGTGCAGCTCCACCCCGTCGAAGCCCGCGTCGACGGCGTTGCGGGCCGCCGCGACGAAGTCCGCGACGGTGGCCCGGATGCCCTCGGCGTCCAGCGGCTGCGGGGTCGGGAACTCCTGCGGGCCGGTGGGGGTGACGATCGTCCCGGCCGCCGGCACGGCGGACGCGCCGACCGGGGCCAAGCCGTGGGCGGTGTTGTCCGGGTGGGCGATCCGCCCGGCGTGCATGAGCTGCGCGAAGATCACGCCGCCCCGCTCGTGCACCGCGTCGGTCACCCGCCGCCAGCCGGCGACCTGGTCGGCGGTGTGCAGGCCGGGGGTGTTCAGGTAGCCCTGGCCGACCGCCGAGGGCTGCACGCCCTCCGTGACGATCAGCCCGGCCCCGGCGCGCTGGGCGTAGTAGGTGGCCATCAGCTCCGTCGGGACGGCCCCGGGCCCGTGCGCCCGGCTGCGCGTCATGGGCGCCATGACCACCCGGTTGCGGAGGGTGTGGCGGCCGACGGTGAGGGCGTCGAATGCGGTGTCCATTGTCCCGGCTCCTGTCCCTGCGATTGGCGCTTCTGGATGCAGGAAGTCGCCCGGGGCCCCGAAACTTCCCGGGTGGACGGTGACCGGGGACACTCCGCGCCGTCCCGATGGACGTCGACGCCCCGCGGAGCGGAGCTCCACGGGGCGCCGACGCCACCTTCACCCCCCACCACAAGGGGTCGGCTGCCCGGCCGCCCGTCGGCGCGCGGCACGACGGACGACCAGGGGTCCACAGCGGGCTGTACCCGGCTCAGCGCCGTTCGAACCACGCGGCGGCGTCGACCGGCAGGACGTGCCCGGTGCCCTGCCCGGTCAGCTCCGCGCTGGCCACCACCGGCCGGCCGTACCCGTCGATCCGCACCGGCGCGTCGCTGAGGTTGACCACGCAGGTCAGCTCCGCGCCGCCGCCGGTGCGGCGGAACGCGAGCACGCCGGGGCCGGTCGGCTCCAGCCAGGTCACGCCGGCGGCGTCGCGGGCGAGCGCCGGGTGGGTGCGCCGGGCGCGCAGCGCCGCGCGGTAGAGCTCCAGAGTCGAGCCGGGCGCGCCGGCCTGGGCGGCGACCGAGAGGGCGGCCCAGGTGGCGGGGGCCGGCAGCCAGCTCAGCTCGCTGCCGGCCGGACCGAAGCCGTACGGGGCCAGCTCGCCGCTCCACGGGATCGGCACCCGGCAGCCGTCCCGGCTCTCGCCGGTGCGCAGGAACGACGGGTCCTGGCGCAGCTCGTCGGGCAGGTCGAGCACCTCGGGCAGGCCCAGCTCCTCGCCCTGGTAGAGGTAGGCGCAGCCGGGCAGCGCGAGCATGAGCAGGCTGGCCGCGCGGGCCCGGCGCAGGCCGACCTCGCCGTCGCCGTAGCGGGTGACGTGCCGCTGCTTGTCGTGGTTGGACAGCACCCAGGTGGTCGGCGCGCCGACGATGGCCGCCTCGGCCAGGGCGGTGTCGATCACCTTGCGGAACGAGTCGGCCGACCAGGTGGCGTCGAGGAAGTCGAAGCTGAACGCCTGGTGCAGCTCGTCGGGCCCGATGTAGCGGGCCAGCCGCTGCGGCGTCTCGGCCCACGCCTCGGCCACGGCCATCCGGCCGCCGGGGTAGCTGTCCAGGATCGGCCGCCAGGCCCGGTAGATCTCGTGCACCTCGTCCTGGTCGAAGTAGGGCAGCCGGCCCTTGCCGAGCAGCTCGGACTGGCGACGGCCGCCGGTCATCGAGTTGAAGCCGACGTCGGGCAGCCCCTCGGCCTTGATCATGCCGTGGGCCACGTCGATGCGGAACCCGTCGACGCCCCGGTCGAGCCAGAAGCGCAGCACGTCCTCGAACTCGGCGCGGACCTCGGGGTGCCGCCAGTTGAGGTCGGGCTGGGCCGGGTCGAACAGGTGCAGGTACCACTGGCCGTCGGGGACCCGGGTCCAGGCCGGTCCGCCGAAGATGCTCTCCCAGTCGTTCGGCGGCAGCTCGCCGTGCTCGCCCCGGCCCTCGGCGAACAGGTAGCGGGCCCGCTCCGGTGCGCCGGGGGCGGCGGCGAGCGCGGCGACGAACCACGGGTGCGCGCTGGAGGTGTGGTTGGGCACGATGTCGACGATGATCCGCAGGCCGAGCGCGTGCGCGTCGGTGATCATGTGATCGAAGTCGGCCAGGGTGCCGAACATGGGGTCGACGTCGCGGTAGTCGGCCACGTCGTAGCCGCCGTCGACCATCGGCGAGGTGTAGAAGGGGGTCAGCCAGAGCGCGTCGACCCCGAGGTCGCGCAGGTACGGCAGCCGCTCGCGGATGCCCTGGAGGTCGCCGACGCCGTCGCCGTTAAAGTCGGCGAAGCTGCGGACGTAGACCTGGTAGACGACCGCGGAGCGCCACCAGTCGTCGTCGGAGGTCAGCGGCGTGGGGGTGCTGGCGGTCATGGGTGGCGATCCCCGTTCTGTGGCGCGGGACGGCGTGGGGCACGTGGCACGGCGGTGTGCCACCGGGTGGTCAGAGCAGAATGCCGTCCCGTAGCTGAAAGAGTCAAGCAGGGTTTGCGCAAGAAATGACGGCGGTCAGCCGGCGCTCCTGGCCAGGGCGGCGGGCTGCCGCGCGGCCGGCTGCCGGACGACCGCCGTGGAGCCGCGCACCACCAGCTCGGGCCGGAACAGGTACTCCGAGTGCGGGGCGGCGTGCCCGTTGATCTCGTCGACCAGGGCCCGGACGGCGGCCACCGCCATGGCGGTGACCGGCTGGCGCATCGTCGTCAGCGGCGGGTCGGTGAAGGCCATCAGCGGCGAGTCGTCGTATCCGACCACCGACAGGTCGCCGGGGACGGACAGGCCGCGTTGGCGGGCGGCCCGGATCGCGCCGAGCGCCATCAGGTCGGAGCCGCAGACCACGCCGGTCACGCCGCGCTCCAGCAGCCGCCCCGCGGCGGCCTCGCCGCCCTCCACGCCGAACAGGGTCAGCTCGGCCAGCTCGTCCAGCTCGGCCTCGGCCACGCCCGCCAGGCGCGCCATGGCGGCCCGCCAGCCGGCCACCCGGCGCTGCACGGGGACGAACCGGTCCGGGCCGGTGATCAGCCCGATCCGCCGGTGCCCGAGGGCGACCAGGTGGGCGACGGCCAGCTCGGTCGCCTCCCGGTCGTCGCAGGAGACGAAGGGCGCGGCGATCCCGGGGACGTACCCGTTGATCATGACGACGGGCAGCGGCCGGGCGATCAGCGCGCGGTACCGGTCGTGGTTGGCGGCGGTGTCGGCGTGCAGGCCGGAGACGAAGACGATCCCGGAGACCTGGCGGTCGAGCAGCATCTCGACGTACTCGTCCTCGGTGACGCCGCCCGGCGTCTGCGTGCACAGCACCGGCGTGAAGCCGCTCTGCGCCAGGGTCGACTCGATCACCTGGGCGAACGCGGGGAAGATCGGGTTCTCCAGCTCCGGCACCACCAGGCCGACCAGGCCGGCGCTGCGCTTGCGCAGCCGGGCCGGGCGCTCGTAGCCGAGGACGTCGAGGGCGGTGAGGACGGCCTGCCGGGTCTCCGGGGCCACGCCGGGGCGGTCGTTGAGCACCCGCGACACCGTGGCCTCGCTGACTTCGGCCTGTTGGGCGATGTCGGACAGTCGAGCGCGCATGGCGGCACTTTAGCTCACGGGCAAGTTCTTGCGTACCTTTCTGCAAGCCCTTCCGGAATCTGCAACCTCTTGCTAACGTCCCCGCAACATGCGAGAGCTGCGGCGCGGCATGCCCGCGCCGGTTGGCAAGAACTTACCGAGGTTTCCACTGGCGGGCCGCCCTTCCCCCGGCGGGCCGCCATGACGACAGGAGTACCGATGCGCATCCGTACCGCGGGTGTGGTCGCCGTCCTCGGCCTGGCGCTGGCCGCCTCCGGCTGCGGTGGCAGCGACGACGACAGCAGCGCGCCGGCCGCGAAGGAGTCCGCCGGGGCCACCGGCGGGAAGCTGGTGATCTGGGCCGACGACAAGCGCACCGCCGCCCTGAAGCCGTTCGCCGAGTCCTTCGGCCAGGCCAACGGCGTGACCGTCGAGGTGCAGGCCGTCTCGAAGGACCTGCAGACCAACTTCGTCACCGCCTCCCAGCAGGGCAGCGGCCCCGACGTCGTGGTCGGCGCGCACGACTGGATCGGCAACCTGGTCCAGAACGGCGCGATCGACCCGGTGCAGCTCGCCGCCGACCAGAAGAGCGGCTTCAACGAGACCGCCGTCAGGGCCGTCACCTTCAACGGCCAGCTCTACGGCGTGCCGTACGCCATGGAGAACCTGGCGCTGATCCGCAACACCGAGCTGGCCCCCGAGGCCCCGAAGACGATCGAGGACCTGGTCGCCGCCGGCAAGAAGCTCAAGGCCGAGAAGAAGGCCAGCGAGATCCTCTGCCTCCAGTCCGGCCAGAACGGCGACGCGTACCACATCTACCCGCTGTACACCTCGGCCGGCGGCTACCTGTTCGGCACCGCCGCCAACGGCGACTACGACCCGAAGGACCTGGGCGTGGGCAAGCCGGAGTCGATCGCCGCGTTCCAGAAGATCGCGAAGCTCGGCGAGAAGGGCGAGGGCGCGCTCAAGCGCTCCATCACCGCCGAGAACTCGATCGCCACCTTCACCGGCAAGAAGTGCGCCTTCCTGGTCTCCGGGCCGTGGGCCATCGCCGACGCCAAGAAGGCCAACATCTCCTACGACATCTCCCCGGTCCCCGGCTTCGCCGGCGGCAAGGAAGCACAGCCGTTCGTGGGCGTCCAGGCGTTCTACGTGGCCGCCAAGGGCAAGAACAAGGCCCTCGCCCAGGAGTTCGTGGCGAACTACACCACCAAGCCGGACCTGGCCGTGGCCCTGTACAACGCCGAGCCGCGCCCGCCGGCGTTGACGGCAGCGCTCGACCAGGTCAAGGGCAGCGACCCCGACCTGGCCAAGTTCACCGAGGCCGGCAGGAACGGCCAGGTGCTTCCCGCGATCCCGGCCATGGCCGCGATCTGGGACCCGTTCGGCAAGGCCGAGGCCGCGATCATCGGCGGCGCCGACCCGGCCAAGACGATCACCGCGGCCGGCAAGACGATCTCCGGCCAAATCAAGTAATGAGCACGAAGCTGTCCGGCCCGGGGTCCACGCGGACCCCGGGCCGGGGGCCCGCCGGCCCCGGGCTCCCGCGCACCGCCCGCGCCGCGCGGCACCACACGCCGATCACCGCGACCGGCCTCGTCGTCAAGGTGGTCCTGCTCGGCCTCGTGGCCGGGATCGCGCTCTGGGCGGCCTTCCCGCTCGTCGAGGCCGAGAAGTGGGCCGGGCTGGCCCTGCTCGCGGCCACCACCGCCGGGCTGTTCTACCTCTACCTCACCCCCCGGCACGTCCCCGCGAAGTACCTGGTCCCCGGCACGCTCTTCCTGATCGCCTTCCAGGTCTTCCCGGTGCTCTACACCGCCAGCACCGCCTTCACGAACTTCGGCGACGGCCACCGGGGCAGCAAGGACGACGCCATCGTCGCGATCCAGAGCGCCTCGGTGCAGCAGGTCCCCGGCTCCACCGAGTACGCCCTGTCCGTCGCCACCGCGGGCGACCCGGCCACCGGAGCGCTGGTCTTCCTGGTCACCGACCCGGCCACCGGCGTCGTCTCCGCCGGTGACGCCGACGGGCTGCGCCGCCTCGACGCCGCCGACGTCACCGTCGCCCCCGGCGGCCGGGTCACCGCCGCCGACGGCTACACCGTGCTCAACTTCGGCCAGGCCAGCGCCCGCAGCCAGGAGATCACCGACCTGGTGGTGCCGACCGCCGGGGGCGCGCTGCGCTCCTCCGGCCTGTCCCGCGCCTACGAGGGCCGGGCCATCCGGGCGTACGACGCCGGGTGCGACTGCGTCACCGACAGCGAGAGCGGCAAGCGGTGGACCGCGGACGAGCAGACCGGCTCGTTCGTCGCCGCCGACGGCGAGCGCCTCGCGCAGGGCTGGAAGGTCACCGTCGGGCTGGAGAACTTCACCCGGGTGCTCACCGACCCGAACATCTCCGGGCCGTTCTTCGGCACCCTGCTGTGGAACTTCGCCTTCGCGATCGGCTCCACCGGGTTCACCTTCCTGCTGGGCATGGCCATCGCGCTGGCCCTGCACTCGCCCCGGATGCGCGGCACCAACCTCTACCGGGTGCTGCTGATCCTGCCGTACGCCATGCCGTCGTTCGCGATGCTGCTGGTCTGGCGGGACATGTTCAACACCGACTTCGGGCTGATCAACAACCTGTTCGGGCTCGGCGTCGACTGGTTCGGCCAGGACTGGTCGGCGCGGGCGGCGGTGCTGCTGGTGCAGCTCTGGCTGGGTTACCCGTACATGTTCCTGGTCGCCACCGGCGCGCTCCAGGCCATCCCCAAGGAGCTGACCGAGGCCACCTCGGTCGACGGCGCGTCGCCCTGGCAGTCGTTCCGCGCGGTCACCCTGCCGCTGCTGCTCGTCGCGCTCTCGCCGCTGCTGATCGCGTCGTTCGCGTACAACTTCAACAACATCAACGCGATCTGGCTGACCACCGAGGGCGGCCCGTTCCCGGCGGACAACCCGAGCAACGGGGCGACCGACCTGCTGATCACCTACACGTACCGCCTGGCCTTCGGCGCGCAGGGCGCGGAGTTCGGCATGGCGGCGGCAGTGTCGATCTTCATCTTCGCGATCGTGGCGACGGTGTCGGCGATCAGCTTCCGCAACACCCGCAAGCAGGAGGAGGTGTACTCGTGACCACCCACACGCACACCCCGGCCGTCCACCGCGACACCGCCGGCCGGCGGCGCAGCCGCTGGCTGGCCCAGGTCGGCTGGCGACACGTCGTCGGGGTGCTGGCCGTGGCGTTCAGCCTCTTCCCGATCCTGTTCGTGCTCTCGGCGGCGCTCAACCCGCTCGGCACGCTGTCGTCGACCTCCCTCGTGCCGACCGGCGGGGTGTCGGGCGAGAACTTCGCCAACCTGTTCGCCGACACGGCGTTCGGGCACTGGTTCGTCAACTCGCTGCTGATCGCCGGGCTGGCCAGCTTCGTGTCCATCTTCCTGTCCTCGCTGGCGGCGTACGCGTTCTCCCGGATGCGCTTCGCCGGCCGCCGGGTCGGGCTGCTCACCCTGCTGCTGATCCAGATGTTCCCGCAGTTCCTGGCGATCGTGGCGATCTTCCTGATCTTCACCACGGTCACCGACCTGTGGCCGGCGATCGGCTTCAACACCCCCTGGGGCCTGTTCCTGCTCTACATGGGCGGCGCGCTCGGCGTGAACACCTGGCTGATGAAGGGCTTCTTCGACACGCTGCCCCGGGAGCTGGACGAGTCCGCCACGATGGACGGCGCGTCGCACGCCCAGGTCTTCTTCCGGATCATGCTGCCGCTGGTGGCGCCGATCCTGGCGGTGACCGCCCTGCTGTCGTTCATCGGCACGATCAACGAGTTCATGATCGCCAACGTGTTCCTGACCGACACCGAATCGAAGACCCTCGCCGTCGGCATGTTCGGCCTGGTCGCCGGCGAGCGCAACAACAACTTCGGGATGTTCGCGGCGGGCACCCTGCTCACCGCCATCCCCACCGTTCTGGTCTTCCAGCTCCTCCAGAGGTACATCGTCTCCGGCCTCACCGCCGGAGCGGTCAAGGGCTGAGCCTCCTCGGCTCCGAGGTGAACCCATGCATCTGTCACCACACCACGACGGCTCCGCCGCCTACGTGCCCGAGCAGGAACCCGCCCTCGGGCAGACCGTCCCCGTCTTCGTCCGGGTCCCCGCCGGGGCCGACGTGCGCGCCGTGCACGTGCGCAGCACCCCCGACGGCGAGCCGCGCTTCGCCGAGGCCGTCGTCGACCGCCGCACCGGCTCCGACGTCTGGTGGCGCGCCGACGTCGAGGTACGCAACCCGGTGAGCAACTACCGGTTCATGCTCACCGACGCCCGCGGCGACTACCGCTGGCTCACCGCCGCCGGCCTCGCCGACCACGACGTGCCCGACCACGGCGACTTCAGGCTGGTCAGCCACGCCCCGCCGCCGGCCTGGGCCCGCGACGCGGTGATCTACCAGATCTTCCCCGACCGGTTCGCCCGCTCCGCCGCCGCCGACGGCCGCGCCGCCCCGGACTGGGCCATCCCCTGCGACTGGGACACCCCCGTGATCGGGCGCGGCCCGCACACCCCCCGCCAGTTCTACGGCGGCGACCTCGACGGCATCGCCGAACGGCTCGACCACCTGGACCGGCTCGGCGTCAACACCGTCTACCTCACCCCGATCTTCCCGGCCAGATCCAACCACCGCTACGACGCGGCCAGCTTCGACACCGTCGACCCGCTGCTCGGCGGGGACGCCGCGCTGGCCCGGCTCGCCGAGGCGGTGCACGCGCGGGGCTGGCGGCTGCTCGGCGACATCACCAGCAACCACACCGGCGACGCCCACCACTGGTTCACCGCCGCCGTCTCCGACGTGACCGCCCCCGAGCGGGAGCTGTACTACTTCGACCCGGCCAGCGGGGACTACGAGTCGTGGAACGGGGTGAAGTCGCTGCCGAAGCTCAACTGGGGCAGCGCGGAGCTGCGCCGCCGCTTCGCCACCGCCGAGGACTCGCTGCTGCGCCGCTGGCTGCGCCCGCCGTACTCGCTCGACGGGTGGCGGGTCGACGTGGCGAACATGACCGGGCGGCGCGGCGCGGACGCGTACACCCACGAGGTGGCGCGGCTGCTGCGCGAGGTGGTGGCGCAAACCCGCCCCGACGGGCTGGTGCTCGCCGAGCACGGCCACGACCACACCGGCGACCTGGACCGCGACGGCTGGCACGGCACGATGAACTACGTCGGCTTCACCGACCCGGTCTGGTCCTGGCTGCGCCACGACTCCCGCCTGGGCCACGGCTCCGAGCCGGTGCCGAACTTCCTCGGCACCCCCGGCGGGGTGCGGCGGCGCGACGCGCACGCCGTGCGGGCCACCATGGACACCTACCGGTCGCTGGTCTCCTGGCGGTCGTACGTGCACTCGTGGCAGCTCCTCGGCTCGCACGACTCGGCCCGGATCCGCACCGTGGTCGGCGACGCGGCCCGGCAGGAGGTGGCCGCCGGGCTGCTCGCCACCATGCCGGGCACCCCGGTGATCTTCGCCGGGGACGAGCTGGGGCTGACCGGGGCGAACGGGGAGGGCTCGCGTACCCCGATGCCGTGGCACCGGCCGGACGCCTGGGACGCGGGCACGTTCGCCGCGTACCGGAGGCTGATCGCCCTGCGCCGCGCCGAGCCGGCGCTGCGCCACGGCGGCCTGCGCTGGGTGCACGTCGACGCGGACACGCTGGTCTTCCTCCGCGAGACGCCCACCGGCGGCGTGCTGGTGCTGGCCCGGCGCGCGGCCGGCGCCCCGCTGCGGATCGCCGGCCTGCCGGCGGGGGAGAACGCCTACGGGGGCGCCCCGGCGCTGCGCCCGGACGCCGACGGCACGGTGACCCTCCCGGCCGACGGGCCCACCTTCCAGGTCTGGCACGTGTAGAGGTAAGGAAGGGCCCCCTATTAACGCTTTCGGTAGAGAAGGGGACCCCTCTCACGAGAGGTGTTAACAGGGGGCCCTTCCTTGCCTGCGGGGACAGCGTGTGGGGGCGGGTGCCCCTACTACAGGACGTCGTTGATGGGGGAGGATGGCCGGATGGAAGCTCTTCGCCTGGTACTCCTCTACGTTCACCTGATCGGGTTCGCGCTGCTGCTCGGCGGCGCGATCACCCAGTACGTCGCGGGCCGGCTGCGGATCAGTCCGGCCATGCTCTGGGGGTCGGTCATCGGCCTGCTGACCGGAATCGGGCTGTCCGCCCCGTTGCGCGACGGCGACGAACCGGCCCCCGCCAAACTTGTTACCAAGTTGGTGCTCGCGCTGCTGATCTTTGTCATGGTCTTCTTCTCCCGTAAGCGGGAGACGGTCAACCGCGGCCACTTCCTCGCGATCGTCGGGTTGACCCTGGTCAACGCGGCGGTGGCGGTCTTCTGGCGGTAACGCCCTGGCCAGGGGAGAGGCTGCGGGAACCGGACGTTCGTGACGCCCGACCGGTCCACTACCGGCACGAGAAGTGATGTGCCCCACCCAAGGGTTACGTAGGGGTAACAGGCACTCAACAGTCGTGCACGATTGTCGGCCGGTGGGTGGGCGCGGGCGTACGCTCCCGTCCGTAACGTGGGACGCCGGCGGCCACAAAGCAGGCCGGCTCAAGGGCTGCCACCGCGCAGAGCGGTGTGCAATGGGAAGGAGACGTCTTGCGCTCTGTGCGTGGGATGCGGATCGCCTCCGCCTTCGTGGCGGGTGGGCTCGTGCTGGGCGCCGCCGCGTGTGGTGAGGCCCCCAAGGACGACAACGGCGCGGGTGACGCCGGCGCCAAGAAGTACAGCGCCTGCATGGTGACCGACGTCGGCGGCATCGACGACAAGTCGTTCAACACCTCCGCCTGGAAGGGCCTGGAGGAGGCCAAGAAGGCCAACAGCAACATCGACATCAAGTACGTCGCGTCGAAGGCCGAGGCGGACTACGAGGTCAACCTGACCCAGTTCGTCAACCAGAAGTGCGACTTCATCCTGGCCGTCGGTGGGCTGATGGGCGACGCGACCTCGAAGATCGCGAAGGCGAACCCCAACCAGCAGTTCGGCATCGTCGACTCGAAGCTGCCGGAGTCGAACGTCTACCCGATGCAGTTCGACACCGCCCAGGCCGCGTTCCAGGCCGGCTACCTGGCCGCCGGGATGAGCAAGACCGGCAAGGTCGGCACCTACGGCGGCCTGCCGATCCCGCCCGTGACGATCTTCATGGACGGCTTCGCCGACGGCGTGGCGTACTACAACAAGACCAAGAGCAAGAACGTCCAGGTCCTGGGCTGGAACAAGGAAACCCAGAAGGGCTCCTTCACCAACGACTTCGTCAAGCAGGACGAGGGCAAGAAGGTCTCCGACACGCTGGTCGCCCAGAACGCGGACATCATCATGCCGGTCGCCGGCGGCGCGGGCCTCGGCACCACCGCGGCGGCGCAGGCCTCCGGCGGCAAGTACTCGGTCATCTGGGTCGACGCCGACGGCTGCGAGAGCACCCCGAACTGCCCGGCGCTGCTGACCACCGTGGTCAAGAACATCGCCGACGCCGTCAAGGAGGCCGTGGTCAAGGCCGCCGGCGGGGAGAAGCTCCAGGCCACCCCCGGCTTCGTGGGCACGCTCGCCAACAACGGCGTGTCGATCGCCCCGTACCACGAGTTCGAAAGCAAGGTCCCGGCGGACCTGAAGGCCGAGGTCGAGAAGCTCAAGGCCGACATCGCCGCCGGCACCATCACGGTCACCTCGAAGGCCCAGCCGGCCAAGTGACCGCCCCGCCAGCTGCGCCGCGCTCCCGGCGGCGGGCCGGCGGGACCCCAGGCACGACGACCGGCCGCCTCGACGTACGCGGGGACACCACCCGCGTGGTCGGGGCGGCCGGTCCGCACCATCCGACGCCCGGGCGGACCCGGTGACCGGCGGCTCGGCAGCGGCTACGCTGCACCATCGCTCGCACTCCAGGAGGTTGCGCTGAGACTCGAACTGCGCGGCATCACCAAGCGGTTCGGTGATCTGGTCGCCAACGACCACATCGACCTGACGGTGGAGCCTGGAGAGATCCACGCCCTGCTCGGCGAGAACGGCGCCGGCAAGTCGACCCTGATGAACGTCCTCTATGGGCTCTACCAGCCCGACGAGGGCGAGATCCTGGTCGACGGCGCGCCGCTGAAGCTCAAGGGGCCGTCCGACGCGATCGCGGCCGGGATCGGCATGGTGCACCAGCACTTCATGCTGGTGCCGGTCTTCACCGTGGCCGAGAACGTCATGCTCGGCGCCGAGCAGGTCAGGGGCGGCATCGCCGGGTTCCTCGACCGGCGGCGGGCCCGGCGCGAGGTCGCCGAGGTCTCGCAGCGCTACAACCTGCGCGTCGACCCGGACGCGGTGATCGAGGACCTGCCGGTCGGCATCCAGCAGCGGGTGGAGATCGTCAAGGCCCTCACCCGGGACGTCGACCTGCTGATCCTCGACGAGCCGACGGCCGTGCTCACCCCGCAGGAGACCGAGGAGCTGCTGACGGTCATGCGGTCGCTCAAGGCCGCCGGCAAGTCGATCGTCTTCATCACCCACAAGCTCGGCGAGGTCAAGGCCATCGCCGACCGGATCACCGTGATCCGGCGCGGGAAGACCGTCGGCACCGCCTCGCCGACCGCCAGCCGCGACGAGCTGGCCGCCCTGATGGTGGGCCGCAGCGTCCGGCTGACCGTGGACAAGCAGCCCGCCACCCCCGGCAAGCCGATCCTGGAGGTCGCCGGCCTGGTCGTCGACGACGACCGGCAGATCCGCGCGGTCGACGGGGTCGACCTGACCGTGCACGCGGGCGAGGTCCTCGGCGTGGCCGGCGTGCAGGGCAACGGGCAGACCGAGCTGATCGAGGCGATCATGGGCCTGCGGCCCGTCCTCGCCGGCACGGTCACCCTCGACGGCGAGCAGGTGCACCGCTGGCCGACGAAGAAGGTGCTGCGCGCCGGGGTGGGCTACGTCCCCGAGGACCGCAGCGTCGACGGCCTGGTCAAGGAGTTCAGCGTCGCCGAGAACCTGGTGCTGGACATCTACGACCGGCCGCCCTTCGGCCGGGGCCTGTCCCTGCAACCCGACGCCATCGCGTCCTCGGCGCGGGAACGGATCGAGCAGTTCGACGTCCGTACCCCCTCGGCGGACGCGCCGGTCGGCACCCTCTCCGGCGGCAACCAGCAGAAGGTGATCGTGGCGCGGGAGCTGTCCCGGCCGCTGAAGCTCTTCATCGCCGCCCAGCCGACCCGCGGCGTCGACGTCGGCTCCATCGAGTTCATCCACTCCCGGGTCATCCGGGAACGGGACGTGGGCACCGCCGTCCTGGTCGTCTCCAGCGAGCTGGACGAGGTGATCGGCCTGGCCGACCGGATCGCGGTCATGTACCGCGGCCGGGTCATCGGCATCGTCGGCCCCGACACCCCCCGCGAGGAGATCGGCCTGCTGATGGCCGGCATCACCCCCGACGCGGCCCCCGCCGGCGATCCGGCGGCCGACCCGGCGACCCCGGCCCCCGGGGCACGTCAGCGGGCCGGCGACGCGGCGACCCCGGCCCCCGACGGCCCCGGTAGCGAGGACGAGGCATGAGCAACCCCAACCCGGCGTCGGGCTCGCCCGACAAGGAGCCGGCGACCGAGGCGCAGGCCGCGCAGGTGGCGGCCGGCGGCGTCGACCGCGCCGCGACGGCCACCGCGCCGAAGCGGCCGGCGCAGGAGCCCCGCCCGTCCCTGGGCCGGCTGTTCCTGGACAACCTGTGGGCGGCCAACACGGTGACCGTCACGGTGCTCGCGGTGCTGCTGGCGATGCTCGTCGGCGCCGTGCTGATCATCGTCTCGGACCCGGACGTGCTGGCCACGTACGGCTACATCACCGCCCGACCGTCCGACGCGCTGAACTCCAGCTGGGCGGTGGTCAGCGAGGCGTACGCGAACCTGTTCAAGGGCGCGATCTTCGACCCGGAGGCGTCCGGCTTCACCGCCGCGCTCAGCCCGATCTCGGAGACGCTGACCTACACGGCCCCGCTGGTGTTCACCGGCCTGTCGGTGGCGCTCGCCTTCCGGGGCGGCCTGTTCAACATCGGCGCGCAGGGCCAGGCCACCATGGGCGTCATCATCGCCGCGCTGGCCGGCTTCCTGTTGCCGCTGCCCCCGGTGCTGCACCTGCTCGTCGCCGTGCTCGCGGGCGCGGCCGGCGGCGCGCTCTGGGGTTTCATCCCGGGCATCCTCAAGGCGCGCACCGGCGCCCACGAGGTGATCAACACGATCATGCTCAACTACGTCGCGCTGTACTTCCTCTCCTGGATCATCGTCCAGAGCGGCGTGCAGAACCCGAACCGGGCCGACGCCATCAGCCGGCCCGTCGACGCCTCCGCCCAGTTCCCCCGGCTGCTCGGCGACAACCTGCGGGTGCACGCCGGCATCCTGCTCGCGGTCCTGGCCACCTGGTTCGTCGCCTGGCTGCTCAACCGCTCCACGTTCGGCTTCGAGCTGCGCGCCGTGGGCGCCAACCCGGACGCGGCCCGCACCGCCGGCATCAGCGTCCCCCGCACGTACGTGCTGATGATGGCCATCGCCGGCCTGCTCGCCGGCCTCGGCGGCAGCCAGATGGTGCTCGGCTCGACCGCGAACGCGCTCACCCCGCTGGTGGTCGCGCAGATCGGCTTCGACGGCATCCTGGTGGCCCTGCTGGGCCGGGTGAAGCCGTGGGGCGTGCTGCTGGCCGCGCTGCTGTTCGGCGCGCTCCAGGCCGGCGGCAACCGGATGCAGGGGTACGCGGGCATCTCCCTGGAGCTGGTCACCGTGCTCCAGGCGCTGATCGTCATCTTCATCGCCGCGCCGGCCCTGGTGAAGGCGATCTTCCAGCTCCGGGCCGCCCGCGCCGCCCGGTTGCAGACGAGCCTGGCGAAGGGCTGGTAAGGCATGTCAACCATGGCTGTCCCGGACGTGGCGGTGGCCCAGGTCGACGAGGGCTTCTGGACCCGTACCCGAAAGATCGGGGCGGTGCTGCTGGCGCTCGGGGTCGTCGCGACGGTGGCCTTCGGGGCCCTCGCCACCGACCAGCAGGCCCGCTTCACCCTCAGCGAGACCGACGGCGGCGCGGCGCTGGAGATCGACGGCACGATCGGCGCGATCCTGTTCGGCGTCATCGCCACGGCGGCCGGCGTGGCCCTGCTCGCCGGGGTGCCCAAGCGCTGGCTCACCACGCTCCTCGGGGTCGGGATCGTCGCCTTCGTGCTGTCGTTCCTGTGCTGGCAGGTCTCGGCCGCCCCCGAGGGGCGCAACTTCATGCCGATGGTCAACATGGTGCGCGGCACGTTCGTCCTGGCCCTGCCGCTGATCTTCGGCGCCCTCGCCGGGGTCCTCTGCGAACGGTCCGGCGTGGTCAACGTGGCCATCGAGGGCCAGCTGCTGATGGGCGCGTTCAGCGGCGCGCTGTTCGGCAGCCTCTCCGGCAGCGTGTGGGTGGGCCTGGTCGCCGCCGCGGTCGGCGGCGCGTTCATCTCGCTGCTGCTGGCCGTGTTCGCCATCCGCTACCTGGTCGACCAGGTCGTCATGGGCATCGTGCTGAACCTGCTGGCCGTCGGCGTCACCGGCTTCCTCTACGAGCGGCTGATGCAGACCGACGCGCAGAAGTACAACTCCGCCCCCCGGTTCGGCACCTGGGAGATCCCGCTGCTCTCCGACATCCCGGTGCTCGGGCCGGCGCTGTTCCGCAGCAACCTCTTCCTCTACCTCGGCCTGCTGCTGGTGCTGGTCATCCACATCGCGCTGTTCCGCACCCGGTGGGGGCTGCGGACGCGGGCCGTCGGCGAGCACCCGACCGCCGCCGACACCCTCGGCGTGAAGGTGCTGCGGGTGCGCTACCGCAACGTGCTGCTGGCCGGGGTGGTGGCCGGGATCGGTGGGGCGTCGTACACGCTCGCGCTCTACTCGTTCACCAAGAACATGATCGGCGGCAAGGGCTTCATCGCCCTCGCCGCGCTGATCTTCGGCCGGTGGAGCCCCACGGGCGCGCTGCTCGCGGCGCTCTTCTTCGGCTTCGCCGACCAGCTCGGCACGTACCTCGGCGCGATCGGCAGCGGCATCCCGAGCCAGTTCCTGGCGATGCTGCCGTACCTGGCGACCATGCTGGCCGTGGCCGGGCTCGTCGGCCGGGTCCGCGCGCCCGCCGCCGACGGCAAGCCGTACATCAAGGGCTGACGCCGGCACCCCGTCCGGCGGCACCCTTGGTGGGGCCGACCAGCACGAATTGGGCAGAATGGTGGAATGACCGAGATCGACTGGGAGCGCCTGCGGGCCGCCGCCACCGAGGTGATGCGGCACGCGTACGTGCCGTACTCGAAGTTCCCCGTCGGGGCCGCCGCCCTCGTCGACGACGGCCGCGTCGTGGTCGGCTGCAACGTGGAAAACGCCGCGTACGGGGTGGTGCTCTGCGCCGAGTGCGGGGTGGTCTCGTCGCTGCACGCCACCGGCGGCGGCCGGATCGTCGCCCTGTCCTGCGTCGACGCCACCGGCGAGCCGCTGATGCCGTGCGGCCGGTGCCGGCAACTGCTCTGGGAACAGGGCGGCCCGCAGTGCCTCGTCGAGGCCAAGGACGGCCCGCTGACCATGGCCGAGCTGCTGCCGCACGCCTTCGACGTGGCCGACCTGGAGGCGGTGACCGGCGAACGGCCGGTGCCCGTGGTGCCGGACCGGCTGGCCGCCTGGCGGGGGCGGGGCACCGTCTTCGTGCACGCCGACCTGTCGGCGGGGCAGCAGGTGTGGACGGCGTACTGGGAGCGGTCGGCCGGGGACACCGAGGACGCCGAGACCGGCGTGCTGGAGGAGGGCCCGAGCTGGGACGAGGCGGCCGAGGCGGTCGCCTGGGGGCTCGCCCGCACCCCGCGTGTGGTGGTGGTGGACGCGACCGGCACCATCTTCTGGGCCGGCGAGGGCGAGCCGCCGCAGGAGATCCCTATTCGCTGGGGTGGTTGAGAACTGATGAGTGCCTTCACGGCGGTGGACGTCATCCGCGCGAAGCGGGACGGCGGGGTGCTGGGCGACGGCCAGATCGACTGGGTCGTCGACGCGTACACGAAGGGCCTGGTCGCCGACGAGCAGATGTCGGCGCTGGCCATGGCGATCCTGCTGCGCGGGATGACCGCGCCGGAGATCGCCCGGTGGACCGCCGCGATGATCGCCAGCGGCGAGCGGCTGGACCTGTCCGCCGTCGAGCGGCCGACCGTCGACAAGCACTCCACCGGCGGCGTCGGTGACAAGATCACGCTTCCGCTCACCCCGCTGGTCGCGGCCTGCGGCGGCGCGGTGCCGCAGCTCTCCGGGCGCGGGCTCGGCCACACCGGCGGCACGCTGGACAAGCTGGAGTCGATCCCGGGCTGGCGGGCCGCGCTGACCAACGACGAGTTCATCCGCCAGCTCCGCGAGGTGGGCGCGGTGATCTGCGCGGCGGGCGCGGGCCTCGCCCCGGCCGACCGCAAGCTGTACGCGCTGCGCGACGTCACCGGCACCGTCGAGGCGATCCCCCTGATCGCCAGCTCGATCATGAGCAAGAAGATCGCCGAGGGCACCGGCGCGCTGGTCCTCGACGTGAAGGTCGGCTCCGGGGCGTTCATGAAGTCCGTCGACGACGCCCGCGAGCTGGCCCGCACGATGGTCGAGCTGGGCGGCGCGCACGGCGTGAACACGGTCGCCCTGCTCACCGACATGTCCACCCCGCTCGGGCTGGCCGTCGGCAACGCCGTCGAGGTCACCGAGTCGGTCGAGGTGCTGGCCGGCGGCGGGCCCGCCGACGTGGTGGAGCTGACCCTCGCCCTGGCCAGGGAGATGCTCGACGCGGCGGGGCTGCGCGACGCCGACCCCGGCGCGGCGCTGCGCGACGGCCGCGCCATGGACGCCTGGCGGGCGATGGTCCGCGCCCAGGGCGGCGACCCGGACGCGCCCATGCCCACCGCGCCCGAGGTGGAGGTGGTCCGCGCCGACGCCGACGGCTTCGTGGCGTCGGTCGATGCGTACGCGATCGGGGTGGCCGCCTGGCGGCTCGGCGCGGGCCGCGCCCGCAAGGAGGACCCGGTCAGCGTCCCGTCGGGGGTGGTGCTGCACAAGCGCCCCGGCGACCCGGTGCGGGCCGGCGAGCCGCTGTACGAGCTGCGCGCCGAGCACGCGGCCCGGATCCCGGCGGCGCTGGCCGAGGCCGCCCGGGCGGTACGGATCTCGCCGACCGCCCCGGCGGCGAAGCCGCTGGTCATCGAGCGGATCGGCTGACCCGTCGCCCGCGCCCGCCCCGGTGCCCGGCTGCCGTGGTGCCGACCGCCGTTAACCGCTATTCTCCCAGGCCAGGGGACGACCGGCGCTTAGCCGATGCGACTGACAGGGGTCTGAGCCGTGCCCGTACCCGCTCCCGACCCGAGAGAGGTCCGTGACGCCAGCCTGGACGAGCTGTCCCGGCTGGGGTTGCCGCTGCCACCGGAGCAGTTCCCGCTGGTGTGGGAGCCGGGCGACGAGATCGAGCTGCGGCCGACCGTCGAGATCGAGGCGCGCATCGCCGTGCTGCACGTGATCCTGGCCCGGTGCTTCGGCATGCCCGCGCAGGCGGCGATGAGCTGGCTGCTCAACTCCCACCTGGTCGACATGGTCACCCCGCCCGAGTGGCAGTTCGTGATGGGCGGCCGGGGCGACCACCGGTCGTTCGTGCTGCACCACGACGCGCTGTTCTCGCTGGCCTGGGTGCTCGGCCTGACCAAGCAGCTCGACCCGACGCTGCCGGTCGACGAGCGGCTGGTGGAGCGGCTGCCGCACATCGCGGGCGGGGAGACCTTCGCGCACTGGCGCTCCCGCATCCTGGCCGCGCCCCAGCACCCGGCCGACGCGGCGGCCCTGCTCGACCTGCACTACTGCCTCGACTGGGCGTACCTGGAACTGGAGCGCGACGGGCGGTCGCGGCCCGGCCTGGTCGACGCCAACGCGATCGGCCAGCGCCGGTGGGCGCTGGAGTGGGCGGTGGTCCTGCGCGGGCCCTACCACGACGAGCCGCCGGGCTGGGAAGAGGTCGACCTGTCCACCTGAGGGGCGACGCCGCGTTCACCGGGGCCGGTACACGCCGAGCCGGACCGCGAGGGTCACCCCGACCGGCTCGGGCAGGGCGGCGATCCGGGCGGCGAGGACGGCCGGGTCCGTGTGCCGGGCGCTCGGCCCCATCCCGACCAGCGTGGCCACCTCCGGCCCGGTCAGTTCCAGCCGGGCCCGCAGCACGCTCTCGGTGGCCTGGCCGAAGTGGCCGGCCAGGCTCCCGGCGACCCGGTCCGTCTTGTCGGGGTCGACTTTCAGCAGGTCGAGCGCGTCGACCAGCTCGGCGAGGTGGTCCTTGGCCGGGGTGACCACGAGCAGCACGCCGGCCGGGTGGAGCACCCGGTGGAACTCCGCGCCGTTGCGCGGGGCGAAGACGTCGAGCAGCACGGCGACGCTGCCGTCGGCCAGCGGGAGCCGCCGCCAGGTGTCGGCGAGCGCCGCCGCCGCGCGCGGGTGGGCCCGCGCCGCCCGGCGCAGCGCCGGCTTGGAGACGTCCAGGGCCAGGCCCACGGCGTCGGGCAGCGCCGCCAGCACCGCGGCGAGGTGCCGGCCCGTGCCCGCACCGGCGTCCACGACCAGCGGGTACGCCCCGACGGCGCCGTGCGCACGGGCGGCGGCGTCGGCGTCGGCGGCCCCGGCGGCCCCGGCGGCGTCGGCGGCCCCGGCGTGTCGCGCGCCGGGGCGACTGACTGCTTGCGCCTCATTTGCTCTGCACCCGCATGCGCAGCGGTCACCCACCGTCACCGCTGCGTCGGTGGGTGCAGAGCAAAGGGCCTGCGGAGCGGGGACGCCGGCGACCGGTCCGTCCGCCGCCGGTCCGTCGACCGCCGGGCGGCCAATCGCCGGGCCGTCCCGCGCCTCGTCGGCCACGAACGTGTCCTCCAGCGCCGCGCGCGCGGCGGCGGCGAGCGCGTCCGAGACCGGGTCGTAGTGCCCGGCGGCGAGGAAGTCGGCCCGGGCGGCCACCATCTCGGCGGTGTCGCCCGCGTGCGGGGCCCGGCCGGCGAGCAGGTCGACGTACCCCTGGCGGGCCACGTCGAAGCTGTGCCGGCGCGGGCAGCGCAACGCCCGGGCGGTCCCGGTGGCGGCCTCGGTGAGCGGTTCCGCGCAGACCGGGCAGCGCAGCCGGCCGACGATGCGGGGGTCCATCACCGCGCCATCCTCCCAGCCGGTCGCGTCGGGCGGCCCGGCCGGTGGCCACTAGGGTCTCAGCATGGTCGCAATCTCATACGAGGACATCGTCAAGGCTCCCAAGGCGTTGCTGCACGACCACCTCGACGGCGGCCTGCGGCCGGCGACGATCGTCGAACTGGCTGCCGAGGCTGGCCACGAGCTGCCCACCACCGACCCCGGTGCGCTCGGTCGCTGGTTCGTCGAGGCGGCGGACTCCGGTTCGCTGGAGCGGTACCTGGAGACGTTCGCCCACACCGTCGCCGTCATGCAGACCGCGCCCGCGCTGCGCCGGGTGGCCCGGGAGTGCGCCCTGGACCTGGCCGCCGACGGGGTCGTCTACGCCGAGGTGCGGTTCGCCCCCGAGCAGCACCTGGAACGGGACCTGACCCTGGACGAGGTGGTCGAGGCGGTCGTCGCCGGGTTCGCCGAGGGCGCGGCGCTCGCCGCCGACGCCGGCCACCCGATCCGGGTGGGCACCCTGCTCACCGCCATGCGGCACGCCGCCCGGTCGCAGGAGATCGCCGAGCTGGCCGTGCGGCACCGCGACGCCGGGGTGGTGGGCTTCGACATCGCCGGGGCGGAGGCGGGCTTCCCGCCCACCCGGCACCTCGACGCGTTCGAGTACCTCCAGCGGGAGAACTTCCACTTCACCATCCACGCCGGCGAGGCGTTCGGGCTGCCGTCGATCTGGCAGGCCATCCAGTGGTGCGGCGCGGACCGCCTCGGCCACGGGGTGCGGATCGTCGACGACATCACCCCCGGCGACGACCGGCCGACGCTGGGCCGGCTGGCCGCGTACGTGCGGGACAAGCGGATCCCGCTGGAGCTGTGCCCGTCGTCGAACGTGCAGACCGGCGCGGCGGCGTCGATCGCCGAGCACCCGATCGGGCTGCTGCGTGACCTGCGGTTCCGGGTCACGGTGAACACCGACAACCGGCTGATGAGCGGCACCTCGATGTCGCGGGAGATGGCGCTGCTGGCGGAGGCCTTCGGCTACGGCTGGAAGGAACTCCAGTGGTTCACGATCAACGCGATGAAGAGCGCGTTCATCCCGTTCGACGAGCGGCTGGTGATCATCGACGAGGTGATCAAGCCGGCGTACGCGAAGCTGCTGGGCTGATCAGGGGTGGTGCGGGTGGCCGGCGAGCAGGTCGGCCACCCGGCGCAGCACCTCGCGGGCGGGGGCCGGACGGGCGCCGAGCCCCGCCTGGCGGCGCAGCACCGCCGGCTCCGCGCGCAGCAGGGCCAGCCCGCGCCGCAGCAGCACCCGGGGGGCCTTGCGCTGCTCGGCCAGGTCGCGGGAGAGCCGCCGGAGGAAGGTGGTGCCGCGCGGCCGGCGCAGCGCGTACGCCCCGGCGAGCAGCCCGCGCCGCCGGCATTCCTCGACGATCTCGGCGGCGAATATCCCTTCGGCGACGAAAAGTGGCGATCCGGCGACCTCGAATGGCCGGGTGGCCACTTGCCGGTCCGCGCCGATCGCATAAACCGGCACTTCGGCCTTGCCGTCCCGTGCCAGTCGGGCAATCGTTTCCACGGCCGCCCCGGCGTCCCACGAGAGGGGTGAGTCCCAGTCCACAAGGCCGTCATGGCGTGGCAACGTAGGGTCATCGCCGTCCTTGTAGAAGTCGTCCAGACAGAGGACGGGAAGCCCGGTTCGTTGGGCTATGTACGACTTTCCGGAGCCGGAGGGGCCAGCGAGAAGGACGACGCGGTGGGGGTGATCCATTACTTTCAGTCACTCCGGCCAGACGGATTGCGAGCAAATTGCATCAACATCTCATCACACCTCCGGCGACGGCCAGCCTGGGCTTTCTCTTTGGAACACGGCGTGATGGAATCTCGGAGGTCCGACCCGCCGGGTCGGCCGCTGGGCGTTGCCCGGGGCAACGCGCGGGCGCTGTGATCGCGAGGGCGGTGACGTGAGCAAACGACCGAAGACGGCGGGTTCTTTCCTGTCGCGACTGCGTCGGCCGGTCGGCCGGCTCCGCGACATGCCGATCTGGTCCAAGCTCGGTCTCATCATGATCGTGCCGACCATCGCCACGGTCGTCGTCGGCACCAGTGGCCTCGTCGACAACCTGGACACGCTGAACAACGCCAACCGCTCCGGCGACCTGGCCAACCTGGTCGGCTACTCGGGCGACCTGGTCAACAGCCTCCAGGACGAGCGCACCTCCGCGGTGCTGCTGCTCGGCGCGAACGGCGACCAGGCCAAGGCGCAGTACCAGGAGGCGTACAACCGGGTCAACAGCCAGGTTGACCGGGCCAAGGTGCCGTACCTGGGGCAGCGGGCCAAGGTCGAGGACCTGCCCAACAGCCTGGAGAACATCCTCGACGGCATCGACCAGAACCTGAAGGACCTGCCCGGCACCCGCAGCCAGGTCTTCAACGGCAAGCTGAAGATCATCGACGCCATGCAGGCGTACGAGGGTCTGATCAACGACCTGCTCTCCATCCGCGACTCCGCCACCCAGCTCGCCGGTGACAGCGACCTGAGCGACCGGATGCGCGCCGCGGCCGCCGTCGCCCGGGAGAAGGAATACCTCTCGGTCCGCCGGGTCGTGGTGCACCGGGCGCTCATCCAGCGTGAGCTGACCCCCATCCTGCGCACCGACTACATCGCCAGCGGCACCGGTCAGCAGCAGGCGTTGCAGAGCTTCAAGGCGGTGGCCAGCCAGGCCGAGGCGGACCTGCACGACCAGACCGTCGCGGGCGGCGACCGGCGCGAGGCGCAGAACTACACCGGCTGGCTCGACGGCAACATCAACGGCAGCATGGCCGACGCGCCGTTCGGGCCGGACCAGTGGGACGCGGCCATGGTCGCCAACGCCAAGCTGATCCGCACGGTCGAGGCCAAACTGGACGGCGACGTGGTCAAGCAGGCCGACGCGCTCCGCTCCGACGTGCAGCGCACGGTGTTCCTCCAGACCGGCCTGCTGCTCGGCATGCTGCTGCTGGCCATCCTGTTCGCGTACCTGGTCGCCCGGTCGATGGCCCGGTCGCTGCGCGACCTGCGGCAGGGCGCGCTCAACATCGCCCAGTACGGCCTGCCCCAGGCCGTCGCCCGGCTGCGCGACCCGCAGCTGTCCAGCCAGCTCTCCCCGGTCCAGGCGGCCAACCAGATCGCCGAGCCGCTGCCGGTGCGCAGCAAGGACGAGTTCGGCCAGGTGACCGAGGCGTTCAACG
The DNA here is from genome assembly GCF_042889525.1 of Micromonospora sp. NPDC002575. Taxonomy (NCBI): domain Bacteria; kingdom Bacillati; phylum Actinomycetota; class Actinomycetes; order Micromonosporales; family Micromonosporaceae; genus Micromonospora; species Micromonospora sp. NPDC002575. The sequence goes on along the minus strand of NZ_JBIARA010000025.1, from coordinate 61,275 downwards.
CGGTCCACCTGGAGGCCGTGCGGACGGCGGCGGAGCAGGCCGCGCTGCGCGCCTCCGTCGCGACCATGTTCGTCAACCTGGCGCGCCGCTCGCAGATCCTGGTCGACCGGCTGATCGGCCACCTCGACCGGCTGGAGCGCGGCGAGGAGGACCCGGACCGGCTGGCCGAGCTGTTCCAGCTCGACCACCTCGCGACCCGGATGCGCCGCAACGACGAGAACCTGCTGGTGCTCGCCGGCGCCGACTCCACCCGCGTGCAGCGCGAGCCGGCGGCGCTGATCGACGTGCTGCGGGCTGCCCAGTCCGAGGTCGAGCACTACACCCGCATCGAGTTCGGGGTGATCGACCGGGACATCGAGGTCGCCGCGCACGCGGTCAACGACCTGGTCCACCTGGTCGCCGAGCTGTTCGACAACGCCACCGCCTTCTCGCCGCCCGACTCGCAGGTGATGGTGGAGGCCCGCCGGGTCGGCGACCGCGCCAGCCTCTACGTCGAGGACCGGGGCATCGGCATCAGCGTCGAGCAGCTCCACGAGCTCAACGAGCGCCTCGCCACGCCGCCGCAGGTGGACGTGGCCGTCTCCCGGATGATGGGCCTGGTCGTGGTCGCCCGGCTGGCCTCCCGGCACGGCGTGAAGGTCGAGCTGCGGCCCGGCACCGACCGGGGCACCGTCGCCGACGTCACCCTGCCCACCACCGTGCTGGTGCCCCGGGCGCTGTCCGGCCGGGTCCAGCAGCCCGGCGCGCTGCCGGCCCCGCCCGCGCAGCTCACCGGCCCGCAGCCGGGCGGGTCCACCCCGACGCTGGGCGCCTTCGCCGCCTTCGGCAACGGTCCCGCGGCCCCCGCGTCCCACCAGCGGCCGGGGCATTCGGGCAACCAGGTCACCCTGGGCGGCCGGTCCTTCGACCCGGCCTCGCGCAACGGTCACGGCGCGCCCGCGTCGGCCGGTCCCACGCGGTCGATGCCGGCCTGGTCGGACCTGACCGGTGCCAGTGCCGCGGGCGGTGTCCCCGCCCCCCGCACCGCCAACGGCCAGCAGATCGACCCGCTGCCGCAGCGGCGCGCCTCGGGCGACGGCGACCCGGCCAGCAGCGGCCAGCAGCCGGCCATCCCCCGGCAGTTGCCGAGCAGCCCGGAGGCCCGCGGCTGGACCCCGCCGGTTTCCGCGCCGCCGGTGCCGCCGGTGTCGGCGCCCCCGATTCCGCCGGTCTCGGCACCGCCCGTCTCCGCCTTCCCGGTGTCGGGTCAGCCCGTCTCGGCCGCCCCGGTCTCCGGCCAGCCGGTGTCCGGTCAGCCGGCCGGCATGCCCGTCTCCGGCCAGCCGTACTCGGCGCAGCCGCTGCCTAGCCGGCCGGCCACCGCGGCCCAGACGCCCGTGGCACCCCCGGCCTGGCCCCCGGTCTCCGCCCCGGAGCCGGCGACCCCGCCGGTGCCGGAGCGCCTCGCCGCCGCCCTGGACATGACCACGGAGCTGCCCCGGGTGCCGCGCACCGAGATGCCCAGCGCCCCGGCCGCCCAGCCGGTCACCCCGCCGACGCCGCCGGCCCGGCCGACGCCCCCGCAGGCGCAGAACCGACAGCAGCGGTACGCGGACGAGACGATGGAGCTGCCGATCTTCCGGGAGCTCGAGTCGGCCTGGTTCCGCACCCGCCGCTCGGGTCCCGACGAGGCGGCGGGCCCCACCCCGGCCGCAGCGACCAACGGTGCCGGAAGCTCGGCGACCGGTGCCGTGACCCAGCAGTTCTCCGCGGTCGACGTCACCGGCCGGACCGTCCAGACACCAGCACCCCGGACGACAGGTAACGCACCGATGGCAGACACCCCGATGGCCGGAGGAGTGCCGCGCGACAACGGATCGCCGGCCAACGGCGGCGGTCGCCCAGGTCCCGCCGACGCCTTCGCCGGCCGGCGGTCCACGTCGCAGGGCAACACCTGGGAGACGGCCGCCGACGACGGCTGGCGGGCCGCCTCGGCGGCCACCGAGGTCCCGGTCGCGGAGACCACCCGCAAGGGCCTGCCGAAGCGGGTGCCGATGGCCCAGCTCGTGCCCGGCGGGGTGGAGAAGCCCACCACGTCCGTCCAGCGCCGCACACCGGAGGGCGTCCGCGGTCTGCTTTCGGCATACCATCGAGGCGTGCAGCGTGGGCGCACCCAGCCCGACGGCAACCCGACCAACCCGGAGGAAGCTTCGGGTGGGCAGCAATCCTCGCAGTCTGGCTCAGGCCCGGTGGCCGGGAGCGGGCAGAAGGAGCAACAAGGATGACAACTACGCAGGATCTCGGTTGGCTGCTGGCCAACTTCGCCGACCGGGTGCCCGGTGTCGCGCACGCGGTCGCCGTCTCCGCGGACGGCCTGCTCCTCGCGTCGTCACGAGACCTTCCGCGTGACCGGGCCGACCAGCTCGCCGCGATCGCGTCCGGCCTGGTCAGCCTGACGCAGGGGGCGGCCCGCTGCTTCGAGGGCGGCGCGGTGCTGCAGACCGTGGTCGAGATGGACAACGGCTTCCTGTTCCTGATGTCCATCTCGGACGGCTCGTCGTTCGCCGTGCTCGCCGCCCGTAGCTGCGACGTCGGGCAGGTCGGATACGAGATGGCCCTCCTGGTCGACCGGGTGGGCGACGCGTTGACCCCGCAGCCGCGCACGGCTGTGGGAATGATGGGCTGACCCGCGCGCTGGCCGGTGGGTCAGGCGGGGCGGCAACGACAGGAACGACGGGTTCCACCGGGTCCAGCCGGTGTCGGGGACGAAGGAGGTGAGCGGCGACATGGATCGTGACGAGCCGACCGGAGCGTTGGTCCGTCCGTACGCCGTGACCCGCGGTCGTACCCGCCCCCGGCTGGACATCGCGCTGGAGGCGCTCGTCGAAACGACGGTGCGTGGTCGGGCCGCTGCCAGTTCCAACGGCGGCCAGGGCCGGGAGCACCAGTACATCGCCGCGCTGTGCGACGGACGGGTGCAGTCGCTTGCCGAGATCGCGGCGCGGATGCAGCTCCCGCTCGGCGTGGCTAGGGTGCTCATCGCCGACATGGCGACGGACGGCCTGGTCGCGGTCCACGAGCCGACCATCCTGGACGACTCCGACGACGCGGTGGGCACTGAACTGCTGGAGAGGGTGCTGAGTGGACTTCGCAGGCTCTGACATGTCGCACCGCCCGCCCGTCCCGAGTGGGCGCGTGACGTCGGCGAAGATCGTTATCGCCGGTGGTTTCGGCGTCGGCAAGACGACGCTGGTCGGCTCGGTCTCGGAGATCACGCCGCTGACCACCGAGGCGATCATGACCTCCGCCGGCGTGGGCGTCGACGACACCCGGCAGGTGCCGGGCAAGACGACGACCACGGTGGCGATGGACTTCGGCCGTATCTCGATCGACCGGGACCTGATCCTGTACCTGTTCGGCACCCCCGGCCAGACCCGGTTCTGGTTCATGTGGGACGAGCTGGTCCGGGGCGCCATCGGCGCGGTGGTCCTGGTCGACACCCGGCGGCTGGCCGACTGCTTCGCGGCCATCGACTTCTTCGAGCACCGGCGGCTGCCGTACCTGGTGGCCATCAACTGCTTCGACGGGATGCAGTACCACGATCCGCAGGACGTCCGGGACGCGCTCGCGATCTCGCACGAGGTGCCGGTGGTGGCCTGTGACGCCCGTAACCGGGAGTCGACGAAGCACGTGCTGATCTCGCTGGTCGAGTACGTGCTCACGATGCGTCGCTCGCGCGCGGTCGCGCCGGCCTGATCGACAACGGGACGCGCCCGACGATCGGCTCTCCGCCGGGTCGTCGGGCGCTTCCGGCTGTGCGGGGCCGGGCGGCGGCCGGCCGCCGCTGGTGGCGATCGCGCGCCTTGCCCGCCCCGGGACGCCCCGCCCTGCCCCTGTCGGGATGCACTGTCGACCGTCCCCACAGGACGTCAGCGTGCCCGGCCAGGGGCGCCGTAGGGCAGTCGTAGCCGTCTTGGGATGCCGGGGTGGCCGGACTCCGCCCGGGAGCCTTCCGCGTCGCCGTGGCGGCGGTACGCCGGCCCGCGCCGGTGCCCGTGGCGAGAGAAGCCGGGGCGGCAACCGCCGCCCCGGCGGGGTGGTCAGGAGCGGTAGCCGGCGGAACGGTACTCGTATTCCCGGTCGTCGTCGCGGTCGCCCGTGTCCCGGGTGAAGTCCCAGCCGCCCGCCGCCTCGCGGCCCGGCCGGCCGCCGACGGCGAAGCCGCCGATCTCCTGCCCACGACGCCAGCCCCGGAAGTAGCCGGTCGTGTTCTCGGCGAGGCTGGCCGCGTCGCGGACTATCCGCAGGGGACGCTCCTCGCGCAGGGGCGAGCCGGGAACCAGGTTGGCCTGCGGCACCCGCTTGGGCAGCCCGGCCTTGGTCTCGGCGCCCACCGCCGGGCGGGCGGCCTGCTCGGCGGCCTGCCACCCGGTGTCGGCGGTGCTCGACCAGTCCAGCTCGGCCTCGTCGTCGTGACCGACGAACCAGGCCGACTTGGCGGCGGCGAAGATCAACAGGTCGCCGTCTCCCTCGTCGGAGATCGGCGGGGTACGCCGCTCCATGGGGGCGGACCGCGGCGGCTGCGGCGGGGCCGACCGGTGCTCCATGGCGGGCCGCTGCTCCGCCGGGAGCCGCTGACCGAGCGGGGACCGGTGCTCCATCGCCGGCCGCTCGGGGCGGGGCTCCGAAGCGGAACGCTCGGCGCGGGCCGCCTCGCCGCGGTCGACCAACCGCAGCGGCGGTGGCTCCAGACGCGGGTCCCCGGCGGGGCCCGACCCCTCCCGCAGTGCCCGATCGGCCAGCGGTGGCGGCTCGACCAGCCGCAGCATCGGCGGCTCCTGGGGCAGGTCGTCGGCGAGCCACGGCGGGGTGACCCGGCCCTCGGTCGCCGGGACCACCTCGGTCGGCGCGTCGATCTGCCGCTTCGCCCGCTCCTCGAAGGGGCGCACGACCGGGTTGTTCGGCGAGCTGTCGGCGGGGTCCTCGGGGTTGTTGACCAGCGGCCAGTTCGCCCGCGAGCCGGGGGGAGCGGACTCCTGGCCGGGGCGCGGGGCCGGCAGCGGGACGCTCAGGTCGGTGGCGCTGAAGCCACCGGTGGGCGGCGGCGCAGACTCGCCCGTCGTTTTGGGACGGGGCGGGATGATGGTGCGCTGCCGCTCCGCCCGCGCGTTCTGGATCGCGGCCGTGGTCAGCGTGGGCCGGAACGGCTCACCGGCCTCGGCCGGCGGCACGGAACCGCGCTCGCGCTGGCTCGGCGCGATCGGGGTGATGCCCGGCGGCGGGGGTGGCGGCGCGGAGACCGGCCGGTTGGTCGGGCCGTCGATCAGGCGGCGCGGCTCGGGCGAGGACGCCGGTGGACCGTCCATCAGGCGGCGGGGCTCCGCCGGCGGTGGGCCGTCCATCAGTCGGCGCGGCTCGGGCGACGGCGGGCCGGAGATCGGCGGAGTGGCCGAGGCGGCCGGGACGATCGGGCGCGGGGCGACCGGCGGCGGAGCAACGGGCTCCGGCGCGACCGGCGGCGGGCCGAGCGGACGGGGCTGGGCGGGCAGGCCGCCGCCGGGGACCGGCTCGGGACGGCTGCGCCGCCCGGCGACGGGCTCGGGCTCGGTGGGCCGCAGCGCACGCAGACCGGAGCCGGGAAGCTCGGCGATCGGCTCGCCCCGGCGGGCGGCGGCCCGGCGGCCCGACGCGGGCGCGGGGGTGGTGACCCGGGCGTCGAGCGCGCCGACCAGGGCCTCGCAGCCCGCGTCGCACGCCCGCACCGAGGCCACCGCCTGGCGGACGGTCTCCGCCACGGCGGAGGTGAGCGCCCGGCTGACCGCCGCGCGGCGGGGCGTCTCGGCGATGGCGACCCGCAGCGCGGTCACCGCATCGTTGATCTTGTCTTCGTCGGCCACCCCGTCGGCCGCGAGGTGGGCGGCGATGGCGTCCGCCGCCACCGACACCTCCCGGCCCCGGGCGATCGTCCCGCCCAGCATGCCGGGCTCGGGCAGGGCGTCCAGCACGGCCAGGGCGACCGGCTCGGCCGGGTCCGGGTACGCGCGCAGGGCGGCCGGGTAGAGCTCCCTCAGCACCTCGCGCAGCGCCACGGCGGCGGAGTGCCGGCCACTGGCGAGCGCGGCGTGCGCCGAGAGGACCTGCTTGTAGCCGGCGAGGTCCCGGGGCGCCGGCAGGGTGACCGCCGACAGCGCGCCGGCCTGAAGGGCCCGGGCCAGCCCGACCGCCCGGCGCTCGGCCGGCGGGGACTGCATCTCCTCCAGCGAGTCGTCGTCGGCGAAGCGCTCGGCGAAGTCGTCGACGGAGTCGTCGTCCGCGATGGCCAGGGGACGCCCGGCGGCGCTCAGCAGCGAGGTGACCGTGTGGTCGTCACTGTCGGCGGCGATCGCGGCTCCGCTCGGCCCGCCCGACCGCTCCACGAGCAGCGCGACCAACTGGGCATAGCCGGCTGGGTCGTCGCCGATCTCGCAGACATGGAGCAGCCGACCTGCGTCGTCGACCACAGCGGACGTCAGCGTCGAACCGGCCGAGGCCGGTCGGTCGGCCGGATCCGCCGAGGCCAGACCGCAGTACACGCGCACGAGCGCCACGGCGTCGTCCTCCTCCCGGGACTGAGGTCTTTATCTGCCAGAGACTGATGCTCCCTGGAACGCGTCAGTCGCGCCAGTCCACGACCGCAGAGATCTTGCCGACAATGGTGCGCCACCCGAGACTCGCCGTCTGGGCGCCGATCTTCTTCAGCCGCCGCCGGCCGAGGAAGCCCCCGATTCCGCCGTTGGCCGTGGCCCGCAGCGCCTCGTCCAGGTCGTCGAGGCTGGAGCCGGCCGAGAGCATGTCCAGCACCGCGGGCAGCCGCAGCGCGTACGCGATGTCCCGGGCCACCTCGCCGGCCTCGATCAGCAGGGTCGAGTCCCAGGTGTCGTGCCCGCCCCGCAGGTTCTCCACGACCAGGTCGAGCTCGTAGGTGTCCTCGTCGAGCGGGACGATGTCGGCCGGTTCCACCCGTTCGGACAGTTCATTCCAGCTGTCCAGTTGAGACATGTCGTTGGGCGCGCCGGACCTGACGAAGCTGACGAGCGACTCCGGCGTCTTGAACAGCAGCAACTTGCCCCGGTGGCTGAGGAAGACCGGGACCTCCTCGTCGCCCGCTTCGTCGTCGTCCTCGTCCTCGTCGTCGTCCTCGGCGGAACCGGGCTCCTCCGTCGCATCGGCGTCGGCATCCGCGTCGTCGGCGCTGTCGGCGGCCGGCTTGCGGCGGCGGGACTTCCCGTCGGCCTTCTCCGCCTCCTCCGCGTCGGCCTCGGCGAACTCGGCGGCCAGCTCCTCGTCGAGGATGACGACCTCGTCGTCGTCCTCGGCCTCGGTCTCGACCGCCTGCCGGCGGGCCAGGAACGGGTCGTCCTGGTCGCGTTCGGCGACGTCGGTCGGGGTCAGCTCCCGTGCCGGCCGGTACGCCCGCAGCGTGAAGCCGGTGCCGGCGGGCAGGGCGATCTCGACCGGGTCGATCCGCAGCTCGTCCCAGAGCGCGCGGTCGGCGTCGCGCGCCGACGGGCGCTCGGCGTCCTCCTCGACCTCTTCGGGAGTGCCATCGGTCTCGTCGAGCTCGGGCTCGTCGGCGTCGGGCCGTTGGGGCGACTGGCGGGCCACGCTGACCTCCGTGTGCTTCGGGCTGCCCACCCGGCGGCGTCTCCGGCCGCCGAGTGACTCTGGGCACATACCCTAGTGGGCGACTCCGGGCGGCCGGTGCCCGCACCCCGGTGGCGCTCCGCGTGGCCCACAAGTAGTCTTGCTACCTATGAAGGCCCAGGCGCTGCACGGACACCTCGACGCGCTGCTGCTCGCGGTGCTGGAGCGGGGCGCGCTGCACGGCTACGCCATCATCGAGGCGCTGCGCGCCCGCAGCGAGGGCACCCTCGACCTGCCCACCGGGACGATCTACCCGGCGCTGCGCCGACTGGAGCGGGCGGGCCACGTGGCCAGCAGTTGGAGCACCGTCAACGGCCGGGAGCGCCGCACCTACGAGCTGACCGACTCGGGCCGCCGGGCCCTCGCCGGGGAGCGGGCCGGCTGGCGGGAGTTCAGCGCGACCGTCGGCCAGTTCCTCGGCGACACCCCGCCGGCCCCGGCCTGACCCCGCCCGCCGCCCGCCGCCCGCCGCCCGCACCCGCCCCCGCCCGCCGCCCGCACCCGCCCCCGCCCGCGCACCGAGCCCGCTGCGCGTCCCGAGATCGCCGCGTTCCGGTCACCTTCGGTGACGGTGGTGGCAGGCGTCGGCGAGAGGAAGTGGCTCACTCGGCGTAACGATTCTCCGGCCCGACACGACGGCTCGTCGCTCCTTTGCTCTGCACCCATGCGCGCAACACCCGGCTGGGCTGTGCGGACGGGGAATCGGCGGTGCCGGGCGGGGCTGGCGCGCGGTCACCGTCCGTCAAGTGTTGCGTATGCGGGTGCAGAGCAAAGGGGTGAAGTGCGTGGCGGTGCCGGGCGGAGCCCGTTGCGGGGCGTGACGAGCCGGCGCGGGCCGCGGGCGCGTCCGGGCGCGGTCGGCTCCGGCGAAACGGCGGACGGGCGCGGCCGGCTCCGGCGAAACGGCGGACGGGCGCGGCCGGCTCCGGCGAGACGGCGGAACCTACGCCGGTCCGGCCGGCCGGCGGCGGGCCGCGAGCAGCCAGGACCGGGCCGCCCGGCCGATCCACAGGAAGCCCGCGCCGCTGACCAGCGCGCCGACCAGCATCGGCGGCCAGGTGCGGGCCGCCTCCCACAGCCCGACGGACCAGCCGTACAGGGCCGCGCCGCCGGCCGCCCCGACGACGAGCGCGGCGGTCAGCGCGAAGCCGGTCAGCCGGGCGAGGCGGGGCAGCGCCGGGTGCGCCGACCGGGCCGAGGCGGCGACCAGCGCCAGCCCCGCCACCGCCAGCACGGCCGCGCCCAGCCAGATGCCGTGCACCGCGCCCGACAGCAGGCGGTAGGCCGCCGGCGGGCCGGGCCCGCCGCTCCAGCTCGACCCCTGCCAGGTCAGGTCGCCCGCGACGACCAGCACGCCGGCGACCGCGAGCACCCGCAGGGACAGGCCGCGCAGCGACCCGGTGGCCAGCTCCGCCTGGTACGCCGGGGCGAGTCGCGCCGGCTCGCCGAACTCGGCCACGGCCCGCCGCGCGGCCTCCGCCGCCGGCAGACCCCCGTCCCGGTACGCCTCGACGGCGTCCTGCAACGCATGGCGGGCCTCGGTGAGCAGGTCGGCCTTGAGCCGCGCCGGGCCGTGCAGCCGGTCGCCCAGCTCGCGCAGCCGCTCCTCCACGAGTACGTCGTCGCCGCGCGCCATGCGACCGAGCCTGCCACGGGGCGGCGAGCGGCGCGTCCGGGGGAATCCCGGAGCGGGCTCAGGGTCGGGGCGTCAGGGCCAGGTACCCGCGCTCGGCCGCCTCCTGGAGCAGCCACTGGTCCCGATACCAGCCCGGCGCGGCGACCAGCTCGTCGTGCCGGCCGCGCTGGACCACCCGGCCGGCGTCGAGGACCACGATCTCGTCGAGGTCGGCGAGCCCGCTGAGCCGGTGGCTGATCAGCAGCACCGAGTGCCCGGCGGGGGTCGCCGCGAGCGCCGAGGCGAGCACCGCGTCGGCGGCGGCCGGGTCGAGCCCCTCGGTCGGCTCGTCGAGCACCAGCACCCCGGGCGCGGCGAGCAGAGCCCGGGCCAGCGCGAGGCGCTGCCGCTGGCCGCCGGAGAGCTGGCCGCCCTCCTCGCCGACCACCGTGTCCCAGCCGGCCGGCTGGGCGCGTACCCAGTCCAGCAGCCCGGCCGCCCGGGTCGCGGCGGTCAGCTCCGCCTCGCCGGCGGCGGGCCGGCCGAGCAGCAGGTTCTCCCGGACCGTGGCGTGGAAGACGTACGCCTCGGCGAGCAGGCCGCCGACCGCCCGGGGCAGCTCCTCCACCGGGTACGCCGACAGGTCGGCCCCGTCGAGGGTGACCCGGCCCTGCGCCGGGCGCACCGTGCCGGTCAGGACGGCGGCGACGGTGCTCTTGCCGGCGCCGCTCGGCCCGACCACGGCGATCCGGCGGCCGGCCGGCAGGTCCAGGGTGAACCGGTCGAGGGCCGGGGCGGTGCCGGCCCGGTACCGCACAATGACCTCGTCGAAGCGCACGTCGTGCGGGGCCGGGCCGCCGGCGGCCGGAACGGACCCGCCGGCCACGGACCCGCCGGCCACGGACCCGGCAGCGTCGGCGGCGTCCGCCGCCCCGGCCTCCGGGGCGGTCAGCAGGGCGGCCACCCGGACCAGCCCGGCCCTCAGCTGGGTGCGCTGCCGGGCGGCCCCGACCAGCGCGAGCGCCACCTCGACGGCGGCCAGGGAACCCACCGCCAGCACGCCGACCAGCACGCCGCCGACGCCGCCGCGCAGCGCGGTGACCACCACCGCGCCGGCGGTCGCGCCGGCGACCAGCACCCCGGCGGCGTCCACGGCGAAGCCGGTCGCGGCGAGCCGCCGTTCCAGCCGGGCCAGCCGGCGGGCCCGGTCGGCGGCGGCGTCCAGCGCGTGCCCGGTGGCCCCGAACGCGGCCAGGTCGGCCGCGCCGTGGGTGAGGTCCACGGCGTCCGTGGCGAGCGCGCCGCGCAGCGGGGCCACCTGGTCGGCGGCGTGCCGGGTCAGCGCGGTGGCCGCGAGCGGCAGGGCTGCCCCGGCGACGAGCAGGCCCAGCGCCAGCGCCCCGGCGGCGGGGAGCGAGATGGCGGCGGCCCCGGCCACGGCCAGCACGCTGACCGCCGCGGCGGCGGCCCCCGGGACGAGCACCCGCAGCAGCAGGTCCTGCACGGCCTCCACGTCGGACACGAGCCGGCTCAGCGCGTCCCCGGTGCGTTGCCGGGCGGCGTCGCGCCGGGCGGCCAGGGCGGCGAAGACCCCGGCCCGGACGTCGGTGGTCATCCGCAGCACGGCGTCGTGGCCGGCGAGGCGCTCGGTGTAGCGGAACACGCCCCGGCTGATCGCCAGCGCCCGGACCGCGACGATCGCCACGGTGAGCCGGTCCAGCGGCGGCCGGCCGGCGGCGCTCATCAGCAGCCAGGTGGCGGTGGCCATCAGGGCGAGCCCGGCGAACTCGGTGGCGGCGGCGAGCAGCCCCGCGCCGACGAGCCGGCCCAGGTACGGCCGGGCCAGCCGCAGCACGGCCCGCTCGGCGGCCCGGACGCTCCCGTCGCCGGCCCGGGTGCTCCCGCCGCTCACCGGGCCGCCTCCTCTCCGGCCGGCGCGGCGGCCACGCCGACACCGGGGCCGGGAGGCGTCGGGCCGGGAGCAGTCGGGCCGACACCGGGGCCGGCAGCCGCCGGGGCGGGGGTCAGCTCGGTGACCCGGCCGTCGTCGATCCGCAGGATCCGGTCGGCGTCGGCGAGCAGCGCCGGACGGTGGGCCACCAGCAGGGCGGTCCGCCCGGCGACGAGCCGGCGGGTGGCGGCGAGCACCCCGGCCTCGCTGGCGCTGTCCAGCCGCGCGGTCGGCTCGTCCAGCAGCACCACCGGCGCGTCCCGCAGGAACGCCCGCGCCAGCGCGACCCGCTGCCGCTGCCCGCTGGACAGGCCGTGCCCGCGCTCGCCGAGCACGGTGTCGAGCCCGTCGGGCAGGGCGGCGACCACCTCGTCCAGCGCGGCGGCGGTGACCGCGTGGGCGAGCGCGGCGTCGGGCGTGTCGGGGGCGCCGAGCCGGATGTTGTCGGCGAGCGGGGCGGCGAAGAGGTGGGCCCGCTGCGGCACCCAGGCGACCTGTCGCCGCCAGCCGTCGCAGTCCGCGCCGGCCAGGTCGACGCCGCCGACGGTGACCCGGCCGGACGTCGGGGCGACAAAGCCGAGCAGCAGGTTGAGCAGGGTGCTCTTGCCCGCCCCGCTCGGCCCGACGATGGCGATCCGCTCGCCGGGCCGGATCGTCAGCGTGACGTCGCGCAGCGCCACGGTCCGCTCGTACGCGACGGTCACGCCCTCGAACCGGATCTCGCCGCGCCCGTCGGGGGCGGGCCGCGCCCCGGCGGGCGTCGCGGCGGCCGGAAGCCCGGCGGCGGTCGGGGGCCCGGCGGCGGTCGGGTCGGTGGCGGAGAGGGTCAGCGCCTCGTCCAGCGCGGTGAGCCCCTCCATGCTGGCGTGGAACCGGCTGCCGGCGGCCCGCAGCGGCAGGTACGCCTCCGGGGTGAGCAGCAGCACCAGCAGCGCGGTGGAGAGCGTGATCCCGCCGCCGAGCAGCCGGATGCCCACCGGCACCGCCACCAGGGCCACCGACAGCGTGGCGACCAGCTCCAGCACCAGCGCGGACAGGAAGGCGATCCGCAGCGTCCGCATCGTCGCGGCCCGGTGCCCGTCGGCCATCCGGCGGACCACCTCGACCTGGCTGCGGGCGCGGCCGAACGCGCGCAGCGTGGGCAGCCCGGCGACCATGTCGAGGAAGTGCCCGCCCAGCGTGGACAGCCGCCGCCACTGCCGCTCGGTGGCGGCCTGCGCCTGCCAGCCGAGCAGCGCACCGAAGACCGGGATCAGCGGCAGGGTCAGCGCGATGATGACGGCCGAGCCCCAGTCGGCGAAGGTGATCCGGGCCAGCACGGCAACCGGGACGGTGACGCTGAGCACGAGCTGCGGCAGGTAGCCGGTGAAGTAGGCGTCCAGGGCGTCCAGCCCGCGCCCGGCCAGCGTGGCGAGCTGCCCGGCCCGCTGCCCGGCGACCCAGCCGGGCCCGTGCCGGCCGACGGCGGCGAGCAGGTCGGCCCGCAGCGCGGCCTTGACCGTCGCGGCGGCCCGCGCCGCCACCGTGCCCTGCGCCCAGGCGACCAGCGCCCGCCCCGCCACGGCGGCCAGGAACCCGGCGAGCGCCGGCCGGGCCAGCCGCCCGTCGAGCGCGGCGGCCAGCACCGTGGCCAGGGCGGTGGCCTGCCCCACGACCAGCAGCGCCGTGAGCCCGCCGAGGACCGCGAGCACGGCGAGGTCGCGCCGGGCCGCGGGGACCCGGCGCAGCAGACGCGGGTCGAAGGGACGGCGGTTCACCAGTACACCGGTGTCCTGCCGTCGGCCCGTCCCCGGAACACCCACCAGCACATCGCCTGGAAGCCTAGTAGGGCCGGCAGGAGCGGCAGCACCAGCCAGCCCAGCAGCGTCAGCGTCGGCCCGCTGGCCGCCGCGTCGGCCACGCTCAGTGACGCCCCCGGTGCGACGGTGGAGACCAGCGCGTAGGGCCACAGCGCCGCGCCGACCCCCGCCACCGGCAGCGCCAGCGCCGCCGAGGTGGCGGCGAAGGCCACCCCGGGCCGCCGCCGCCCGAGCGCCGCGCGGGCCGCCAGCAGCGCCGCCGCCAGCACGACCGGCAGCAGTACGGCCGGCAGCGGGCGCTGCGTCGCGGCGCGTACCCGATCGGAGAGCAGGCCCGCGACGGCGGCCAGGGCGACCGCGGCGAGCGCGAGCGCGACCAGCCGGCGGGCGGTACGGGTCAGCGGCGCGGCGGCCTCGGCGGGCAGCCGGAGGGTGAGGAACGTCGCACCGTGCGCCGCCACCAGGGCCGTCATCGCCAGCCCGGCGAGGGCCGCGAACGGGGTGGCCACGTGGCCGACGCCCGTGACGTGCCCGTCTGCGGCCAGCGGCACGCCCTGGAGCAGCCCGGCGAGCAGCGCCCCCCAGCCGAACGCGGCGAGCAGGCTTCCGGCGGCCACCACCCGGTCCCAGGCGGCGCGGGTCGGCTCGCCGGTCGGGCGGCTGCGCAGTTGCACGCCGACGGTCACCGTGATCGCCCCGGCCAGCGCGGCGGCGACGACGGGGTAGAAGCCGGACAGCAGCTCCCCCTCCAGGGCGGGGAACGCGCCGAACAGGATGCCGGCGGTCGCCACCAGCCAGACCTCGTTGCCGAGGAAGAACGGGCCGACGGCGGTGAGGGCCGCCCGGCGGTGGGCCGGCGTGCCGCCCCGGGCCAGCAGCAGGCCGACGCCGTAGTCGTAGCCGGCGAGGACCAGGTAGCCGGCGAGGAAGAGGCCGAGCAGGGCGTACCAGGCGAGTTCCACGGGTGGCCTCCTCAGCCGAGGACGGGGACGGGACGGGGGTCGTCGGCGGCCGGGCCGGGCCGGCGGCCGAGGGCGGGGTCGGCGGCGCCCCGGGCGGCGTGCCGGGCGAACAGCACCCAGTTGGCGACGGCGAGCCCGCCGAGCAGCAGGGTGAAGCCGATCAGCGAGGCGAGCATCACCCCCGGCGCGACCGGGGAGACGGCCCGCTCGGTGGAGAGCAGCCCGTACGCGACCCAGGGCTGGCGGCCCACCTCGCGGGCGATCCAGCCGAGGATCACCGCGACGAAGGGCAGCGGCAGCGCCAGCAGGACCAGCCAGAGGGGGAAGCGGAGCCGGATCACCCAGTCGCGCCAGAGCAGGGGGAGCAGCAGCCACAGGCCGCCGAGGAGGAACCCGATCAGGATCATGAAGCCGAGCCCGACGTCGGCCAGCACGGGCGGGGTGTAGTCGCCGGGGCCGAACCGGGTGGTCCACTCGGCGACCAGGGCGTCGCGCTGCGGGCCGCCGCCGAACTTGGTGGGCTGCGCCTGCCCGACGGGCCCGAACTGGGCGAAGCCGAAGCCCTGCACGAGGCTGATCGAGACGGCCGCGGTGACCAGGCCGATCCGCAGCGAGGCGCGGAACAGCGCGTGGTCCGGGGTGCGCCGGATCAGGTGCCAGGCGCTCACCGCGGCCATCAGCATCCCGCCGGTGAGCAGGGCGGCGGCGACCACGTGCCCGAAGGCCAGGCCGAGGGTGGGGTTGGTCAGCAGCGCGCCGAAGTCGGTCAGGTGGGCCACGCCGTCGCGCACCTCGTAGCCGACCGGGTGCTGGAGCCAGGCGTTGGCCACCATGACCCAGAACGCGGACGCGTACGCGGTCAGCGCCACGCCCCACAGCAGCGCCAGATGCACGCCCCGGCGCAGCCGGTGCCAGCCGAAGATCCACATCCCGAGGAACGTGGACTCCAGGAAGAACGCGACCAGGGTCTCGATCGCCAGCGGTGCGCCGAAGACGTTGCCGACGTAGCGCGACAGGCCGCTCCAGTTCAGCCCGAACTGGAACTCCATGAGCAGGCCCGTGCCGATGCCCAGCACGTAGTTGATCACGTAGAGCTGGCCCCAGAAGCGGGTCAGCCGCTCGTACGCGGGGTTGCCGGTGATCGTCCAGGCCGTCTGGAGCCCGACGAGCAGGGTGACCAGCCCGAGCGTGACGACGACGAAGACGAAGTGCAGCGAGGTGGTGGTGGCGAACTGGAGTCGGGCGAGGAGCAGGGGATCCATGGCCGCCCTCCGAGGGTAGGCTGTCTTGTCGTAGCGAGCCTACACGTAGTGTCGCTACCTATTGGCCCGCAGGTCGTTGATCATGTCGGCGTTGTGGGGGCATCCCGGCGACCGGACACCGCTATCTCGCCGACATGGTCGACGGAAGCGGGGATTCAGCTCAGGAAGAGGGAGACCGGCAGCGAGACCAGGGTGGCCGCCACCGCCAGCGCGGCGGCCCCGAGCAGCCGGGGCGGCCGGTCGGCGACCAGCAGCCGCTGGACCCGCACGTCCAGGTCCCGGTCGCCGAGGCCGAGCGTGCCGGCCGGGGCGATGCGGTGGCCGGCCGCCGCGAACCGGCGCAGCGCCCCCGCCAGGGGAGCCTCGGCGTGCAGCTCGCGGGCCTTGTCGTCGGCCCGCATCTCGACCAGCAGGGCGACCCGCTCGTGCGCGTCGCGCACCCACCGGAACCAGGGCAGCGCCCGGCACAGCGCGGTGAACGGCAGCAGCACCAGGTCGTGGCGCTCCTGCGCATGCGCCCGCTCGTGGGTCAGCACCGCCGCCAGCTCGGCCCGGTCGAGCATGCTGAGCGCCCCGGCGCTGACCACCACCCGGGGCCGCACGCCCGGCAGGCAGTAGGCCGCCGCGCTCGGATGGTCCAGCACCAGCGCCCCCGGCACCTCCGGATCCCGCCGGGCCACCAGGGCGAGCAGGTCCCGGTGCCGCCGCTGGGCCCGGACGGTGGCGTGCACGCTGCGTACCGTCGTGGCGAGCAGCACCGCGCCGATGCCGAACCCGACACCGACCAGGCCGAGGTGGACCGCGCCGAGCCCGGCCGGCAGGGTCCCGTGGGCCAGGTCGGTGGCCAGGGCGAGCAGCGCGCTGCCGGTCGGCCGGTCGTACGGCGCCACGCCGAGCGCCATCGGCAGGCCCATCGCGGAGAGACCGAGCGCCAGCCCGACCGCCTGCCAGCAGACGATCGCCACCCGGGGGGCCCGCCACGTCCACGTCGACGCGGCGAGCACCTGCGCGGTCAGGTAGCAGGCCAGGACCGTCGCGGCGAAGTGCACGGCGTACGCCATGACGCCGGCCCTACCGGTCCGTCGCCTCGTCGGCGAGCGCGGCGCGCAGCACCTCGGCCTCGGTGCCGGTCACCGACCGGGCGAAGCGCACCAGCGCGGCGTCCCGGCTGCCGCCGAGATCCAGCGCGTCGAGCATGAGCTGGGCGATGTGCGCCTCGCGGCTGGCCGCGGCCTGGTAACGCCAGGCCCGCCCCTCCCGCTGCCGGCGCACCATGCCCTTGCCGGCGAGCCGGTCGAGCACGGTCATCACCGTCGTGTACGCCAGCTCGCGGCCGTCGAGGGCCTCGGCGACCTCGCGCACGGTCACCCCGTCCGACGTGCCCGGGACGGTGTCCCACAGCACGTCCATCACCGCCCGCTCAAGATCACCCAACCGCGTCACGAAGTAATCCTACCCCCCGTAGTAGACCCCTCCCACGGCAGCGCCCCTGAGCTGACCCCACCGGTGGACCCGGCCCACCAGCTAGACCCCCTTCGGATGCCAGACCGTCTTCGTCTCCAGCAGCGTCGTCATCCGCGTGGTGCCCGGGTCGGCGTGCCAGTCGTGGTCGGCCGGGGCCGGCCGGAGCACCCGCTTCAGGTTCTCCGCCGCCTTGACCTCCAGCTCGGCGGCGAGCGCCGCGTCGGCCACCCCGGTCAGGTCGATCGCGTTGACGTCCAGGTGCGCCGCCAGCGTCGGCGCCGTCTCGGTGAGCGCGCCGGTGAGGATGTTCACCACCCCGCCCGGCAGGTCGGAGGTGGCCAGCACCTCGGCCAGCGTCACCGCCGCCAGCGGCTGCGTCGGGGAGGCGGCCACCACCACCGTGTTGCCGGTGACGATCGCCGGGGCGATCACGCTGACCAGGCCGAGCAGCGCCGGGGACTCGGGGGCCACCACGGCCACCACGCCCGTCGGCTCGGGCGTCGACAGGTTGAAGTACGGCCCGGCGACGGGGTTCGCGCCGCCGTACACCTGGGGGAGCTTGTCGGACCAGCCCGCGTACCAGACCCAGCGGTCGATCGCCGCGTCGACCTCGTCGGCCGGCACGCCGAGCGCGACGAACTGCTCGCGGCGGCCCTCCAGCATCTCGGCCACCCGGTAGAGGATCTGACCCCGGTTGTACGCGGTCGCCCCCGCCCATCCCTTCACGGCGGCGCGGGCGGCCACGACGGCGTCCCGCGCGTCCTTGCGGGAGGCCAGCGACACGTTCGCGGATTGCACGAGATACGACCGTCCCGACTCGCTGCGCGGGAACTTCCCGCCGATGAAGAGCTTGTACGTCTTGCGCACCGCGACCCGCTCAGACATCGAGGTACCCCTCCAGCCCGTGCCGGCCGCCCTCGCGACCGTAGCCCGACTCCTTGTAGCCCCCGAACGGCG
Source organism: Micromonospora sp. NPDC002575 (assembly GCF_042889525.1). Classification (NCBI taxonomy): domain Bacteria; kingdom Bacillati; phylum Actinomycetota; class Actinomycetes; order Micromonosporales; family Micromonosporaceae; genus Micromonospora; species Micromonospora sp. NPDC002575. The sequence goes on along the minus strand of NZ_JBIARA010000025.1, from coordinate 43,603 downwards.
AGGTCGGGTCGAACTTGTTGAACGTGTTGGCCCACACCACCCCGGCGCGCAGCCGGTCGGCCATCCACAGGATCCGGGAACCCTTGTCGGTCCAGATCCCGGCCGACAGCCCGTACGGCGTGTTGTTGGCCTTCTCGACGGCCTCGGCCGGGGTGCGGAACGTCAGCACGGACAGCACCGGCCCGAAGATCTCCTCCCGGGCGACCCGGTGCGCCTGGGTGACCCCCGTGAAGATCGTCGGCGCGAACCAGAACCCGCGCTCGGGCAGCTCGCACGGCGGCGACCAGCGCTGCGCCCCCTCGGCCGCGCCCGCGTCGGACAGCTCGCGGATGCGGGCGAGCTGCCCGGCCGAGTTGATCGCGCCGATGTCGGTGTTCTTGTCCAGCGGGTCGCCGACCCGCAGCAGCGCCATCCGGCGCTTCAGCGACTCCAGCACCCGGTCGGCGACGTTCTCCTGGACGAGCAGCCGGGAGCCGGCGCAGCACACGTGCCCCTGGTTGAAGAAGATGCCGTTGACGATCCCCTCGACCGCCTGGTCGACCGGGGCGTCGTCGAAGACGATGTTCGCCGCCTTGCCGCCCAGCTCCAGCGTCACCTTCTTGCGGGTGCCCGCGACCGACCGGGCGATGGCCTTGCCGACCTCGGTCGAGCCGGTGAACGCGACCTTGTCCACGCCCGGGTGCTCCACCAGCGCCCGGCCGGTGTCGCCCGCGCCGGTGACGATGTTGACCACGCCGGCCGGCAGGTCGGCCTGCTGGCAGATCTCGGCGAACAGCAGCGCGGTCAGCGGGGTGGTCTCCGCCGGCTTCAGCACCACCGTGTTGCCGGCGGCCAGCGCCGGGGCGATCTTCCAGGCCAGCATGAGCAGCGGGAAGTTCCACGGGATGACCTGCGCGGCCACGCCCAGCGGCTTCGGGTCGGGGCCGAACCCGGCGTGGGGCAGCTTGTCGGCCCAGCCCGCGTAGTAGAAGAAGTGCGCGGCGACCAGCGGCAGGTCGACGTCCCGGGACTCCCGGATCGGCTTGCCGTTGTCGAGGGACTCCAGCACGGCCAGCTCGCGGGAGCGCTCCTGGATGATCCGGGCGATCCGGAACAGGTACTTGGCCCGGTCCCGGCCCGGCATCGGGCCCCACACCCTCTCGTACGCGGTGCGGGCGGCGCGGACCGCGCGGTCCACGTCCGCGCTGCCGGCCTCGGCGATCTCGGCCAGGACCTCCTCGGACGCCGGGTTGACCGACTTGAAGCTGCCGCCGTCGGACGGGTCGACGAACCCGCCGTCGATGAACAGGCCGTAGGACGGCCTGAGGTCGACGATCGCGCGCGACTCGGGCGCAGGGGCGTATTCGAAGATCACGCTCAGTCCAGGGTGAAGTAGTCGGGACCGGAGTAGATGCCGGTCGTCAGCTTGGTGCGCTGCATGAGCAGGTCGTTGAGCAGGCTGGACGCGCCGAACCGGAACCAGTCCGGGTCCAGCCAGTCCGCGCCGACGGTCTCGTTGACCATGACCAGGTACTTGATCGCGTCCTTGGTGGTCTTGATCCCGCCGGCCGGCTTCACGCCGACCTGCCGGCCGGTGGCGGCGCGGAAGTCGCGGACCGCCTCCAGCATCACCAGCGTCACCGGCAGGGTGGCCGCGACCGGCACCTTGCCCGTGGAGGTCTTGATGAAGTCGCCGCCGGCCAGCATCGCCAGCCACGACGCCCGGCGCACGTTGTCGTAGGTGGCCAGCTCCCCGGTCTCCAGGATCACCTTCAGGTGGGCGTCCCCGCACGCCTGCTTGGTGGCCACGATCTCGTCGTAGACCTCGCCGTAGCGCCCGGCCAGGAACGCGCCCCGGTTGATCACCATGTCGATCTCGTCCGCGCCGGACGCAACCGCCGCCCGGGTGTCGGCGACCTTGACCTCCAGGGGCGCCTGCCCGGACGGGAACGCGGTCGCCACGCTGGCCAGGTGAACCGCGCTGCCCCGCAGCACCTCGGCCACGTGCGGCACCATCGCCGGGTAGACGCAGACCGCGCCGACGTGCGGGCAGGACGGGTCGGCCGGGTCGGGGCGCAGCGCCTTGGCCGCGAGCGCCCGCACCTTGCCGGGGGTGTCGGCCCCTTCGAGGGTGGTCAGGTCGACCATCCGGATGGCCAGGTCGATGGCCTGGGCCTTGGCCGTGGTCTTGATGGAGCGGGTGCCGAGCTGGGCCGCCCGCTGCTCCGCGCCGACCTGGTCCACGCCCGGCAGGCCGTGCAGGAAGGTCCGCAGAGCGGTCTCGGATCGTCCCAGCTCGGAGAGGTCCGACCGGGCCGACGTCGTTGTCGCCGTCATGCCCGGAAGTCTACGCACCCGCGCGCCGCGTGATCTTGGTCACGTGATCGCCCCGTCGGCCGTGGAGGTGAGCGGCGTCGCTCCCCGTGTCCCGGGACCCGACCGTTCGGTAGGTTGACCGATCGTGGACGTACACGTCATCGATCACCCGCTCGCCCAGTCGCGGCTGACCGCCATGCGGGACGCGCGCACCGACTCCTCCTCCTTCCGGGCCGCGCTGCACGAGCTCACCACCATGCTCGTGTACGAGGCCGCCCGCTCCTTCCCCGTCGAGAAGTACCCGGTGCAGACCCCCGTCACCGGCGCCGAGGGCACCCGGCTGGCCAACCCGCCGCTGCTCGTGCCCGTGCTGCGGGCCGGTCTCGGCATGGCCGACGCCGCGCTCGCCCTGCTTCCCGAGTCGTCCATGGGCTTCGTCGGCCTCGCCCGCGACGAGGACACGTACGAGCCGCGCGCCTACATGGAGTCGCTGCCCCGCGACCTCGCCGGCCTGCCCGTGCTCGTCCTCGACCCGATGCTCGCCACCGGCGGCTCCCTGGAGCACTGCTGCCGGCTGCTCGCCGACCGGGGCTGCACCGACATCACCGTGCTCTGCGTGCTCGCCGCGCCCGTCGGCATCGCCCGGCTGGAGGAGTCCGGCCTGCCGCTGCGCCTGGTCACCGCCTCGATCGACGAGGGCCTCAACGACAGGATGTTCATCGTCCCGGGCCTCGGCGACGCGGGCGACCGCCAGTTCGGCGGCATGCCCCGCTTTTGAGGTGCAAGGAAGGGCCCCCTATTAACGCTTACGGTATAGAAGGGTCCCCTTCTCACCCGGGCGGGAGGCGCGGGGCGAGCGGGCTCGGCGGGCGGGTGCGCTCGGCGGGGCGAGTTGGGGCGCGCGGGAGTGCGCTCAGGCGCTACCGTCTCGGGCCATGACTGGTGTTGCGCTGGCCGAGGAGTTGCTGCTCCTCGCGTACGACGATGAATCCGGCAAGGCGACCATGCCGCGGATCAGCCTCGACCTCGGGATGGCCGCCGCCGTGCTGATCGAGCTGGCCCTCGCCGGCCGGGTCGCGTACGCCGACGGGAACCTGGTGGTCACGGACCCGGCGCCCACCGGCGAGCCGATCCTGGACGAGGTCCTGGGCCGGATGGCCGCCGACACCCCGCACACGCCGTCGTCGTGGGTGCAGCGGCTGCGGCACGGCCTGCGCGACCGGATCCTGGCGACCCTGGTCGCTCAGGGCGTGGTGCGCGACGTCGAGGAGACGGAGCTGGGCTTCATCCACGTGCACCGCTACCCGACGGCGGACGCCACCGTGGAGGAGGACACCCGGCGGCGGCTCGCCGAGGCGCTGGCCGGCGGGCAGCTCCCCGACGAGGCGACGGCGGCGCTGGCCACCCTGGTCGCAGTGCTGCGGATGGAGCCGGCGCTCGGCCTGACCGGCGAGGCCGCCGTCGACGCCCGGCGACGGCTGGAGGAGATCGCGGGCGGGGCCGGCTTCTCCGGCACCGTCAGCCTGGACGACTCGGTGGTGCGCCCGTCGGTGGCCCTGGTCGTCACCGCCCTCGGGCAGGCGGTCGACGCCGCTCTCGGCAAGCGCGCGTGAGGCGACGCCCCTCAGGCGGCGCGTTTGGGGCAGCGCCCCTCAGGGGCGAGGGGCCGTCAGGGGCGAGGGGCCGTCAGGGGGTGAGGGTCCGTCAGGGGGTGAGGGTCCGTCAGGGGGTGAGGGGCCGTCAGGGGGTGAGGCGGTCGGCCTTGACCCCGGCGACGAAGGCGGACCAGGCGGCGGGCGGGACGGTGAGGGCCGGCCCGCCCGGGTCCTTGCTGTCGCGGATGCCGACGATGCCGGCGATGTTGTCGGCGACCTCGACGCACTCGCCGCCGTTGGTGCCGCTGCGGGTGCTGGTGCGCCAGCGGGCGCCGGTCAGGTCACTCATAGCACCCTCCCCGGATGGCATCGATCAGCTCCGCTGATTGTCGCTCGCCGAGGGCGAGCGATTCCAGCCTCTGCCAGACCCGTTCATAGGCGGCGATTTCCGCCGGCTGGTCGAGGTAGAGCGCGTCGGTCTGCCCCTCGACGTAGACGGTCGGCGGCTCGGTCGGGACGCCGAGCGCCGAGAGCGGGAAGGCGAGCAGCACGAACGTGCCGGCCTCGGCGGCCAGCGGCGGGCCGGCGGCCAGCGGCAGCATCCGGACGGTGATGTTGTGCCGCTCGCCGACGGCCAGCAAGTGCCGGAGCTGGTCGGCCATCACCGACCGGCCCGGCACCGGGCGGCGCAGCACCGCCTCGCTGAGGATCACGGTCAGCTCGGGGGCCGGGGGCAGCCGAGGGTCGCCCCGCACGCCCCGCTCCTCCCCGCCCCGCCCCGGTGATCAAGAGAAAAGCGTCAGAGTTGATCTCGACAATGACACAAATCTCTTGATCACCGGGCCGAGGCGAGGCGGGGAGGGGAGGGGAGGGGGGTGTGGGGCGGTCCTGCCTACACGCCGAGGGCGGCGGCGATCTCCGTGCGGAGGGCCGCCAGCGCCGCCGCCGCGCGGCTGCGGGCCGCCGGCACGTCGCCGTCCGCGACCGGCTCCACCACCTCCAGGTACGCCTTCAGCTTCGGCTCGGTGCCCGACGGGCGGATCACCACCCGGGCCGCCTCGTTGCGCAGGATCACCACGTCCGCGTCGGGGAGCAGGTCCCGCGCCTCGGTCACCGGCTGCCCGAGCAGGGTCGTCGGGGTGGCCGCCCGCACCCGGGCCATCGTGTCGGCGATGATGCGCAGGTCGTCGACCCGTACGGAAAGCTGGTCGGTGTGGTGCACGCCGAACTCGGCGGCCAGCTCGTCGAGCCGGTCGGTGAGGGTACGCCCCTGCGCCTTCAGCCCGGCGGCCAGCTCGGCGACGGTCAGCGCGGCGGTGATGCCGTCCTTGTCGCGGACGTGCTCCGGTGCGACGCAGTAGCCCAGCGCCTCCTCGTAGCCGTAGACGAGGGGCGCGGAGCCGCCGCCGGCCCGGACGATCCACTTGAACCCGGTGAGCGTCTCGTCGTAGGGCAGGCCCCGGGCGGCGCACATGGCCCGCAGCAGGGACGACGACACGATGGTGGTGGCGTAGAGACCCTGCACGCCTCGGCGCATGAGGTGGTCGGCGAGCAGCGCGCCCACCTCGTCGCCGCGCAGCATCCGCCAGCCGCCGGCCCCGCCCGCGCCCGCCGGGCCGGCAACGGTCGCCGGGGCGGCAACACCCGCCACACCAGCCGCGCCCGCCGGGCCGGCAACGGTCGCCGGGGCGGCAACACCCGCCACGCCAGCAGCGCCCGCCGCACCCCCGTCGCGGACGGCGACGGCGCAGCGGTCCGCGTCGGGGTCGTTGGCGATGGCCAGGTCCGCCTCGGTGCGCCGGGCGAGGTCGACGAGGCGGTCGATCGCCCCCGGCTCCTCCGGGTTGGGAAAGCTGACGGTCGGGAAGTCCGGGTCGGGCACCGCCTGGTCGGGCACCACGCCGGGGATGCCGAAGCCGGCGCGGGCGAAGGCGGCGGTCAGCACGGCCGCGCCGACGCCGTGCAGCGGCGTGTAGGCCACCTTCAGCCGTCGGGCCCCCGCCGGGTCGACCACGGCGGCGGCCCGGTCGACGTACGAGACGACGAGGTCGTCGCCGACGACCTGACCGGCCGGGCCCAGCGGCACGTCGGCGAGGGGGCCGACCGCCCGGATGGCGGCCTCGATGCCGGTGTCGGCGGGCGGCACGATCTGCGCCCCCGCGCCCAGCTCGCCGCCGAGCTGCGCGCCGAGGTAGACCTTGTAGCCGTTGTCCTGCGGCGGGTTGTGGCTGGCGGTCACCATCACGCCGGCCGCCGCGTCGAGCTGCCGCACCGCGTACGCGAGCACGGGGGTGGGCAGCGGGCGGGGCAGCAGCAGCGCCTGGCGGCCCGCGCCGGTGGCGACCTGGGCGGTGCGCTCGGCGAACTCCCGCGAGCCGTGCCGGGCGTCGTACCCGATGACCAGCGGGCCGGTGGCGTCCTGGGCGGCGAGCCAGGCGACGAGCCCGGCGGCGGCCTGGGTGACGACGGCCAGGTTCATCCCGTTGGGGCCGGCGCGCAGCGGGCCGCGCAGCCCGGCGGTGCCGAAGGTCAGCGGCCCGGCGAACCGGTCGGCCAGCTCCGGCGCGCTCGCCGGCAGATCGTCGAGCACGGCCTGCAACTCGTCGCGGGTGGCCGGGTCGGGGTCGTCGTCGAGCCACCGCCGGGCCTGGTCGCGAAGGTCGTCGAGGCCGCGCGCTCCGTCGCGGTCGCGCGTCTCGTCAAGGTCAGTGGGTTCCGCCGCCATGGCTCTTGATAGCACGGCGGCGGATCACCATGTCGCGTCGGCCCGGCCGGCCGGTGTCGCGTCGGCCCGGGCCCGGCCGGCGGCGCGTCGCCCGGCCGGGGTCAGTTGCTCCCGCCGCCGAGCTTGAACGAGGCCACCATCTGGTCGAAGATCGGCTTGCTCTCGGCGAACCGGGCGTCGGTGGAGGAGAGGTAGAACGAGTAGACCTTGCCCTCGTGCACCACCCCGCGCCACACGCCGTGCCGCTTGGTGTCGCCCTCGCCGCACGTGTATTCGAACTCGGCCGCGGCCTTGCCGTCGAGCTCCTGCTCGGTCATCGACACCTGGTTGTACGGCTTCTGGCAGGAGGCCGACCTGCTGCGCAGGCCGTTGGCGGCGGACTCGGCCCAGCGCATCGACGAGGTGCTCCACCGTTCGGAGAGGATGCGCACCTTGCGGCCGTTGTCCTCCGGGTCGATGTAGTCGACCCACACGGCCCCGTCGGCGCTGCGGCGCTCCCAGCCCTTCGGCACCTGCACGGTGATGCCCTTGGCCGACTGCTCCTGCATCTCCACCCCCGGCCCGGCGGGCGCACCGGCGCTCGGCTGCCCCTGCGGGGTGGCCGGCGACTCCGGGTCGTCGCCGCCGGTGAAGGCGAACACGGCGACCAGCAGCAGCACGGCGATGCCGCCCGCCGCGGCGAGCTGCATCGTGCGCGGCCAGCCCTTGACCGTGGCGACGAGGCGGCCGGCTGCTCCGCCGCCGGCGGCCGGGGCGGGCGCGCCGGCGGCCGGGGCGGCCCACGGCTGGCCGGTGCCGGGCACCGACCACTGGCCGCCGCCGTACGCGCCGCCGCCGACGCGCTGCGTGGCGTCGGGGGAGCCGCCGAAGCCGGGGACCGGCTGGGTGGCGTCGGGCTGGCTGCCGTAGGTGACCCGCTGCGTCGCGTCCGGCCGGGGCCCGAACGGCACCCGCTGGGTGGCGTCCGGCGAGCCGCCGCCGAAGCCGGGCACCTGCTGCGTCGCGTCGGCCGAAGCGCCGCCGAAGCCGGAGACCCGCTGCGTCGCGTCGGCCGGGCCGCCCTGGGGCACGCGCTGGGTGGCGTCGGCCGGGCCGCCGTACGTCATCCGCTGGGTGGCCTCCGGCGCGGCGCTTGCGTCGACCCGCTGGGTTGCCTCCGACGAGCCGCCGTACGTGCGGCCGGCCGGCGACGGTGGCGGCGCGGGCATCGCCCCGGTGGGGGTGTGCAGCGGGCCGGCGAGCGCGTCGGCGCTGGTGTCGTCCAGCGCGGCGGCGCTCGCGGCGGCGGTGGTCTTCTTCTTGCCCTTCTCGCCCCGGCGCAGCGCGGCCAGCCGGTCGGTCAGCGACTCGCCGGGGGCGAGCATCGCCCGGCCGCCGATCTGCCCGCTGGGCTTCGGCTCCTCGGCGGGCGGCGGCGCGACGACGGGCGGGCGCGGCTTGACCGGCACCACCGCGTACGGGTCGGTGACCGAGTTGACGGCGGTGGCGGTGCTGGTCAGCGGGCCGGCGAGCAGCTCGCGCAGCATCGCGCGGGCGGTGTGCACGTCGAGGCGGCGGGCCGGGTCCTTCTCCAGCAGCCCCATCAGCACCCGGGTCAGCGGGCCGCTGCGCTGCGGCGTGGCCGGCGGGTCCTCGACCACGGCGTGCATCGTCTCGATCGGGTCGCCCTTGTCGAACGGGGGCCGGCCCTCCACCGCCGTGTAGAGGGTCACGCCGAGGGAGAACAGGTCGCTCGGCGGGCCGAAATCCTGGCCCATGGCCCGCTCGGGCGAGATGAAGTGCGGCGAGCCGAGCACCATCCCCGGCGTGGTGAGCTGCACGTCGGTGGGGAGCTTGGCCACGCCGAAGTCGGTGAGCACGCACCGGCCGTCGGTGCAGATCAGCACGTTCGCCGGCTTGACGTCGCGGTGCAGCACCCCGATCGCGTGGGCCACCTCCAGCGCGCCGAGCAGGGCGATGCCGATCTTGGCGACCGCGCGGGGGGCCACCGGCCCGTCCTCGATCACCATGTCGGCGAGGCTGCGGGCGTCCAGCAGCTCCATCACGATCCAGGGGCGGCCGCCCTCGGTGACCACGTCGTACACCTGGACGACGGCCGGGTGCTGGATGGCCGCTGCCGCGCGGGCCTCGCGCAGCGTGCGTTCGTACATCGCGTCGCGGTCGCTCGGGGCCAGGCCCGGCGGGAGGACGACCTCCTTCACCGCCACGTCGCGCCGCAACAGGGTGTCTGTGGCACGCCAGACCGTGCCCATGCCGCCGTTGCCCACCGCGGACCGGAGCGAGTATCGGTCACCGATGGTGGTGCCGGCTGCCGCACGTCCGTGGGGTGGGCTGACTGGTCCGCCGCTCCACGTCGGGATCTGAGTCACAGAAAAGCCACCGGGGGAAATCGAGGGGGCTGGGACACAACACCCCTATCTTGCTGGTTCCGACGCCCGATGCGAAACCCGACGCGACGGACGTTTACCGAACCGGACCCTACGCGGCCAGGCGTTCACCCTCCGGGGCGCCGGGAAAGACAGGGGTCCGGTGTGCGGAATCCCTCACCCTCCGGCGCGGCGGCACGTCCTACCATCCGGGGATGAGCGAACCGCGGTCGAGCGAGTCCGGCTTCCCGATCAAGGGCGTCTACACCCAGGCGGACCTGCCGGAGGACCTGCCCGACCGGCTGGGCGGGCCGGGGGAGTTCCCGTACACCCGTGGGGTCTACTCCACCATGTACACCTCCCGGCCGTGGACGATGCGCCAGTACGCCGGCTTCGGCACCGCCACGGAGAGCAACGCGCGCTACCACCAGCTCCTGCGCGCCGGCACCATGGGCCTGTCCGTCGCGTTCGACCTGCCCACCCAGATGGGGTACGACTCGGACGACCCGATCGCCCACGGCGAGGTCGGCAAGGTCGGCGTCGCCATCGACTCGATCGAGGACATGCGGCTGCTGTTCGACGGCATCCCGCTGGACAAGGTCTCCACCTCGATGACGATCAACGCGCCGGGATCCGTGCTGCTGCTGCTCTACCAGCTCGTCGCCGAGGAGGCCGGGGTGCCGGGCGCGGCGCTCAACGGCACCATCCAGAACGACATCCTCAAGGAGTACATTGCCCGGGGGACGTACATCTTCCCGCCGAAGCCGTCGCTGCGGCTGGTGGCCGACACGTTCGCCTACTGCCGGGCGGAGGTGCCGAAGTGGAACACCATCTCCATCTCCGGCTACCACATGGCCGAGGCCGGCGCGACGCCCGCGCAGGAGATCGCGTTCACGCTGGCCAACGGCGTCGAGTACGTCCGGGCGGCGCTCGCCGCCGGGCTGGCCGTGGACGACTTCGCGCCCCGGCTGTCGTTCTTCTTCGTCGCCCGCACCACGCTGCTGGAGGAGGTCGCGAAGTTCCGCGCCGCCCGGCGGATCTGGGCGCGGCTGATGCGCGACGAGTTCGGCGCGAAGAACCCGAAGTCGATGATGCTGCGCTTCCACACCCAGACGGCCGGCGTGCAGCTCACCGCCCAGCAGCCCGAGGTGAACCTGGTCCGGGTGGCGATCCAGGGGCTGGGCGCGGTGCTCGGCGGCACCCAGTCGCTGCACACGAACAGCTTCGACGAGGCCATCGCGCTGCCCACCGAGAAGGCCGCCCGGCTGGCGCTGCGCACCCAGCAGGTCCTCGCGTACGAGACGGACCTGACCGCCACGGTCGACCCGTTCGCCGGGTCGTACGTGGTGGAGGCGATGACCGCCGAGATCGAGGCGGCGGTGGTGGAGCTGATGGAGCGGGTGGCCGACCACGGCTCGGTGGTCGACGCCATCGAGGCGGGCTTCCAGAAGCGGGAGATCGAGCAGTCGGCGTACCGGATCGCCCAGGAGATCGACTCGGGCGAGCGGGTGGTGGTGGGCCTCAACCGGTTCACGGTCGACGCCGACGAGCCGTACGAGCCGCTGCGGGTGGACCCGACGATCGAGGCGGCCCAGGCCGAGCGGCTGGCGAAGCTGCGGGTCGAGCGGGACAACGCCGCCGTCGAGCGGGCGCTGGGCGAGCTGCGTGCCGCCGCCGAGGGCACGGCGAACGTGCTGCACCCGATGAAGGAGGCGCTGCGGTCCCGGGCCACGGTCGGCGAGGTCTGCGGGACCCTGCGCCAGGTGTGGGGCACGTACCGCCCCAGCGACCGGTTCTGATCCCCTGATCCGTACGTCGAGGGGTCGCAAGGCGTAACCGGGCGGGGCTAGGGTCGCCGGTGTGTGGCCCGCGGCCGGGGCGGCCCGGTGTGTGCCACCCGGGGCAGTGGGTAACCCGTCCGGGTGAACGGGACGGACAGCGTGTGCGGGAGCACGCCGACCCGTCGTGTCACCGTCAGGAGTCGTCCGGCCGCCGAGTGCGGTCGGTTAATTGTCTGAGCAGCAGTTAACCGAAGCGACTAATGCGACAATTCGGTAGCGACGGCCCCGGATCGAGGGTGATTTCGTGACCGCCGAGTCGGTTACGGGTTGTAGGAGGTGTGGGGCAGATGACGGCGTTCAACCGCGATCTACCTGCTGTCCCGCAGATTATCGAGCCCTCCCACCAGGGCGTTCGTGACGCTGCGCGGTCCGATCACTACGGGAATGATGTTGCACAGAGTCACCGTCGAAGGTCTAGGCTGGCGGCTGTCATCCCCGAAGATCCATCCATTCCTAGTGATCGAGATTTCGACGTGACGAGTGCGTTGACGCTGCCGAACGGCAGCCACCTGGCGTCGTCGGCCTGGCCGGAGTCGCCGTCCGGGTCGCAGCCATTGCCCTTCGAGCTCGACCATCTGCTCGCCCTCCGGGTGCCCGGCCTCGTCGCCACCCGCCGGCACATCCACTCCCACCCGGAGCTCTCCGGCGAGGAGTTCGAGACAGCGGCCCTGATCGCCCGCGAGCTGTCCCTCGCCGGCCTGCGCCCCCGCCTGCTGCCGAAGGGCAACGGGGTCATCTGCGACATCGACGGCCGCCCCGACGGCCCGGTGGTCGCGCTGCGCGCCGACATCGACGCGCTGCCGCTGACCGACGTCAAGGACGTGCCCTACCGGTCCACGAAGGACGGTGTCTGCCACGCCTGCGGCCACGACGTGCACACCACCGTGCTGCTCGGCGTCGGCATGCTGCTGGCCCAGCTCGCCGACCTCGGCGAGCTGGACGGCCGCGTCCGGCTGATCTTCCAGCCGGCCGAGGAGATCCTGCCCTGCGGCTCGCTGGAGGTCATCGAGGCCGGCGGCCTCGACGACGTCGTGCAGATCTTCGCGCTGCACTGCGACCCCAACCAGCCCGTCGGCAAGATCGGTCTGCGGGTCGGCCCGATCACCGCCGCCGCCGACAACGTCACCGTGCGGCTCACCGGCCCGGGCGGGCACACCGCCCGCCCGCACCTGACCGTCGACCTGGTCGACGCCCTCGGCCGGCTGGTCACCGAGGTGCCAGCCCTGGTCAGCCGCCGGGTGCCGGCCAACAGCGGGCTGCTGCTGGTGTTCGGCCACGCCTCGGCCGGCACCCGGTACAACGTGATCCCGTCCGAGGCGACCGCGTCCGGCACCCTGCGGGTGATGGACCGCGACACCTGGGACGAGGCCCCCAAGATCGTCGCTCAGGTGGTGCGGGACGTCATCGCCCCCACCGGCGCCACCGTCGACCTGGAATACCTGCGCGGCCGGCCCCCGGTCACCAACGACGCCAGGGCGATCCAGGTGCTGACCGCGGCGACCCACGCCGCGCTCGGCCCGGACGGGGTCGCCGAGACCCCGCAGAGCATGGGCGGCGAGGACTTCTCCTGGTATCTGGAGTACGTCCCCGGCGCGCTGGCCCGGCTCGGCGTCGGCCGGTCCGGCCCGAACGTCGACCTGCACCGGGCGTCGTTCGACGTCGACGAGCGGGCCATCGCGGTCGGCGTCCGGGTCATGGTGCAGACCGCGCTGCGGGCACTGGCGGCGGCGCGCTGACGACCGGCGTCGGCGCCCGCCGCCGACGCCGCCTCAGCACCGCCAACAGCGCGGCCACCGGCACGCCGAAGGCCACCGCGAACGGCAGCAGCGCCCCGAGCACCGTGAGCAGCACGCCCAACGAGGCGACGAACGCCGTCCAGCCGCCGCGCAGGCCGACCACGAAGCCGGTGTCGGGTTCCGGGTCCCGGACGTCCGCCTCCGGCCCGACGAGGGTGAGGGTGATGGTGGAGAGCGCCGTCAGGTCGGCCAGGCGGCGCTTCTTCGCCTCCAACGAGGCGAGGTCGGCCTCCCGGCGGGCCACCTCGCTCTCCAGCGTCACCAGGTCGCCGATCGAGGTGGCCCGCGCCAGCAGCTTGCGACCGCTCTCGACCCGGGCCCGCTGGGTGGCGATCCGCGCGTCGAGGTCCACGGTCTCCTCGGTCACGTCCTCCGTGCGGATCGCCCGCTGCTCCTGCCGGCCGAGCCGCGCCAACTCCTCCAGCACGGCGGTGAACCGCTCCGCCGGCACCCGCAGCTGCAACTCCGCCCGCGCGTCGGCGCTTCCCCCGCTGCTGCGCTCGTCGCCGCCGACGAAGCCGCCGATGCCGGTGACCGCCGCGACGGCGGACCGGGCGGCGGCGTCCACATCGTCCACCCGTACCCGCATGGTTCCGGTGTAGATGATCGACCGCTGGTCGACCCGCAGGTCCGGTGACCCGCCGCCCGCGCCGGAGCGCGCCGTTCCGGCGTCGGCCCCCTGCTCGGCCTTCGCCCCGCCGGCCGCCACCCCCTGCTGGGGCGCCACGGCCGCCGAGTCCTGCGCGCCGCCGCTGTCGCCGTCGGCGCTGCACCCGCCGACCGCCAGCAGCGCCACCAGCCCCACCGCGGTCCACAACCTGCGTCTCGCGTGTCCGTCCATCAACAGCTCCGATCGTCTGCGCCCCCCGTCGGGCGATACGTCAGACGCGACGCGGCACCGGGCCGGTTCCGGCAGACTGCGCTCAGAGACATCACGATTAGGTCAATCGAGGAGTCACGATGCAGCTCACCAAGTACGCCCACTCCTGCCTGAGGGTCGAGCACGACGGCGGGGTGCTGGTCGTCGACCCCGGCGTCTTCAGCGACCCGGCGGCACTGGACGGGGCGGACGCGGTGCTGATCACCCACGAGCACCCCGACCACGTGGACGTCGCGGCGCTCACCCGACAGCTCGACCGCCGGCCGCTGCGCATCCACGGCCCGGCCTCGCTGGCCGGCGTCCTCGGTGACGCGGCCGAGGCCCTGGAGCCGGTCGTGCCCGGCCAGTCGTTCACGGCGGCGGGCGTGCCGGTACGCGCCTACGGCGGCCGGCACGCCGTCATCCACCCCGACATCCCGGTCGTGGACAACCTCGGATACCTGCTCGACGACGTCGTCTACCACCCCGGCGACTCGCTGGTGGCACCCGAGGACGTCCAGGTGGACACGCTGTTCGCGCCGATCCACGCCCCCTGGTCGAAGTTCTCCGAGGTGCTCGATTTCATCCGCGCGGTCGCCCCGCGCCGCGCCTTCGCCCTGCACGACGGGCTGCTCAACGACAACGGGCTCGCCGTCCTCAACCGCCAGTACGCGGCCCTGTCCGGGACCGACTACCAGCGCCTCGAGCCGGGCAGCCGGCTCGACGCCTGAGCCGTGCCGTGCCGCCCCCGCAGGACCTCCTCCGGCGGCTCTACACCGAGCCGCCGGAGGCGTTCGTCGCCACCCGCGACGCCGCCGTCGCCGAGGCCCGGCGCTCCGGCGACCCCGCCGCGGCCCGCGAGATCGCCCGGCTGCGCCGGCCCACCGTGGCCGCCTGGCTGGTCAACCTGCTCGCCCTGCGCCGCCCCGACCTGGTCGCCGACCTGACCCAGCTCGCCGAGGCGCTGCGCGCCGCCCAGCGCGACCTGCGCGGCCCCCGGCTGCGGGAGCTCTCCGCCCAGCGGCGGGCGGCGGTCGCCGCGCTGGTCGCCGAGGCCCGCCGGCTGGCCGCCGACGCCGAGGGCGGCCCGCCGGCAGGGAAGCTGCCGCTGGGCGAGGTGGAGGCGACCCTCAACGCCGCCCTCTCCGACGCGGAGGTCGCCGAGCAGGTGCGCTCCGGCCGGCTGCTGCGGGCCGCCAGCTACGCCGGCTTCGGCGAGGTGCCCCGCCCCCAGCTCCGCCTGGTTACCGGCGGCGAGGAGCCGCCCCCGCCCCCAGGCCCGCCCGCCGGCCCCGGACAGCGCGCCGCCGGCCGGAGGACGGGCCGCGCCGAGCCCGCCGGCCGGAAGGCCGACCGGGCCGGTCACGCCGCTCCCGGAGCGGGCCGCGCCGCCCGCGACGTCGAGCGCGACGAGCGCGCCGCCCGGGATGCCGAGCGCGCCGCCCGGGAGGCCGACCGTGCCGAGCGCGCCGCGCGGGCCGAGCGGGCCCGGCAGCGCCGGGCGCTGGAGCGGGAACTGACGCGGGCGCGGACCGACCAGGAGCGGGCCGAGGCGGAGCTGGCCGGCGCGGCGGCGGCCGAGCACGACGGCACCGAGGAACTGGCCGACATCGAACGGTCGCTGGCCGAGCTGGAACGGCGACGCGCCCAGGCCGAACAGGAACTGAGCCGGCGGAAGCTGGCCCGCCGGGCGGCGGAGCGGGCCGTCATCGCCGCCCGCCGCCGCACCGGCGAGGTGGAGGGGGCGATCGAGGCGGTGGACGCCGAGGGCGGGGCTGCGGCGGAAGGCCCCGGCGGGGCAGACTGAACCCGATGACGCCGGAGCAGGTCGCCGCCGCGAGCAAGCCGTTGGTGCTGGGGCTCGGGGCGGCGTTCACCCGCTGCCCGGCCACCCTGCGCCGGGCCGGTCGGCTCGGCATCCCCGGCTGGGCCTTCCACGTCGCCGGCCGGGCCGGGGCGCTGGGTGACGTCCGGGTCGCCACGGTGACCGCCGCCCTCGGCTTCGTCGCCCCCGAGGCCGTCGCCGACGGGTGGGACGCCGCCGCCCGCGTGCTCCGCCCGCCGGAGGTGGCGGCGGCGTACCTGGCCGAATGCTGCCGGTGGGGCGCCGAGCACCTGACCACCCTGGCCGGGGTGGGCCGGCTGGCGACACTGCTGCACCGGGTGGTCGACGCGGCCGACGCCAGCGCGATGCCGCTCTTCGCCGCCTGGCGGGCCATGCCGCCGCCGGCCGACTCGCCGGCCGCCCGCGCCGCCGTCGGGCTGCTGCTGCTCCGGGAACACGTCGTCGGTGCGTGTTTGCTGGCGGTGCGGGCCAGCGGGCTGACGCCGCTGGAGGCAATGCTGACCGGCCCGGAGGGGGAGGCCGCCGCGCTCGCCTGCGGCTGGTCGCCGCCGTATCCCCCGGTCGGGCCGCTGGTGCGCCGCCGGCTGTGGGCCGACGCGGTGACCGACCGGCTGACGTCGCCCGGCTTCCGGGCGCTCACCCCGGCCGAGGGCGTCGAGCTGCTCGACCTGCTGACCGCCGCGCACGCCCTGGTGCAAGGAAGGGCCCCTTCTTAACGCCTGAGGTAGAGAAGGGGACCCTTCTCACCGCACCGCACCGCACCGCACCGAGCGGGGCGGGGCGCGCAGAGTGGGGCGGGCGGGGTGGCGCGGGGCGCTGAGCGCGCCAGAGGAGCGGGGGAGCGGGGGAGCGGGGGAGCGGGGGAGCGGGGGGAAATGGGGGGCGTGGGCCCCGGGCCGGCTGCCAGGATCGCCCCGTGACTCTTCCCGCCGGCTGGGCGGCGCGCCGCCCCACCCTCGACGACGTGCCCGCGATCCTCGCGGTCGTGCACGCCGCCGACACCTTCGCGATCGGCCACCCGGACTTCGACGCCGAGGACGTCAAGGCGGCGCTGACGGCACCGCACTTCGACCCGGCGCGCGACTCCTGGCTGGTCAGCGACCCGCAGGGCCGGCTCGTCGCCTGGTCGCTGGTGGACAACCCGACCGGGGTGGGCCGGGAGTTCGTCGACGTCCTCGTCGACCCGGAGCACGGCGCGGCGGTGCGCGCGCCGCTGCTCGCCCGGATGCTGGACCGGGTCGCCGAGCGGGCCGCCGAGCGGGGCCTGCCCGCGCTGACCGTCCGCACCTCGGCGTACCGGCCGGAGACCCGGTGGGCGACCGAGCTGACCGGGGCCGGTTTCACCCGGGTGAAGCGGTACCTGCGGATGAGCCGGGAACTAGCCGATTTGCCCGCCGAGCCGCCGCTGCCGCCGGGGGTGACGGTCCGCCCGCTGCGCGCCGACGACGAGGCCGACCTGCGGCTGTTCCACCGGATCTTCGACACGGCGTTCCGGGACACCCTGGACTACGAGCCGGTCGGCTACGACCACTGGCGGGAACACCTTCCCGCGTACGCCAGGACCTGGGACGAGTGGTTCGTCGCCGAGGTCGACGGAGAGCCGGCCGGCGCGTTGCAGTCGTCCGACCAGGCGCTGGAACAGGACATGGGCTGGGTACGCACCCTGTCGGTGCTGCCGGCGTACCGGCGGCGCGGGGTGGGGGCCGCGCTGCTGCGGCGGGCCTTCGCGGTCTACGCGGCCAAGGGGCGGCGGCACGCCGGCCTCGGCGTGGACCTGGCCAACCCGACCTCCCCGGCGACGCTCTACCGCTCGGTGGGGCTGCGGGAGCTGCACTGGGCCGACATGTACGAGCGCACCGTCCCCGCCGTCGCTGCGTGACAGGACCCCGCCGCCGCCTGACAGGAGCCCCGCCGGTGCGCGACCGGGGTGGGGCCGCAGCGTGACGGGCGGACCGCCCGTGTCGCTGCGTGACAGGACCCCGCCGCCGCCTGACAGGACCCCCGCTGCTGCCTGACAGGGAGCCCCGCCGGTGCGCGACCGGGGCGGGGCCGCAGCGTGACGGGCGGACCGCCCGGTGTGGGCCAGGCGACCCGGTCCTGGGCCGCCGTGCGGCCCGATCCGGGGGAGAGCAGACTAAAGGGCGTGGGAGACGCGCTATGCCGACGCGGTGCCGGTGGGACGGGATCGCAGCTCGCTGACGTAGTCGTCGGGCGCGCCCGCCTTCTCGGCGGCGTTGGCGATCTCCGACAGGTACCAGGCCGTCGGCAGGCCGCCCTCGTAGCCGTCGAAGACGTAGACCCAGGCGGTCACGTCCCCGTCGAGGGTGGAGACCCGGACGTGCAGCTTCCGGTACGTCCCGGAGGTCACCCCCTCGATCTCGTCGAGCTGGGCGGCGTCGTAGGGGTGGATGTCGTAGAGCGCCACGAACACCCGGTCGCCGGGGGACTCGACGACGGTGCTGACCGCGCCCTCCCAGCCGATCACACCCTCGCCGGCGAAGGTGAGCCGCCAGCCCTCCAGCCAGCCGACGCCGACCATCGGGGAGTGCGGGCAGTAGGCGCGCATCCGGGCGGGATCCAGGTTTGAGCCGTAGGCGGCGTAATGACGCACGGCGATGACGATAGCCCGGCGGACGGGTGGGGGAGAATACGACGGTGCGTGTCGGACGTGTCGGGGAGAAGAAAGTCACTGTGAGCATGGACGAGGGGCGACAGTTGTGAGCCAGATCGTGATCATCGGCGGTGGGCCGGCCGGGTACGAGGCGGCCCTGGTCGCCGCCCAGTTGGACGCCGATGTCACCGTGGTGGAGGCCGAGGGGGCCGGCGGCGCGTGCGTGCTGTCCGACTGCGTCCCGTCGAAGACGTTCATCGCCAGCTCGGAGGTGGTCACCGGATACCGGGACACCGAGGAGTTCGGGGTGCACTCCGACGGGCTGGAGGCAGTCACCGTCGACGCGCGGACCGTGCACGAGCGGGTCAAGCGGCTCGCGCTGGCCCAGTCCGCCGACATCCACGCCAAGCTGGTCAAGGCCGGCGTCACCTTCGTCGCCGGCACGGCCCGGCTCGGCGAGGACATGCTGGGCCACACCCACCGCGTCGTCGTCACCCCGGCCGACGGCTCCGGGAAGCACTCGATCGACGCGTCGACCGTGCTGGTCGCCACCGGGGCCACCCCGCGCCAGCTTCCCACGGCCGTGCCCGACGGCGAGCGCATCCTGACCTGGCGGCAGGTGTACGACCTGCCCGAACTGCCCGAGCACCTGATCGTGGTCGGCTCGGGCGTCACCGGCGCCGAGTTCGCCAGCGCGTACCTCGCCATGGGGGTCCCGGTCACCCTCGTCTCCAGCCGGGACCGGGTGATGCCGCACGAGGACGCCGACGCCGCCATGGCGATCGAGCGGGTGTTCCGGTCCCGGGGCATGACGATCCTCAACAACTCCCGCGCCGAGGGCGTGCGACGTACCGCCGACGGGGTGGAGGTGGAGCTGGCCGACGGCCGGCTGGTGCAGGGCTCGCACGCGCTCATCGCGGTCGGCTCGATCCCGAACACCGCCGGCCTCGGCCTCGCGGAGTACGGCGTGGAGCTGGCCCGGGGCGGCTACGTCACCGTCGACCGGGTGTCGCGCACCAACGTCCCCGGGATTTACGCGGCCGGCGACTGCACGGGGGTGCTGCCGCTGGCCAGCGTCGCTGCGATGCAGGGCCGGATCGCGATGTGGCACGCGCTCGGCGAGGCGGTCCGGCCGCTGCGGCTGCGCACGGTCGCCGCGAACGTGTTCACCGACCCGGAGCTGGCCACCGTCGGCGTCTCCCAGGACGAGGTGGACGCGGGCCGGACCCCGGCCCGCCAGGTGATGCTGCCGCTGTCGGGCAACGCGCGGGCGAAGATGGACGACCTCGCCGACGGCTTCGTGAAGCTGTTCTGCCGCCCGGCCAGCGGCCAGGTGATCGGCGGTGTGGTGGTGGCCCCGAAGGCCAGCGAGCTGATCCTGCCGATCACGATGGCGGTGGAGAACAACCTCACGGTCAACGAGCTGGCCCAGACCATCACCATCTACCCGAGCCTGTCGGGCTCGATCACCGAGGCGGCCCGCCAGCTCATGCTCCACGAGCTGGAGTAGCCGGGCCGGCTCCTCCGCCACCCCGCGCCAGGTCAGTCGGTCGGGGGCTCGGGGCTGGCGCGGCGGGTGCCGAGGGCGGTCATCGCCCAGCCGGCCGCCGCGAAGCCGGCCGCCGCCGCACCGGCGATCACCAGTAGCTGCCACGCCGACTCGGTCAGCGCCGTGCCGCCGAGGTGCCCGATCAGCGTCCCGTAGGTGGCCCAGCCGGCCGCCGCCAGCGCCTCGTACGTGAGGAACAGCCGGTACGGGTACCGGCTGCGGCCGGCGGCGAAGCAGGCGGCCATCCGGCCGCCGGGGACGAAGCGGCAGAGCAGGATCACCAGCGGCCCCGGCCGGCGTAGCCCCCGGGTCACCCGGCCGGCGATCCGACGGGCCCGGCCCGGTGCGGCGGTCGGCGCCGGCCGGCGGTCCGGCGCGCGCCGGCCCAGCAGGTAGCAGGCGAGGTCGCCGACGAAGACGCCGAGGGCGCCGACGCCGATGGTCACCGGCAGGCTCAGCCCGCCGTACACGGTGAGCGCGCCGCCGGTGATCATCAGGACCTGCGTGGGCACGACCGGCACGAAGGCGTCGACCGCCAGCAGGCCGAGCAGGACCAGGTAGGCCCAGAGCGGCGAGGCGACGTTGGTCAGCAGCTCAGGCACGACAACCACCTCGCCGGGTCCGGCCGATCGGATGCACCGAGCCTGCCGGCGTGCCCGGCGTCACCGCAGCCCGCCCCGGCCGGTGGTGACCGCCGACACGGCCGGCGGGCCGGCAACCCTGGCGTACGGGTGGAGGCGGTCGCCGCGTTCGGGACGAGCGGCGTACCGTTGTCGGAGCGCGGCCCCGCACGTCGGGCCCTCGTTCCCGACGTCCGGGCCGCCAGGGCCGCCGGCAGGTCCCGTGCCGGCGGCCCGCCCGTGTCACGGCGGTCAGCCCTGGACGGTGGCGGCCTGGGGCTCCGGCCCGCCGACGGCGACCGGGTCCGGCTGGCTGAACTGCGCCTGGTAGAGCCGGTGGTACGCGCCCCGGGCGGCCAGCAGTTGCTCGTGGGTGCCCTGCTCGACGATGCGGCCGTTCTCCATCATCAGGATCAGGTCCGCGTCGCGGATGGTGGACAGGCGGTGGGCGATGACGAAGCTGGTCCGGTCGGAGCGCAGCGCCGCCATGGCCCGCTGGAGCAGCACCTCGGTGCGGGTGTCCACCGAGCTGGTGGCCTCGTCGAGGATCAGCAGCGACGGCTCGGCCAGGAACGCCCGGGCGATGGTGATGAGCTGCTTCTCGCCCGCGCTGACGTTGCTGCCCTCGGAGTCGATGACGGTGTCGTAGCCGTCGGGGAGGCTGCGCACGAAGCGGTCCACGAACGTGGCCCGCGCGGCGGCCACGATCTCCTCCTCGCTCGCGCCGGGCCGGCCGTAGGCGATGTTGTCGCGGATCGTGCCGCCGAAGAGCCAGGTGTCCTGGAGCACCATCCCGATCCGGCCGCGCAGGTCGTCGCGGCGCAGGGTGGTGATGTCGACCCCGTCGAGGGTGATCCGGCCGGCGTCCAGCTCGTAGAAGCGCATGACCAGGTTGACCAGGGTGGTCTTGCCGGCCCCGGTCGGCCCGACGATGGCCACCGTGTGGCCCGGCTCGGCGACCAGCGACAGGTCGGAGATCAGCGGCTTGTCCGGCTCGTACCGGAAGGAGACGCGGTCGAACTCGACGCGGCCGTGCGGGTCGGCGACCCGGGCCGGCACGGCCGGGTCGGGGCTCTGCTCCTCGGCGTCGAGCACCGCGAACACCCGCTCGGCGGAGGCGACCCCGGACTGGAGCAGGTTGGCCATCGAGGCGACCTGGGCCAGCGGCTGGGTGAACTGCCGCGAGTACTGGATGAACGCCTGCACGTCGCCGAGGCTCATCGTGCCCGACGCCACCCGCAGGCCGCCGACCACGGCGATCGCGACGTAGCTGAGGTTCCCGATGAACATCATCGCCGGCATGATGATCCCGGAGATGAACTGCGCGCCGAAGCTGGCCCGGAACAGCTCCTCGTTCTTGGCGGTGAAGGCGGCCTCCACCTCGCGCTGCCGGCCGAAGACCTTCACCAGCTCGTGGCCGGTGAACGCCTCCTCGATCTGGCCGTTCAGCTCGCCGGTGTGCGTCCACTGGGCGATGAACCGCTGCTGGGAACGCTTCGCGATCGCGCCGGTGACCACCACCGACAGCGGCACCGCGACGAGGGCCACCAGCGCCAGCAACGGCGAGATCCAGAACATCATGGCGAGTACGCCGACCACGGTCAGCAGCGAGGTGAGCAGCTGGCTCAGCGTCTGCTGGAGGGTCTGCGAGATGTTGTCGATGTCGTTGGTGACCCGGCTGAGCAGCTCGCCCCGGGGCTGCCGGTCGAAGTACGGCAGCGGCAGCCGGTTCAGCTTGTCCTCGACGTCGGCGCGCAGCCGCAGCACCGTGCGCTGCACCACCCCGTTGAGCAGCCAGCCCTGCCACCACATGAGCAGGCTGGCCGCCAGGTAGAGGGCGAGCGCGAACAGCAGCACCCGGCCCAGGGCGGCGAAGTCGATGCCGACCCCGGGCACCACGTCCATCCGGGCGAGCATGTCGGCGAAGTTGTCGTTGCCGGCCGCGCGGGCCGCCACGACGGCCTGCTCGGCGGTGGTGCCTGCCGGGAGCTGCCGGCCGATCACCCCGCTGAAGATCAGGTCGGTGGCGTGGCCGAGCACCTTCGGCCCGTACACGCTGAACCCGACGCTGACCAGCGCGAGGGTGACGATGACGACGAGCTGGAGGCGGTGCGGCCGTAACCGGCGCAGCAGCCGGCGGGCCGACGGCCCGAAGTTCATCGACTTCTCGGCCGGCATGCCGGCGCCCATCCAGGGCGGGCCGCCGCGCTGGCCGCCGGGCGGCAGCCGCTTCGGCGTGGCCGGCTCCGCCTTCGCCGCCCCGGTGGGCCGCTGGTCCGGTACGGGCGTCATGCCGGCACCCCCGCCGTCTGCTGGGACGCGACGATCTCCGCGTACGTCGGACAGTTCTCCAGTAGTTCGGCGTGCCGGCCCATCCCGACGATGCCCCCGTCCTCAAGCACGATGATCTGGTCGGCGTCGACGATCGTGGAGACCCGCTGGGCCACGATCACCACCGCCGCGTCCCTGGTGACCGGCCGCAGCGCCGCCCGCAGCCGGGCGTCGGTGCCGAGGTCGAGCGCCGAGAACGAGTCGTCGAACAGGTAGATCTCCGGCTTGCGCACCAGGGCGCGGGCGATCGCGAGGCGCTGCCGCTGCCCGCCGGAGACGTTGGTGCCGCCCTGCGCGATCGGGGCGTCCAGCCCTTCGGGCAGGGCGGCGACGAAGTCGCGTGCCTGGGCGACCTCCAGGGCGGCCCAGAGCTCGGCGTCGGTGGCATCCGGGTTGCCGTACCGCAGGTTGCTGGCGATCGTGCCGCTGAACAGGTACGGCCGCTGCGGCACCAGCCCGATCCGCCGCCACAGCTCGTCCGGGGCGAGGTCGCGCACGTCCACCCCGTCGACCAGCACCGCCCCGGCCGTGGCGTCGACCAGCCGGGGGATCAGCGTCAGCAGGGTCGTCTTGCCCGCCCCCGTGCTGCCGATGACGGCCGTGGTGCGCCCGGCCGCAGCCCGGAACGAGATGTCGTGCAGCACCGGTGCGCTCGCCCCCGGGTACTGGAACCGGACGTCGCGTAGCTCCAGCTCGCCCCGGCTGGTCACCTCGGTCACCGGCGCGGCCGGTGGGACGACCGTCGAGTCGGTGTCCAGCACCTCGACGATCCGCTCGGCGCAGACCGCGGCGCGGGGGACCATCATCAGCATGAGGGTGGCCATCATGACGGCCATCAGGATCTGCATCAGGTATTGCAGGAAGGCGGTGAGCGCGCCGACCTGGATCTGGCCGGCGTCAACGCGTTCCGCGCCGAACCAGAGCACGGCGATGCTGGAGACGTTGAGCACCAGCATCACGATGGGGAAGATCAGGGCCATCAGCCGGCCGGTGCGCAGGGCCGTCGCGGTGAGGTCGGCGTTCGCGCGGCCGAAGCGCTCCGTCTCGTACGGCTCGCGGACGAACGCCCGGACCACCCGGATGCCGGTGATCTGCTCGCGCAGCACGCGGTTGACCGCGTCGATGCGGGTCTGCATCAGCCGGAACCCGGGCACCATCCGCCGGATGACCAGCGCGAGCGCGACCGCCAGCACCGGGACGCTGACCAGCATCAGCCAGGACAGCCCGATGTCCTCCCGCAGGGCCATCACCACCCCGCCGATGCTCATGATCGGCGCGGCGGCCAGGATGGTGCAGCTCATCAGCACGAGCATCTGCACCTGCTGCACGTCGTTGGTGTTGCGGGTGATCAGCGAGGGCGCGCCGAAGCGGGCCACCTCGCGGGCGGAGAACCGGTTGACGTGGGCGAACAGCTCGGCGCGGACGTCCCGGCCGAAGCCCATCGCCGTGCGCGCGCCGAGGTAGACCGCGGCGGTGGAGCAGGCGATCTGCACCAGGCTGACCAGCAGCATCCAGCCGCCCGTGCGCATGATGTAGCCGGTGTCGCCCCGGGCCACGCCCTGGTCGATGATGTCGGCGTTGAGGCTGGGCAGGTAGAGCGAGGCCATCGTGCCGACGAACTGGAACGCCAGCACCGCCGCCAGGGGCCGATGGTAGGGGCGCAGATATGCGCGGAGCAGCCGGATCAGCACGCCGAGGTCTCCGGTCTCGTGTCGTGGGTCGTCATCTGTGGTTCCTCTCCACTGCCGATGACCTCGAGCAGAAACTGCCGGATCACGGCCGCCTTCGCCGGGTCGGCGTCGACCGAGGTCAGTGGTCGCCCGGACTGCATGAGGGTGGTGAGCGCGGTGACCCGTTCCCGGCCGGCGGGGGTCAGGACGAGCCGCACGCTGCGCCGGTCGGCGTCGTCGCGCTGCCGCTCGACCAGGCCGTCCCGCTCCAGCGTGTCGACGATGCCGGTGAGGGTGGCCGGGCGGATGAAGCCGGCCTCGGCGACCGCCCGGAGGGGCAGCTCGCCGTGCCGGGCCAGGGTCAGCAGGGTGGCCATGCCCGCCTGGGTCAGACCGTGCTCCTCGGCGAGGTAGCGGTTCCACCGCTGGCCGACGATGTGGCCGGCGGTCACCAGCAGCCGGCCCAGCGGCACGTCCCGCAGCCCGATCAGGTCCATGCGCTCATGTTAGCCCCCTGATAGTCAGGCCCCAAACGATATAGCGGCGGCGGCAGTGAGGAAGACCACCTGGAGCAACGCGCGAGGGACGAGCGGAGTCACCGGCCGACCGGCCAGGGTCAGCCCGCGCCGGGCGGCCGAGGCGTTGGCCGGGAACATGGCGAGCAGCAGCAGCCCCAGCCCGGCCGCCGCCCACCCCGCCGTGGCCGGCACGAGCAGCGCGACGGCGCCGGCCAGCTCCAGCACGCCGGTGACGGTGACCAGCAGCCCCGGGTGGGGCAGCCGCGGCGGCACCATGGCGACCAGGTCGGCCCGCCGGCCGGTGAAGTGGGCGAGCCCGGTGAGCGCGAACAGGGCCGCCAGTCCGACCCGCAGCGCGGGGTGCCAGCCGGCCAGGGCGTCCACGCCGAGCAGCCCGGCCAGCCGGGCCGCGGCGAAGCCGGCGACGAGAGCGATCAGGGGTGCCATCGGAACCTCCTCGGTCGGGGGTAACTTGTCATTGCCTAGATTGCGCCCGGCTCGCCATCTTGTCAACGACAAGTTAGGCTGCGGCCATGACCGGACCACGGGGCTACCATCACGGTGACCTGCGCCGCGCCCTGCTCGCCGCCGCCGTCGAGGCGATCACCGAGGCCGGGCCGGCGGCCCTGAGCCTGCGCGAGCTGGCCCGCCGGGCCGGCGTCTCGCACGCCGCCCCCGCACACCACTTCGGCGACAAGGCGGGGCTGCTCACCGCGCTCGCCGTCGACGGCTTCGACCTGCTGGCCGGGGCGCTACGCGAGGCCGGCGACCTGCTCGACGCCGGCGTCGCGTACGTCCGCTTCGCGGTCGGGCACCGGGCCCACTTCGAGGTGATGTTCCGCCCGGAGCTCTACCGCCGCGACGACCCGGAGGTGGTGGCCGCCCGCGAGCGGGCCGGCGCGGCGCTGCGGGCCGGGGTGGCGGCCCTTCCGCGCGACGAAGCCGACCCGGACCGGGACTCCGACGCCCTCGCCGCCTGGTCGATCGTGCACGGATTCGCGACGCTCTGGCTGGCCGGGGCGCTCCCGCCCCGCACCGGCCCGGACCCGGAGGCCGCCGCCCGGACCGTCATCCGCCGGCTCTTCGACTGATGCCGGGCCTCTTCGACTGACGCCGGCTCGTCGACTGACGCCGCCTCTTCGGCCGACGCCGGCTCAGCGCGGAGCGCGGCGGTGCGCCGGCTCGGCCGGGGTGGCGTCGATGTACTCGCGCATCACCTCGGCCATCTCGCGCAGGAACGCGGCGGTTGCCGCCGCCTGCTCAGGGGAGAGCCGGCCGACCGCCCGCTCCACCCCGGCGAGCATCGGCCGCAGCGCCTCGACCACCTGTTCGGCGGCGTGGCCGGTGACCTGGAGGCAGAGCCTCCGCCGGTCGCGCGGGTGCGGCGCCCGCGTCACGTGCCCGGCCTGCACCAGCCGGTCGACCAGGGTGGTCGCCGACGCCGACCGGATGCCCAGCCGGTTGCCCAGCTCCACGGGGCCGAGGGGCTCCGGGCTGGCGACGAGGTGGTCGATCGCGGCGGCGTCGGTCGCCCCGATGCCCAGCCGCCGGGCCAGCGCGGCGCGGGTGTCCCCGGCGACCCGGAGCATCTCGCGCAGCGCGGCCACCGCCTCGTCGTCCGCCGCCTGCCGGCCCGCAGTCCCGCTGCCCGGCGTCCTGCCGTCCGCCGGGCTCGCCTGGGCGCCGGGCACGACGGCGCGGGCCGGCGATGCGGGCGAAACCTGCTCCATGGCTAGAAGTTAGCACCCAATAATAGTTAGACCGTCGAGCAATCAACGGGCCTGCGGGGAAGGAAGGGCCCCCTGCAAACCCCTGCGGTAGAGAAGGGCGCCCTTCTCACCGGCCGGGCCCGGTGCGCCCGCGCCCGGCCGGAGCGCCCGACGCCGATGCCGGCTGCGACGCCGACGCCGATGCCGGCTCCGGCGCAGGCTCCGGTGGGGTCACCAGCTCGTCGGGAGGGGCATCCCCTCGGTGTAGCCGGCCGTGCTCTGCACCCCCACCAACGCCCGGTCCGCGAACTCCGCCAGGCTGCGCGCGCCCGCGTACGTGCACGCGCTGCGTACCCCGGAAATGATCTCGTCGATCAGGTCCTCGACGCCCGGACGGTCCGGGTCGAGGTACATCCGGGCCGAGGAGATGCCCTCCTCGAAGATCGCCTTGCGGGCCCGGTCGAACGCGCCGTCCTCGGCAGTGCGCGCGCTGACCGCCCGCGACGAGGCCATCCCGAAGCTCTCCTTGTACCGCCGGCCGTCCGCGTCCGCGTACAGGTCGCCGGGGGACTCGTAGGTGCCGGCGAACCAGGACCCGATCATCACGTTCGACGCGCCGGCCGCCAGCGCCAGCGCCACGTCCCGCGGGTGCCGCACCCCGCCGTCGGCCCAGACGTGCCGGCCCAGCTCCCGTGCCGCCTGCGCGCAGTCCAGCACCGCCGAGAACTGCGGCCGGCCCACGCCGGTCATCATCCGGGTGGTGCACATCGCGCCCGGCCCGACGCCCACCTTCACGATGTCGGCGCCGGCCTCGACGAGGTCGCGTACCCCGTCGGCGGTGACGACGTTGCCGGCCGCGACCGGGACGCCCGGGTCGAGCTTGCGCACCGCCCGCAGCGCGGACATCATCCGCTCCTGGTGCCCGTGCGCCGTGTCCACCACCAGGGTGTCGACCCCGGCCTCCAGCAGCGCGGCGGCCTTGCCCGTGACGTCGCCGTTGATGCCGACGGCCGCCGCGATCCGCAGCCGGCCGCGGTCGTCCACCGCCGGCCGGTAGAGGGTCGCGCGCAGCGCGCCCTTGCGGGTCAGCACCCCGACGAGGCGGCCGTCGCCGTCCACCACCGGCGCGAGCCGCCGCCGGGCCGCCGAGAGCCGGTCGAATCCGGTACGCGGGTCCGCGTCCGCCGGCACCGTGTGCAACTCGGTCGACATCACGTGCCGGAGCTGGGCGAACCGGTCCACCCCCAGGGTGTCCGCCTCCGTCACCACGCCCAGGGGGCGGCCGGTCTCGTCGACCACCACCACCGCGCCGTGGGACCGCTTCGGCAGCAGGTGGATGGCGTCGCCGACGGTGTCGCTGGGGCCGAGGGTGATCGCCGTGTCGTGCACCAGGTGCCGCCGCTTGACCCAGCCGACGACGTTGGCCACCACGTCGATCGGGATGTCCTGCGGGATCACCGCGATCGCGCCGCGCCGGGCGACGGTCTCGGCCATCCGCCGGCCGGCCACCGCCGTCATGTTCGCCACCACCAGGGGGATGGTGGTGCCCGTGCCGTCAGAGGTGGCCAGGTCGACGTCCAGCCGGGAGCCGACCTCGGAGCGGGCCGGCGCCATGAAGACGTCGTTGTAGGTCAGGTCGTGCGCGGGAACCGCGCCGTGTAGGAACCGCACCCGGCCATCATTGCCGCACCTGGGCTCCGCCGCCCGCGGTGGTCGCGGAAAACACCCCGGGCCGAGGTACGCGCAGTCCTGCGCTCGGCCCGCGCCCGGCGACGGCGCAGGGCGTTAGGAAGGGGCCCTTCCTATACAGAATGCGTTAACAGGGGGCCCTTCCTTGCGCCTCAGGCGATCGTGCAGATGGGGGAGCCGGCGGTGATGACCGCGCCGACCTCGGCGGACAGCCCGCTGACCGTGCCCGCCTTGTGCGCGTACAGGGACTGCTCCATCTTCATCGCCTCCAGCACCACGACCAGGTCGCCCTCGGCGACGGTGTCCCCGTCCGCGACGGCGATCTTCACGATCGTGCCCTGCATCGGGGAGGTGAGCGCGTCGCCGTCGACCGCCGCGCCGGCCTTCGCCCCGCCGCCCCGGCGGGCCGGCCTCCGCGCGGCGGGAGCGGCGGCGGACGTACCCGCGCCGAGGCCGGCGGGCAGCGTCACCTCCAGCCGCTTGCCGCCCACCTCGACCACGACGGTCTCCCGCTCGGCCGGGCCCTCGGCGGGGCCGGCGGCGGCGGTGAACGGCGGGACGGTGTTGTGGAACTCCGTCTCGATCCACCGGGTGTGCACGGTGAACGGCGCGGCGGTGAACGCGGGGTCGCGCACCACCAGGCGGTGGAACGGCAGCGCGGTGGCCATCCCCTCGACGACCATCTCGTCCAGCGCCCGCCGGGCCCGCTCCAGGGCCTCGGTGCGGGTCTCGCCGGTGACGATCACCTTGGCCAGCAGCGAGTCGAAGTTGCCGCCGATCACGTCGCCGGCCGAGATGCCGGTGTCCACGCGGACGCCGGGCCCGGTGGGCAGCCGCAGCGCGGTGACCGTGCCGGGGGCGGGCAGGAAGTTGCGGCCCGGGTCCTCGCCGTTGATCCGGAACTCGATGGCGTGCCCGCGCGGCGTCGGGTCCTCGGTCAGCCGCAGCCGCTCGCCGTCGGCGATGCGGAACTGCTCGCGTACGAGGTCGATGCCGGCGGTCTCCTCGGTGACCGGGTGCTCGACCTGGAGGCGGGTGTTGACCTCCAGGAAGGAGATCGTGCCGTCCGCGCCCACCAGGTATTCCACCGTGCCCGCGCCGTGGTAGCCGGCCTCCCGGCAGATCGCCCTGGCGCTGTCGTGGATCTGGGCGCGCTGGGCGTCGGTGAGGAACGGCGCGGGGGCCTCCTCGACGAGCTTCTGGTGCCGGCGCTGGAGCGAGCAGTCCCGGGTGCCGACGACGACCACGTTGCCGTGCTGGTCGGCGAGGACCTGCGCCTCGACGTGCCGGGGCCGGTCGAGGTACCGCTCGACGAAGCACTCGCCCCGGCCGAACGCGGCGACCGCCTCGCGGGTGGCCGACTCGAACAGGTGCGGGATCTCCTCCAGGGTGCGGGCCACCTTGAGGCCGCGACCGCCGCCGCCGAAGGCGGCCTTGATGGCCACGGGCAGGCCGTGCTCGACCGCGAACGCGGTCACCTCCTCGTGGCCGGCGACCGGGTCCGGGGTGCCGGGCACCAGGGGCGCGCCGGCCCGCTGGGCGATGTGCCGGGCGGTGACCTTGTCGCCGAGGTCGCGGATCGCCTGCGGGGTCGGGCCGATCCAGGTCAGGCCCGCGTCGAGGACGGCCTCGGCGAAGTCGGCGTTCTCGGAGAGGAAGCCGTACCCGGGGTGGACGGCGTCCGCGCCGGCCCGCGCGGCGACGGCGATCAGCTTGTCGATCCGCAGGTACGTCTCGGCGGCGGTGTCGCCACCCAGGGCGTACGCCTCGTCGGCCAGGGTGGCGTGCAGCGCGTCCCGGTCGGAGTCGGCGTAGACGGAGACGCTGCCCAGGCCGGCGTCGCGGCAGGCGCGGATGACGCGGACGGCGATCTCTCCTCGGTTGGCGATGAGTACCTTGCGCACCTCGTGGCTCCTCCCGGGATGTTGCTGACGGGGAGTGTATCGGCCGAGGTCGCGGCCCTAACGATCGCTCAGTGTGGGATGTGGCACTGTCCCGCCGCCGATAGTCAAACTTGCCTAATACGCTTCTCCGGTGTCTGCCACTCGGATGATGATTCTCGGTCTGGTCAAGTGGATGCAGCCGGTGCACGGCTACGACGTCCGCCGCGAGCTGCTCAGTTGGGGCGCCGACAAGTGGGCCAACGTGCAGCCCGGCTCGATCTACCACGCGCTGCGCAAGCTCGGCGAGGAGGGGCTGCTCCGCGAGGTCGCCACCGAGCAGGTCGGCGTCCGGCCGGCCCGGACGACGTACGAGATCACCCCGAAGGGGGTCGACGAGTTCGAGACCCTGCTGCGCGACCTGTGGTGGGGCAATCATCAGACGAACGACCCGTTCATGGCGGCGTTCGCGTTCCTGCCGGCGTTGCCCAGGCCGGAGGCGGCGGCCGCGCTGCGCAGCCGGGGGCAGGTGCTGCGGGCCGGCGTGGAGAGCATGCGTGCCTCGATGGCGTCCGCCTGGATCCGCGACTCCAAGCCGGTGGGCGTGAGCTGGACGTACGAGCTGTGGATCGCCCGGGGCGAGGTCGAGGCGGAGTGGTGCGAGCGGGTCGCCGACCGGATCGAGGCCGGCGTGCCGTACCTGCCGGAGGGGTTGACCGGGCGGGACGACTGGCACGTCGGGGAGGGGGCGGACGAGTCGCAATAATCAAAGTTGACCAAAGAAGCTATATCGCGTTAGTCTCGCCGGGAGTTTCGGGGCCACCCCTGTGGCGTGGCGTTTCCGGGGAGCGGCCGGCCCCGTCCGGCCAGGACGACCAGGAGCGAAGATGATCCAGACCAGAGGGCTGCGGAAGTCGTTCCGCTCCCGCGCCGGTCGACAGCACAAGACCGTCGACGCCGTCCGCGGCGTCGACCTGGACGTCGCCGAGGGGGAGATCTTCGGGTTCCTCGGCCCCAACGGCGCCGGCAAGACCACCACCCTGCGGATGCTGGCCACCCTCATCGCCCCCGACGGCGGCCAGGCCACCATCGCCGGGGCCGACCTGCTGCGCGACCCCGCCGAGGTGCGCCGCCGCATCGGCTACGTCGCCCAGGGCGGCAGCACCTGGGACGACTCCACCGCCCGCGAGGAGCTGGTCCTGCACGCCCGGATGTACGGCATCGGCAAGGCCGACGCCCGCCGCCGCGCCGAACGCGCCCTCGCCGCCTTCCAGCTCACCGAGTACGCCGACCGCAAGTGCAAGACCTACTCCGGCGGCCAGCGCCGCCGCGTCGAGATCGCCCTCGGCATCATCCACGACCCGCGCATCGTCTTCCTCGACGAGCCGACCACCGGCCTCGACCCGCAGAGCCGCGCCCACATGTGGGACGAGATCCGCCGGCTGCGCGCCGAGGGGATGACCGTCTTCATCACCACGCACTACCTCGACGAGGCCGACGCGCTCTGCGACCGTATCGCGATCATGGACCACGGCGAGGTGGTCGCCGAGGGCACCCCGACGGGCCTGAAGCGCGAGATCTCCGGCGAGGTGCTGCTCGTCGGGCTCGACGTCGCCGGCACCCCGCGGGCTGCCGAACTGCTCGACACCGAGCCGTACGTCGCCAAGCTGGAGACCGCCGACGGCGGCGGCCTGCGGCTGACCGTCGACGACGGGGCGACCGCCATCCCGCAGGTCCTGCGCCGGCTCGACCAGGCCGGCCTCGCGCTCAACTCCATCGAGCTGCACCGCCCCAGCCTCGACGACGTCTTCCTCACCAAGACCGGCCGCTCGCTGCGCGAGTCCTGACCTCCCCGGAGTCGATCATGAAGTTCGCCCGCGACACCTGGCTCGTCTTCCAGCGCCAGGCGCAGCTCCTGCTCCGCAACCCGGTCTGGGTCTTCGTCGGCGTCTTCCAGCCGGTGATGTACCTGCTGCTGTTCGCCCCGCTGCTCAAGCCGGCGCTGAACGCGCCGACCCAGGCCGAGGCGTACAAGATCTTCGTGCCCGGCCTGCTGGTCCTGCTGGCCATCTTCGGCGGCCTCTTCCAGGGCTTCGGCCTGATCGCCGAGCTGCGCGCCGGGGTCATCGAACGGTCCCGGGTCACCCCGGTCAGCCGGCTCGCGCTGCTGCTCGGCCGGTCCCTGCGCGACGTCGTGTCGCTGCTCGTCCAGGCCGTCATCATCACCGTGCTCGCGCTCCTGTTCGAGCTGCGCGTGTTCATCGGCGACCTGCTGCTGGCCTACCTGATGCTCGCCCTCATCGCGCTGATGACCTCGGCCGTCTCCTACGGCGTCGCGCTCAAGGTCAAGAGCGAGGACGCGCTCGCCCCGCTGATGAACACCGTCGCCCAGCCGGTGCTGCTGCTCTCCGGCATCCTGCTGCCGCTCACCTTCGCCCCCGGCTGGCTGCAGGGCATCGCCGAGTGGAACCCGTTCTCCTGGGCCGTGGACGGCACCCGGGCCCTCTTCGCCGGCGACCTCGGCAACGACAAGGTCTGGCAGGGCCTGGGCATCATTGCGGTGCTGGCCGCCGCCGGCGTCGCCTGGGCCGCCCGCCAGTTCGCCCGCAGCGTCCGCTGAGCGGGTAAGGAAGGGCCCCCTGTTAACGCCTTTTGTATAGGAAGGGCCCCCTCCAAACCGCACGCCGCGCCCCCGCGCCGCCCCGCCCCGCTGCGCCCCGATCACGGCGGGGCGCAGCGGGGCGCGGCGGCGCGTGCGAGAGGGAGCGAGCGGCCGGTCGAGGCCCGTCAGCGCACCCGGGCCAGGGTCAACCCGTCGGCGATCGGCAGCAGCACCGGTTCCACCCGGACGTCGGCCATCACCTCGTCGTTGAACGCGGCGACGGCCCGGTCGTCGGCGTTGCTCGGGGCGAGCACCCGACCCCCACGCAGCGTGTTGTCCACCGCGACGATCCCGCCCGGGCGCATGCGCGGCACCAGCTCCGCCCAGTAGACCGGGTAGCCGACCTTGTCCGCGTCGATGAACGCGAAGTCCAGGTGCCGCTCGTGCGGCAGCTCCCGCAGCGTGTCCCCGGCCGGCCCGATTCGCAGCTCGATCCGGTCGTCGACCCCGGCCCGCGCCCAGTACCGCCGCGCCACGCCCGTGTACTCCGCCGAGATGTCGAAGCAGGTCAACCGCCCACCCTCGGTGAGCCCGCGCGCGATCGCCAGCGAGGACATCCCGGTGAAGGTGCCCACCTCCACCGCCCGCCGCGCCCCGACCAACCGGGTGAGGAACGTCAGGAACGCGGCCTGCTCCGGGGCCACCTGCATCCTCGCCTCGCCGGGCAGCGCGGCGCGGGTCTCCTCGATCAGGTCCCGCATCACCTCGTCCGGGGCCGACCCGTGGGCCACCACGTACGCGTGCAGTTCCGGGGTCAGCGGCAGCGACTTCGTCGTCATGACCGGACCGTACCCAGCGCCTCGACCTCCTGGCCGCCCGGCGCGACCTTCGTCCACAGGTCGATGATTCGCAGGTCCAGCTCGCCGAGGAGCCGGCGCAGCAGCGGCAGGGAAAGCCCGACCACCGTGCCCGGGTCGCCGTCGACACCCTCCAGGAACGCCCCGCCCATCCCGTCGATGGTGAACGCGCCGGCCACCGCGAGCGGCTCGCCCGTCGCGACGTACGCCGCGATCTCCTCGTCGCTGATCTCGGCGAACCGCACGGTGGTCGAGGCGACCGCCTCGGCGCGCGTCTCGTGGACGACGTCGATCAGGCAGTGCCCGGTGTGCAGCACGCCGGTGCGCCCCCGCATCCGCTCCCAACGCCGGGTCGCGTCGGCCCCGTCGGCCGGCTTGCCGAGGATCTCGCCGTCGAAGGCGAGCACCGAGTCGCAGCCGAGCACCAACGTCCGCTCGCCGGCGGAGGGCCGCAGCCGGCCGACGACCGCCTGCGCCTTCAGGCGGGCCAGCTCCAGGCACAGGTCCTCGGCCCGTTCGCTGACCACCTGAGACTCATCGACCCCGCTGACCAGCACATCGGGTTCGATGCCGGCGGCGTGGAGGAGCTTGCGACGGGCAGGGCTCGCCGACGCGAGCACGAGTCGGAGCGCATTCGAGTTCGACACGCCGCCGACGCTACCGCCTCCCCCACCTGCGTCGCCGCTGGCTGGCCGGCGTCCTACCTTGATCATGTTGGCCTGCCTTGATCATGTCGGCCAGGTAGCGGTATCCCACCCCCCGGATACCCCCATGTCGCCGACATGGCGTCACCGCCTGCGGCTCATCGGCTTATCCGAGGCGGCGGATCGTCACTCAGCCGCCGTCGTCGCGCGACCAGCGCCCAGGCTCCCGCAGCGGCCACGATGAACCCCAACGTGGCCAGGCCGCGAGCCGTCGACCCGTCGTCACCATCGTCGGCCGGCTCCGCGTCCGCCGTCGTGTGCGGCCCGGTCGCGCCCGGCGCACCCGCCGTCGCCGACTCGAAACCCGCCGGGGGTACGTCTGCCGTGAGCGCCGCCACCAGGTCGACGACCCCGTAGCCGTACTCGTCGTCACGGCCGGGCGGCCCTTTGTCGATGGCGGTGGCAGTGAGACGGTGGACGACCTCCGAGGCAGGCAGGTCGGGGAACTTGGACCGGACAAGAGCAGCTGCCCCCGCGACTATCGCAGTGGCATCCGAAGTGCCTGTTCCTCGGCGGTACTTACCATCGGTGCTTGTGCTATAGATGTCCACCGCCGGCGCGACGATGTCAACCTCTGGCCCGGTGGTGGATATCGCAGCGTGGTTTCCATTCCTATCTATCCCCCCAACCGCTAGGACCTCGGGTTCGCTAGCGGGATAGCTGACAAGCTGATCCAATGGCCTATTGCCCGAACCGGCCACTACAACAATGTCCGATGCTAGTGCCGTTTCGACTGCCCGATTGAGTCGAGAACTCGTTCCGCCGCCGCTGGAGATGCTGATTATGTCGGCGCCATTGGAGATTGCGAATTCAATTCCTTGAGCTAGTGCGTCAGGATTTCCGTCGGCGTGTGGGGGTGAGCAGAAGATCGGCAGAATCCTTGCCTCGGGGGAGATTCCGAGAGCTCCCAGTCTGCCGGCTCTTCCGTGGGCAGCAATTAAGCCGGCCATGCCTGTTCCGTGACTGTTTTGGTCTCTCTGGCCGTGGCCGTCTCCCCCGGGAATGATGTCCATTCCAGGGAGTAAGTTGTTTTGCAGGTCGGGGTGCGGATCTACTCCGGTGTCCGGTACGGCCACCGTGACCCCGGCACCTCGACTTATTTGATGGGCCTTGGGGGCGTTAAGGTACCCAAGGTGCCATTGGCTGCTTCTTATTAGGGTGGATTCGCTTGGAGTGTCGTTCCCGCTGCCGTTAGTGGCTGGAAATATGCTAGCCGACAGGAGGAGGGTGGTTAGCGTGACCCAGGCGGGCAGATCTGTCACCGGTCAAAACCGATAGCCGGGCCTGGATTTATTGGGCCCTCATCATCTGGAGGGCGAACGATTGGGCTCACTCCTCGTTCAGTCTCCCACGGATGGTCCGGGTCCCATCGACGCACTCCATCCTGGTCTTCTTCGGCGACGAAACCGTTTCTTGGTTCATTGCCTGTCCCCCAGGCTGGGCCTAGGGGATGCATGTTACTCATAGTTCCGAACTGACTTGGCCGGCCAAGTCCGGGACGTGACCCTGCGGCTCCACCCGGTGCCGTGCCGGCTCCACCGCCCCCGATAACACCTCCTACCGGATTGATCCGGCGAGAAGGAGTGGGGCCTTTGGATTGGCTAGGTCCCGTAGAGGGAGCATTGCCGATCAGGCCAGGCGGTGGAGTGGTCCGTGGTGAACCTGCGTGTGGGGTGGGGTTGCCACTGGCGAGGGGCCGGGCTGAAGGCCCGAGTGGGCCTTTTGGTGGTGGCGTATAGGGGAGTTTCGCATTGCCGGCACCGGGTGGAAGGATCGGCGACGAACCGATGCCCGGCGTGTTCGAAGGTGTTGAAGGAAGCCCGGGAAGGCCTGCCTGCGTTAAAGGGGTAGCTGAGTTTGGGCTCATTCCTCCGAGAACTGGGCCTAAGCCCGGCGCTGTCGGCGACGATATGCCTGATCGTGAATTAGTCAACTTGGCAGGAGTGTTGTTGAAGGAAACTTCTGTGGGTATCGGGATAATTGGCGGAATGGCGGGAATTGAACCGTTTCCTGAACCGAAGGCAGGTTGATCGCCATCGTCAATGCGTGGCTTGATGGTTGGAGGTTGGCGGAGCATTGCTTGGGCCTGTTGGAGTTCGCCGCTCAACCCGTACATCAAGTTCCGGGCCTGGATGTTGAGTCGTTCCAGGTCGGCGTCGGTCACCGGCTTGTCCGGCACCCGGGCGCCCATCGCCGCCTTCGGATCGGCGGCGGTCGCCTCGTACGTCCGCTTCTGCTGGAGCTTATCCACGTACTCGT
Organism: Micromonospora sp. NPDC002575; assembly: GCF_042889525.1. Taxonomy (NCBI): domain Bacteria; kingdom Bacillati; phylum Actinomycetota; class Actinomycetes; order Micromonosporales; family Micromonosporaceae; genus Micromonospora; species Micromonospora sp. NPDC002575. The sequence goes on along the minus strand of NZ_JBIARA010000025.1, from coordinate 7,281 downwards.
CGTGCAGCGGCTTCAGTTCTGCTCGGGCGCTGCTGATCGCCCGGGTGGCCGCGGCGAGGGCGTCGTAGTTCGCGGCTGCCGCGTCGTGGGTGCGCTGCACCTTGTCGATCAGGTCGTCCAGCTCGCCGAGGTACGCCTGGGCGGCGGCGTTGGTCGCCGGGGGCCACGCCTCGGCGAGGCCGCGCCGGTATTCCTTGAGCCGGCCCAGGTGCGCCTGCGCGAGGTCGCAGACCTTGCGCCAGCCGGCGACCTGCTTCCAGTGCCCAGCGGTGTCGTGGTCCTGGATGCAGGCCCACATGCTCAGCAGATCCATCAGCCGCCAGTCGGTGAGGCCGGACGTCCGGCCGCTGCCCCGCTCGATCATGGCAGCACCGCCCGCCCCGGCCCGCTGTCCGGGCCCGTCGGGTCGGGCAGGGCTGGCGTGGGTCGGCCGTGCCCTGCCCCGCCGGGGTTGGCGAGGGCCCGTTCCACGTCGGAGACGCGGGCGGCCGAGAAGGCGTCGGAGTCGGCGTACTGCGTGGCGATCCGGCCGGCTGCGGCGGCCAGGTGGCCGGTGGCTCCGCCGACGGACCAGACCATGGTGGCGGTGGCCTGCTGCGTCTCGTTGTGTGCCTTGAGGAACTGCACCAGCTCGATGAAGGCATCGGCGGGGTTGGGAATCTGCGCCTTCATGTCGTCCGCGATGTACGACAGGTGCGGAGCGTAGTTCCGCTCGACCTCCGCCTGGAGCTTGTCGGCGAACTCGCGCATCTGGCGGATGTCGGCCTCGATGCTGCCGTAGCCGCTCAACCAGGGCGCTGGGCGGTCCTCCTCGGGGATCATCGGCCCTCCCTACCCGTAACTACACCGTTTCCCTGAGTGAGGCTAACGGGTGTCGCCGACCTCCGGGAGCCCCCGACGGCAGCGGGGCACGCCGGACGGCGGCCGGCGGGTCAGCGGGGCAGGCCGGAGGCGCGCCAGGCGCCCGGGCCGGCGGTGGGCGCCGCGCCGCGGGGGCGGCCGCTGCGCGCCCAGGCCGACGGCGCGGCCGGCCCGGGGGCGGCGGTGGGGCGGCTCCGGGTGACGATGACGCCGACCAGCGCGGCCAGTTCCTCGGCGGTCGGCACGCCCCGGGTCACCCGGAACAGCGGCTCATCGGCAGACATGCCATCCAGCGTACGCGTCGCGAACTTGACCTTCGTCGCACAGTGGCGTGCCGGCGGTGTGCGGCGGGCCACCGCCGGGTACCGTCTCCAGCGATGTCGAACGCGCTTCCCCAACTCGTCGCCGACCGGTACCGGCTCCTTTCGCCGCTCGGCCAGGGCGGCATGGGTCGGGTGTGGAAGGCGCGCGACGAGGTGCTGCACCGGGACGTGGCGATCAAGGAACTGGTCCCGCCGCCCAGCCTCACCCCGGAGGAGCGCCGCGAGATGCGGGAACGCTCGCTGCGGGAGGCCCGCGCGATCGCGCGGCTCAATCATGTCAACGTGGTCCGCATCTTCGACGTGCTGCGCACCGACGGCGACCCGTGGATCGTCATGGAGTACGTGGCGTCGAAGTCCCTTCAGGACACTCTCGCCGAGGACGGTCCGGTGTCGCCGGCCAAGGCGGTCGAGATCGGCCTGGGGGTGCTGGGCGCGCTGAAGGCGGCCCACAAGGCCGGCGTGATGCACCGGGACGTCAAGCCGGGCAACGTGCTGCTCGGCACGGACGGCCGGGTGGTGCTGACCGACTTCGGCCTGGCGACGATCCCGGGCGACCCGAACGTGACGCGCACCGGCATGGTGCTGGGTTCCCCGGCGTACATCGCCCCGGAGCGGGCGCGCGACGGCACGGCGGGGCCGGAGGCCGACCTCTGGTCGCTGGGCGCGACGCTCTACGCGGCGGTGGAGGGCAAGTCGCCGTACGCCCGGCCGTCGGCCATCGCCACCCTGGCGGCGCTGGCCACGGAGCCGATGCCGCCGCCGAGGAACGCCGGCCCGCTGAAGCCGGTGCTGAACGGGCTGCTCCGCAAGGATCCGGCCGAGCGGATCGACGCCGAGGTGGCCGAGCGGCTGCTGCGCCGCGCCGCCGGGCGGCGCTCCAAGACGATCTCGCTGCTCGACGGCGTACGCCGGCCTGGGCCCAACGGGCCGCGCGAGCCGCGACCGCCGGTGGTGCCCGCGCCGCGCCCCGCCGAGCAGCGCACGAGCCGGCCGGCCGTGCCGCCCGCGCCGCGTACCCCCGGGGCTGGCCTTGTCGCCGGCGGCGCGGCGGTGGCCGGCGCGGCCGGCGACGACGCGACCGCGAAGGTCTCCCCGCCGAGCACGGACGCCGCGCCGACCGCGAAGGTCCCCGCACCGGCGGTCGACGCCGCGCCGACCGCGAAGGTCGACCCGCCGACGCCGAGCACGGATGCCGCGCCGACGGCGAAGGTCGCGGACACCGGCGCGCGGGCGGCCGACCCCACGGCGAAGATCCCCGGTCCGGACGCCGAGACCGCCACCGAGGCGGCTGGGGACCCGCCGGCCGGTGGGAGCGACGGCCCGCCGGCCGACCGGGCCGACGAGACCCGGGCCGACGGGGCCGACGGTGGCGCGGACGACGGGGACGACGCGGACGACGCGGACGACGCCGTTGCGGCGGGCGGTCTGGTCGACGACACCCGGATCGATCCGGGCGGGGCCGTGCCCGTGTCGCCGCCCGCGCCCGAGCCTGCCGGCCCGCCGCGGGAGTGGGCCGACCGGGCCCGCAAGCGGGGCGCGCCGACGTCGGTGCTGCCGGCCGCCGCCGGCCCGGCGCCCTCGTCGACGGGCCGGGCCGCGGTCGTCTCCGGTACGAAGCCCGAGCGCCGCCGTCGCAACCTGCTGGTCGGCGTGCTCGTCGCGGTGCTGCTGATCGGCCTGGTGGTGGCGGTGCCGCTGCTCGGCCGGGGCGGCGACGACGAACCGGGGCCCGGCGAGCCGCAGGCGGGCCTGTCCTCGTCGACGCCGTCGGCCGCCGCGCCGTCCTCGCCTGCGCCGGCCAGCAGCGCCGCGCCCAGCCCGACGCCGTCGGCGAGCCCGTCGGTCGACCCGGACGCCCTGCCGGAGGGTTGGGTCCTGCACAAGGACCCGGCGGGCTTCTCGCTGCCCCTGCCGAAGGGCTGGACGCGGCGCAACGTCGGGCAGAACACGATCGTGTTCGAGGAGCGCGACGGGGTGGGCGAGCTGCTGGTGCAGTGGACGAGCACCCCGCTGGACGACGCCTACGCCGACTGGAAGCGGCAGGAACCGGCCCGGAAGAACTACGTCAACAACTACCAGTATCTCAGCATCAAGCGCTGCGACTACTACAAGACGTGCGCGGACTGGGAGTGGCTGGAGACCCGGGACAATACCCGGATCCACGTCCGCAACCGGGGCTTCGTCACGGCCAAGAACCGGGGGTACGCCTTCCGGTGGGAGGTGGCGGACAAGGACTGGCAGGCGCGGCTGGCCGACTTCGACCGGATCGCCGAGGGGTTCGAGCCGGACCGGAAGGACTGAGCGCCCGGCCGGCCGGCGTCCGGTCGGGTCGCCCTCCATGTCGACCGGGCCCGCTGACCAGGCGATTCCCGCCGCCGTGAAGCGGCTCGCATGACCTTGCGCCAAACGGGGTACCTGATCCCGGACGACGCAAGGAGGTGCGACATGGGATGCCGACGCAGGGACGCGCGGCCCAGGCTGGCACTGTGGATGCTCGTCGCGCTCGGTGACGTGGCGCTGCTGCTGGTCAGCGCGGGCCTTCCGGTGCTGTTCGCGGTGTTCGGCGTCGTGGCGGTCACCGCCGCCGGGGTGGCCGCCTGGCGGCTGACGCGGCGGGCCACGGTGGCCCGCATGGCGAGTGCCGGGAAGTGACGGGCCGGCGGCAGCCGGACCGACCGTCGACCGTACGGTCGCAGTCGATCCCGCTGCCGCCGACCGTCGCCACGCATGCGCCGATCAGACGTGTGGCTCAGGCGCGGATCAGGTGTTGTTCGCCAGGGCGATGAGCCGGCTGCGGTCGCCGTTCCAGTAGTTGCGGTCGACGTTGCCGCTGATGCCGGAGACGCTGCCGGAGGCGGTGTACTGCCAGAAGCTCCAGACCGGCGCGCCGGCCGGCAGGGTGCCCGGGGTGCTCGACCAGCGGGCGAGCCACAGCGGGTGGTTGGCCCACGGCCCGGTCCAGCTGCCGGTGCACTGGTTCCACCAGCTCGTGGTGGTGTAGATGACCGCGAACCGGCCGGTGCGGGCCTTGTACGTGTTCAGGAAGTCCTGGATCCAGCTACGCATCCCGGACGTGCTGAGGCCGTAGCAGGTGCCGCCGCTGTACGGGTTGGCCTCGACGTCCAGCGCCGCCGGCAGGGTGCGGCTGTCCGCCGACCACGCGCCGCCGTTGCTGGCCAGGTAGTTGGCCTGGGTGGCGCCGGAGGAGATGTTCGGCCGGGCGAAGTGGTACGCCCCGCGGATCACCCCGGCGTTGTAGGCGTTGACGTAGTTGGCGTTGAAGTTCGGGTCCTTGTAGCTCGTGCCCTCAGTGGCCTTGATGAACGCGAACTCGATGCCCGCGTTGCGGACGCTCGTCCAGTTGATCGACCCCTGGTAGTGGGAGACGTCGACGCCGGCGGTGGTGGCGGCTGCCGCCGGGCCCGTCGTGGCGACGAGGGCGGTGGCCGCTGCCGCTACGGCGGTGATCCCCGCCGCGATCAGTCGGCGCAGCGTGAATCCGGTACGGATCATGGGTTCCTCCAGAGGGACGCCATTTGATTGACATACATCTTTGGAGCTAGTTGCCCTAGATCACAAGACGTTCAAAGAAAACTTTCATCCCCGACGCGGCGCGGCCCGGGCCGGTAGGCTCGCGCCCCATGGTGGTGATCGACGAGCTGGGCACGCTCTGGGACAAGCTGTTCTCCGCGCAGCCCGACCCGCCGCCGCTGCTCGTCGTCGTCACCGCCGCGGTGGCGCTGGCGGTGGTCTGCACCCGGCTGCCCTGGCGGATCGCCCGCAACGCCGTCACCATCGCCCACGAGGGTGGGCACGCCCTCGCCGCCCTGCTCACCGGCCGCCGGCTGCACGGCATCCGGCTGCACTCGGACACCTCCGGGCTGACCCTCTCCGCCGGCCGCCCCACCGGCCCCGGCATGATCCTCACCCTGCTCGCCGGTTACGTCGCGCCGTCCCTGGTCGGCCTCGCCGGCGCCTGGCTGCTCGGCGGCAACCGGATCACCCTGCTGCTCTGGATCGCCGTGGCGCTGCTGCTGGCCATGCTGGTCATGGTCCGCAACGCCTTCGGCGCGGTGTCGCTGCTGGCCACCGGCGGGGTGGTGCTCGCCGTCTCCTGGTACGCCTCGCCGGACGTCCAGGCCGCCTTCGCCTGGACGTCCGTGTGGTTCCTGCTCCTCGGCGGCGTACGGCCCGTCGGCGAGCTCCAGCGGATGCGCTCCCGGGGCCGGATGCCGGAGTCCGACGCCGACCAACTGGCCCGGCTCACCCCGTTCCCGCCGCTGTTCTGGGTCGCCTTGTTCGCGCTGGTGAACCTGCTGGCCCTGGCAGTCGGCGCGGCGCTGCTGGCCGGCCCGATCCTCACCGACGCCGGCCTGACCGTCTGACGGCCGCACCGTACAGGGGCCGCACCGACCGAAGGCCCGACCGGGGCAACCGACCGACCCGTCCCGCGCGTGTCCCCTGCGAACGGACGCGGGGGAGACAGTGGATGCCGGAAGTCGACGGGTTCGACGAGTTCTACCGGGGCAGCCGACAGCGGCTGCTCGGCTTCGTCTATGCGCTCACCGGCAACCTCGCCGAGGCGCAGGACGCCGTGCAGGAGGCGTACATCCGGGCGTGGCAGCGCTGGTCCACGGTGGCCGGCTACGACGACCCCGAAGCCTGGGTGCGGGTCGTCGCCTCCCGCATCGCGGTCAGCCGCTGGCGCAGCCTGCGCAGCCGCGCCCGGGCGTACCTGCGGCACGGCGTCGACGACACCGCCCCCGCGCCGAGCACCGACACCGTCGCGGTGGTGGCCGCGCTGCGGCGGCTCCCCGAGGAGCAGCGCACCGCCCTCGCCCTGTACTACCTGCTCGGCATGCCCGTCGCCGAGGTGGCGCGCCAGACCGCCGCCCCGGTCGGCACCGTGAAGGCCCGACTCTCCCGGGGGCGCACCGCGCTCGCCGGTTTGCTCGCCGTCTCTGACCTGGAGGAGGCCGCCGATGCGTGACGACCACGACGCGGACCACCTGACCGACCTGACGTTCGCCGAACGGATGCGGCGGGACCTGCGGGACGTACGCTGGCTCGAACCGGCGGAGATCCGCGCCCGGGCCCGCCGTCGCAGCCGGCGTACGGCGGTGGCGGCGGCGACCGCCGTGCTGGCCGTGGTCTCGGCCTTCGCGGTGGCGGCCGGCGGCCGGGCCGGGCACCTCGCGGCGCCGGCGGACCGCGGGCTCTCCCCGACGGGGGCGGAGCCGGCCGGGCGGGCCGAGATCCCGCAGGAGGCCCTGCTGGACCCGGCCGAGGTGGGCGTGCCGAGCAACGTGCGGCTGGGCGACTCGGGGCTCGGGGAGCCCGTGCGGATCGACCCGCTGCTCCAGTCGTGCGCCGGGGAAAGGGGACTGGTGGCGGAGCCGCCCGTGTCCCGGTATTCCCGGTCGCAGACCCTGCTCCAGAGGCCCGCGCCCGGCGAGGGCCAGCCGGCCGGCCGCCGGGTCCTCACCCAGGAGGTCTACCGCCTTCCCCCGGGGGCCGCCACCCGGCTGTTCGTCGACCTGGACGCGACGATGGCGGCCTGCGGCACCTGGCACGAGGTGAGGCCGATGCAGTCGGTCGGCGGGCCTGTCACGGCCTCGGTGACGCACACCTGGCGGGCGGTCACGGGCAACTTCGCCGGCGACCAGGCCGTCGTGCTGGAACGCACCTCGGCGACTCCCGTGGACGTGGCGACGAGCAAGCCGCTCGACGTGAAGCCGTCGAGGGAGACCCTGCTGCTGGTCAGGGTCGGCGACCTGGTCACCGTGATCGTGCCGGAGAGCGGGCTCGGCTTCGACCGGCCGGCGGCCGACCGCCGGACGAGCGACGCGGAGCTGCTCGAACTGGGCCGCGCGGCGGCGCGCCGGATGTGCCTCGCCGCCAACCCGGCCTGCTGACGGACGCCGCCTCGCTGTCCCGCCGCCTCCCGCCCCGCCTGAGCCGGGCCACGGGCACCGGGGCGTTAGGAAGGGGCCCCTGCTATGCGGGGCGGTTTCTGGGGGTCCTCGCAACACCTGATGGCTTATGTGGTTGTCAGTAGATCACGTAGGCGCTCGGCTGGGTTGTCCCAGCCGAGCGT